>NZ_JBSFKI010000008.1:0-286466 GCF_053598475.1 Kitasatospora sp. NPDC001119
CTCCAACGCCCCCTCCCACGTCCCCTCGTCGTGCCAGTCGAACGGCACCGCACCCGAACGCGACCCCACCCGCACCCCGTACCCCAGGGCCGTCAACCGGTCCGCCACCCGACGACCCGTCTTCCCCGTCCCACCGACCACCAGCACGACACCGGACTCGACCGCGAGATCCACCACACCAGCCATCACACACACCCTCACTCGGAGTAGGAGCCTGTTCGGATCGGCGGACCCGCCGGTGTTCGTGAACCCTGCGCGTCCGTCCTTGTGCTCACCAGTCAAGGCCACTCCGGGCCGGCGAACCATAGCCTCCGCACTCAGTTCCATGCGCGAGCGTCTACACCCCCGCCGCGCCCCCTCCGCCCTCCACCAGAACACACCCAAGCCCCCACGAACCACCCGTCTCGACCCCTCCTCCAGCAGCCCTTGAGCATCCGGCCGGACACTCCGCCGGAGTGGGCCCGGGTGGTGGCCATGGGTTGAGCACCCGGTGCCGGGCAGGGGCGAGGCCGGGGAGGCGGCTCAGCGGAAGGCGGCGATGTTCTCGGAGACCCAGCGGTGGAAGGGCCTGGCGGGGGATCCGGTGACCGTTTCGACGGTGTCGCGCACCTCCAGCAGCTCGTCGTTGACGTCGCCGCCCGTCACGTCCAGCACCGCGTCCGCGGCCTCGGCCCCCAGGAGCGCGGACAGTTCCCGGTGGGCCTCCGCGCGGCCGGTCTCCGCGACGGGCACCTCCCGCCCCAGGGCCGCCGCGACGGCCTCCAGCTGCTGCCGGGCAGTCACCAGCCGCGGGCCGGTCAGCGCGTAGGTCCGTCCCCGGTGGCCGGGTTCGGTGAGCGCCACGCGCGCCACCGCCGCGATGTCCGCGGGGTGGACGGTAGGCAGCCCCGTGTCCGCGTACGGCACGCGGACCGTCCGGCGCTCGCGGATCGCCGGCGCCCACCACAGGGCGTTCGAGGCGAACTGCGTCGGCCGGAGCACCGTCCACGCCATGCCGCTGTCCGTGAGCAACCGCTCGACGGCGGCGTTCTCACGGGCGGGGCCCAGGTGCGGATGCGTCTGGACGGTGATGGACGACACCAGCACCACGTGCTCGACACCCGCCCGGCGGGCGGCGGCGAGGATCTCGGCGTCGGAGCCGATCCGCGACACCAGGAACAGCGAGCGCACCCCGTCGAGGGCGGACGCCAGGGCGTCCGGGTCGGCGAAGTCGCCTTCGCGCACCTCCACCCCCTCGGGGAACCCGGCCCGGGCGGCGTCACGGGTGAGGGCTCGGAGGGGACCCGCTCCGTGCGCCCGCAGGTCCTCCAGCAGGGCGCGTCCGATGTTCCCGGTGGCTCCGGTCACAAGAATCATCCGCCTTCTCCTGTCATCTGACGACTGGTCGGAGGGAAGGCTAGGAATTCAAGCGGGCTTGAGGTCAAGCAGATCGCCGAGGAGGCACCCGGCAGCAGCCGTGCGAGGTCCTGAGCCTGCCCACCGAACGCGACCGCGCACGGCGCACCCGCGATGTCGCCACGGCCCGGCTACGGCAGGTCCGGTAGGGGGCGGACGAGACCGGTCGGGCATGATGCCTCGGTGTTCTACGAAGATCTGACCGAGTACACCTACAACGCCAAGGACTATTTCGACGAGCCGGAGCCCGGGTTCCGCGCCCTCTGGTACCGCCCCGCCTACACCCGGTTGAACGTCGGCTGGCTGGAGGCCGGCCAGCCCTATCCGACCGGGACGGTGCCCGCCGAGTTCACGGCGAAGCTGAGGGCCGTCCAACAGGTGCAGTGGATGAACGTCTGCCTCGGGCTGCACGACTGCGACCTGTGCCCGCCGGGCGACGAGTACCCGGAGGGCAACGGCGAGATCCGGATCCCGGGCGCGCCGCCGATCGCCTATGCGGCACCGTTCCTGATCACCCACTACATCACCGCGCACGACTACCGGCCGCCGACCGAGTTCATCGACGCCGTCATGGCGGTCGACCTCGACGCCTGGGCGGCGGCACAGTGGCCCGAGGTGCCCTTCCCGTGGGTGCCGGAGGAAGGGGTCGAGTGGCTGCTGGAGTAGCAGCGCCGCGGGCGGAGGAGGCCGGATTGCCGGACTCCTCCGCCCGCGGCGGGGGCTCAGCGGACCATGGCCGCCAGGACGCTGCGCCAGTCCTCGCCGGGTTCGGGGGCGAGGGGAGCGGCCAGGGTGTCCGCGCGGTAGTGCCAGGGGCGGCGGAGGTCCTCGTCGGCGTCGGGGGCGGTGGTGATGGGGCTGTCGGAGCCGAGCAGGCGGACCAGTTCGGCGGTGAACTCGGGCCAGGAGACGTGTCCGCTGACCGCGTTGACGACCCGGCCGGCGGCGGGGTGGTCGGGGGTGAGGCAGGCGGTGAGGGCGCGGGCCAGGGCTGCGGCGTGCACCCAGGACGCGCCGTACCACTCGTCGTCGGAGGGGAGGCCGATCGGGTGTCCGGCCAGGGCGGCCTGGTAGAGGGCGCCGGTGGAGCCCCAGCGGAGCTGGTCGCGCAGGCGGTGGTGCGGGCCCCAGACGATCGGGGCGCGGACGGCGACGGCCTGGCCGCGGCCGGTGGCGGCCTCGAAGAGGATCCGCTCGCTGTCCAGCTTGGCCTGCCCGTACGGGGTGACCGGCGCACCGCTGGGGCCGCCCTCGGGGACCTCGGTGCCCGGCGGGCGGCCGTACGCGTCGATGCTGCTGACGAAGACGAACGGGCCGCCCCGCCAGCCGTCGACCAGCGCGCGCATCGCGGCGAGGTCGGTGGCGTGGTCGGTGAAGGTGCAGGCGGAGTGGATGACGGCGTCGACGCCTTCGACGGCCCGGCGCAGGCTGTCGAGGTCGCCGAGGTCTCCCTCCGCGACCTCGGCGCCGTTCAGCGCGGGCAGGTGCGCGGACTCGGGCCGGACCAGCACCCGGACCGGCCGGCCCTGGGCCATCAGCTCCTGGAGCACGGCCGCGCCGACCCCTCCGGTGGCGCCGGTGAGCAGGACGGTGCCGGTGCGGGCACCGGTGGTCCGCGGGCGGGCGCCGGCCTGGGCGAGGGCGGCGCTGCGCTCGTCCGCGCGGGTGGCGAGCAGGGCGGCGAGGGCGCGCGGGGTGCGCTGCTCCAGGATGTCGAGGCCGGTGAGCGGCAGCCCGGTGCGGGTGCGCAGGCGTTCGGCGAGCTGGACGGCGATGAGGGAGTGGCCGCCGAGGGCGAAGAAGTCGCCGTCGGCGGTCGGGGTCGCGCTGAGCAGTTCGCCGAACGCCTGCCGGACGACGTCCAGCGGGCCGCCCTCCAGCGGGTCGCCCTTCAGCAGGGCGGTGCCGGGCAGCGGGCCCGCGCCGGGCAGCCGGTCGCGGTCCGGGGTGCCGTCGGGGAGGCGGGGCAGCCGGTCCACCAGGGTGACCGCGCGCGGCAGTTCGGCGGCCGGCAGGCGCCCGCGCAGGGCGGCCCGCAGGGCGCTGCCGGTCGGCGCGACGGGCCCGCGCACCACCGCGTAGGCGAGCGGCGGGCCGTCGGGGTGCTCGACGACGGCCGCCTCGACCACCGCGGGATCGGCCGTGAGGGCAGCCACCACCGGGTGTTCGGCGGCGGCCAGCCGCTCGCCGGGCAGTGCGGACAGCGCCAGGTCCGGGTTGCCGGCCACGGCGGTGAGCAGCACGGCGAAGGCGTCGGTGAGCCGGGCGGCGGTGGTCGCGTCCAGCGCGTCCCGGTCGTGCTGGACCAGGACGCGCGGCCGCGGGCCGTCCTCCAGCAGCAGGGTGAGGCCGAACTTGGCCAGTCCCAGGTCGAGTTCGACGTTCTCGGTGTCGAGGCCGGGCAGCACCAGCGGGTCGGCGATCCGGAGCAGGTCGCAGCTGACCGAGAGCAGCGGGGTGCCGTCCGCCCCGCGCGAGGCCGCGCCGAGCCGCTCGACCACGAGGTCGAACGGCACCTCGTGGTGCTGCTGGGCGTCGAGCAGGGCGGTGCGGACGAGACCGAGCAGTTCGGCGAACGACGGGTCTCCGGACGGATTCGTCCGCACGGCGAGGGTGTTGACGGCGAGGCCGACGGTCCGGCGGAACTCGGGCCGCGCGCGGTGGCCGCTGGCGCAGCCGAGGACGAGGTCGTCCTGCCCGGAGGCGGTGCGCAGCACGGCGAACGCGGCGGCCAGCACGACGGTGTACAGCGTGGCGCCGTGCCGCGCGCCGAGGACGCGCAGCCCTTCCACCACGGCGGGGTCCACCGGGGCGGTGTGCAGGGCGGCGCGGCGCTCGCGGGCGCCGGGTGGGACGGGCCGCAGCAGCGACAGCGGTCGGGCTCCGGACAGGCCGGCCGCGAGGGTGTCGGCGGCGGCCGTCAACTCGGCCTCCCGGGCTCGCTCCTGGCGGGCGTAGTCGGCGTACGAGGGGGCCACCGACGGGAGTTGGGCCGGAACCCCCTCGCATTCGGCGCGGTACAGCGCGGCGATGTCCGAGGCGATGAACGGCAGCGAGCCGCCGTCCACCGCGATGTGATGGATCGTCAGCAGCAGTGTGTGGTCCTCGGGACGGTGCCGCAGCAGCAGGGCGCGCAGCACCGGGCCGGCGGCGAGGTCGAACGGGCGGGCGGCCTCGGCGAGGAGCTGCTCGGGGCCGGTGGCGTCCAGCACCGGCAGCGGCACCGGGGCGACCGGGTCGGTCTGCTGGTAGGGCTGGTCGCCCCGGCGCGGGTAGCGGGTGCGCAGGACGGCGTGCCGCTCGGTCAGGCCGGTGATCGCGGCGGCGAGGGCGGCCTGGTCGAGCGGGCCGCGCAGCCGGGTGGCGATCGGCACGTTGTAGAGGGCGCCGCCCTGGCCGAGGTGGTCCATCAGCCACATCCGCTGCTGGGCGTGCGAGAGCGGGGCCGGCTCGGCGGGTACGGCCGGGCCGCCGGGCGCGACGGGTCGGGCGGGGGCGGTGGCGGTGCGGCGGTCGCGGGCGCGGCGCAGCAGGTCGGTCTGGTCGACGGTGCTCATCGGTCGGCTCCGGGGGTGTCGTCGGCGGCCCGCAGGGCGCGTTCCAGCAGGTCGGCCTGGGCGGCGACGGTCGGGTGGGCGAGGAAGTCGGCGAGCGACAGCTCGACCCCGAGGTCCTCGCGCAGGTCGTCCACCACCCACATGGCGAGCAGCGAGTGGCCGCCCTCGGCGAGGAAGTCGGCGGCCGGGTCGGTGATCGGGCGTTCCAGGGCCCGGCTCCACGCCTCGGCGACGACCTGCTGGATCGGGCCGAGCCCGGCGCCGGTGGCCGGGTGTGCCCCGGTCGGCCCGCCTCCGGCCGGGTGCGCGTCGGCTCCCTCGTTCACAGGCGGGTGCGTGTCGGCCGCCCCGTCGACGGCCGTCTCGTCCCCGGCCGGGTGCGCCCCGGTCCGCTCGTCGGCGGCCAGTGCCCGCCGGTCCACCTTCCCGCTGCCGGTCAGCGGCAGCGCGGCGAGCACGGTCCAGGCGGTGGGCACCAGGTGGGCGGGCAGCTGCTCGGCCAGCCGGGCGCGCAGCGCCTCGACGGCCGGGCGGGCGCCCTCGGCGAGCACCAGGCAGGCGGTGAGCGCGGCGTCGGGCTGCCCGGCCCGGCGGACCACGACCGCCGCCTCGGCGACCTCGGGCAGCTGGAGCAGCGCGTGCTCGACCTCGCCGGGTTCGATCCGGTAGCCCCGTACCTTGACCTGGTCGTCGGTGCGCCCGTGGTACTCCAGGGAGCCGTCCGGCAGTTGGGCGACCCGGTCGCCGCTGCGGTAGGCGCGTCCGATGCCCGGCAGTTCACGGAAGCGCTCGGCGGTCAGCTCCGGCCGGTCGAGGTAGCCGAGGGCCAGCCGGTCGCCGGCGATCCACAGTTCGCCGACGGCGCCCGGCGCCACCGGCGCGAGGCCCTCGTCCAGGACGTAGGCGCGGGCGCCTCCGAAGGTCCGGCCGATCGGGACGGCGCCGGCGCAGTCGGCCGGGGTGACCCGGTGGACGGTGGTGAAGGTGGTGGCCTCGGTCGGCCCGTACCCGTTGACCAGTTCGAGCCAGGGGAAGGCCCGCAGCACGGCGCCCGCGTGCTCGGCGGAGATCGCCTCGCCGCCGACGACCAGGGTGCGCAGCACGCCGAAGATCCGGGAGCGCCGGGCGACCAGGTGGTGGAAGAGCGCGGTGGTGAGGAAGACGGTGGTGACGCCGAAGCTCTCGACGTCGCGGACCAGGTCCTCGGCGCTGGGCCGCTCGCTCGGGGAGACGGCCACGGCGGCGCCGCGGGCGAGCGGGGCCCACAGTTCGAAGGTGGCGCCGTCGAAGGAGACGGTGGAGTGGAAGAGCACCCGGTCGCGCGGGCCGAGGACGACCGCGTCCTCGGCGGTGACCAGGTCGGCGACGGCGCGGTGCGGGACGAGGACGCCCTTGGGGCGGCCGGTGGAGCCGGAGGTGTAGTAGAGCAGGGCGGGCGCGGCCGGGTCGGCGGCGTCGGGCGCCGTGCCGTCGGTGGCCTCGGTGCCGCGCTCGGTCAGCACCAGGGTGAGCTCCTCGGGGAGCCCGGCCTCGGCGAGCAGCCCCTTGTCGCCGAGGACGAGCCGGAGGTCCGCGTCGGCGGTCAGTTCGGCGATCCGCGGGCGCGGGTAGGCCGGGTCGATCGGGACGGCCAGGGCGCCGGCCCGCCAGACGGCGAGCTGGGCGACGACGTACCGGGTCGAGCGGGCGCACAGCAGGCCGACGGCGCTGCCGGGGCCGATCCCCCGGGCGGCCAGGACGGCGGCCAACCGGCCTGCGGCGTCGACGAGTTCGCGGTAGGTGAGGACGGTGGAGCCGTCGGTCACGGCGAGCGCGTCGGGGCGGCTCTCGGCCTGCCGGGCGACCAGGGCGGGCAGATCGGTCAGGGTGGGCAGGGCCGGCGGGTCGGTCACAGCAGACCGGGCCGCGGCGGGCGAGGACATGGTGGTCACGGTGGTTCCCTTCCGGGCGCCCCGGCCGGGTGGGCCGGGGCGCCCCGCTGAGGAGGTTCGGACGGGGTCAGGCGGTCGCGGCCAGATCGGCCACCCGTTCCTCGATCAGCCGGGCGACGGCCCGCAGGTCGGGCTGGCGCAGCACCAGGGGGGCGCGCAGCCGGACGCCGTACTCGTTCTCCAGGGCCTCCAGCAGTCTCGCGGCGGCGAGCGAATTGCCGCCCGCGGCCAGGAAGTTGTCCTCGGGACCGAGGTCGGCGCGGCCGATCAGCTCGCGGCAGAGCTTCAGCACGGTCTGCTCGACCGGGCCGCACCCTTCCTCCACCGCGTCCGCCACGACCGCGTCCGGCACCGCCACGTCGGCCAGCAGGGCCTGGCGGTCCACCTTGCCGTTGGCGTCCAGCGGGAAGCGCTCCACCAGGTGGACGGCGGAGGGCACGGCCTGCTCGGGCAGCCAGGGCCGGACGGAGTCGAGCAGCGCCGCCGGGTCGGCGCCGTCCTCGGCGTGGACGAAGGCCAGCAGTCGGACCCCGCCGGTCGGCGCCTGTTCGGCGGCGACCACCGCCCGGCGCACCTGCGGGTCGCGCTCGAAGGCGGCCTCGACCTCGGCGGGTTCGATCCGCACGCCGCTGACCTTGACCTGGTCGTCGAGGCGGCCGTGGAACTCCAGTACGCCGTCCGGCCGCATCACCACCCGGTCGCCGGTGCGGTAGACCCGGTCGGTGCCGACCACGCCGGCGGGCGCGTCGACGAAGCGGCGGGCGGTCAGCTCGGGGTCGAGGTACCCGGCGGCCAGGCCGCGGCCGCCGATCCGCAGCTCGCCGGCCGTGCCGCGCGGTACCGGGCGGCCGTCCTCGTCGGTGACCAGGACGACGACGCCGTCGATCGGCAGGCCGATCGGCGGGGCGCCGGCGCCGTGGTCCCCGCCGGGGGCCATGGTGTGCATGGTGGTGGTGACGGTGGCCTCGGCGGGGCCGTAGGCGTTGTGGACGGTCGCGGTGACGTCGGGCCCGGGGGCGCGGCGCAGCCGGTCGCCGCCGATCACCAGGTGGCGCAGCGCCAGCCCGGCGGGCCAGGGCCGGCCGAGGACGGGCTCGGCCAGCGGGGTGGGCAGGATGGACACGGTGATGCCGGCCTCGCGCCACCAGTCGGTGAGCGCGCCGGTGTCCCAGCGGACCGCCTCGGGGGCGACGACCAGGGCTGCGCCGGAGGTGAGGCCGGCCCACAGCTCCTGCACGTGCGGGTCGAAGGCGACGCCGATCAGCAGGCTGTGCCGCTCCCCGGGGCCGAGGCCGGTCGCCCCGCGGTACCACTGCAGCAGCGCGCCGAGCGCGGGCTCGGTGACGGCGACGGCCTTCGGGGTGCCGGTGGAACCGGAGGTGAGCACCGCGTAGTGGGTGCCGACCGGGACGCGCACCTGCCCGCCGGTGGTCAGGGCGGCCACCACGCCGGCGGTGGGCAGGTCCAGCGGCAGCCGCTCGCCGCCGGGCGGCAGCAGGTCCGGCTCGCCGACCAGGCAGGCCGGGCGCAGCTGCTCGGCGACGGCGCGCAGCCGGCGCTCGCCGGGGCGCGGGCCGAGCGGCAGGTGGACGGCGCCCAGCTTGGCGGCGGCCAGGGTGACGGCGACCAGCGAGACCGAGTGGGCGAGGCAGACGCCGAGCAGGTCGCCGGGGCCGACCCTGCCGCGCAGCGCCTCGGCCACGGTGTCGGCGAGGCGGTCGAGTTCGGCGTAGCTGTAGACCTGCTCGCCGTCGATCAGGGCGGGGGCGTCGGGGGTGCGGTGCGCCCAGGCGGTGAACAGGTCGAGCACCGCGCCGTCCTGGTGCGGGCGGCCGCAGCCGATGCTCAGACTGCCCGTACCCGGGTCGTCCGCGCTCAGAGTGTCCGTGCTCCGGAGTTCCGTGCCAAGGTGTTCCATCATCATCTCCACAGAAAGTGACGGGCCGTCAGTTCGATGCCTTGGAAGGCGCGTTCACTTGGCATCCGCGGCGAGGGCGCGGGCCTGGTCGGCCAGCACGGCGTGGCGGAACAGGGTGCGCAGCGGCGGGCGGCTGCCGAGGTGGGGCTCCAGGTACGCGGCGAGTTGGGCGGCGAGCAGCGAGTGGCCGCCGACCTCGAAGAAGTGCGAGTCCGCGGTGAACCGGTCGTGGCCGAGCACCTCGCGCCAGGCGGCGGCGATCAGCTGCTGGCCGGGGTCGGCGAACTCGCCCGGCGCGTCCTCCTGCGGCTCCGGGGCGTGCTCCACCAGGCGGGCGAGGGCGGCGCGGTCGGGCTTGCCGCCGGGCAGGGTCGGCATCGCGGCGACGGCCGTCCAGCTGGCCGGGACGAGTCCGCCGGGCAGCCGGCGGGCGAGCGCCTCGTGCAGGGCGGCCTGGTCGGGGCGGTCGGCGCCCTCCAGGAAGCCGACCAGGCGGGGGCCGGTCCGCGGGTCGGTGTGCAGCAGCACCGCGCAGGAGCGGCCGCCGAGTTCGGCGGAGGCGGCGGCCTCGATCTCCTCCAGCTCGATCCGGTGGCCGCGCAGCTTGACCTGGTTGTCGGCGCGGCCGAGGAAGCACAGCCGCCCGTCCAGGTCGCGGTAGCCGCGGTCGCCGGTGCGGTACACCCGGGCGCCGCCAAGCGCGGGGACGGTCGTGAAGCGGGCCGCGGTGGGCTCCGGCAGGCCGAGGTAGCCCTCGGCCAACAGACCGCCACTGACGACGAGTTCGCCGACGCAGCCGGGGGCGAGCGGGCGCAGGGTGTCGTCCAGGACGTGGACGCTCACGCCGTCGAGTTCGGCGCCGAGCGGGATCTCGCCGTCCTCGGCGACGTCGGCGTCGGTGATCTCGTACACGGTGGAGGTGACGGTGGCCTCGGTGACGCCGTAGGCGTTCAGCACGGTGGTGGCCCCGGTCAGGCCGGTCAGCGCCCGGGCGGGCAGCCGCTCGCCGCCGAGCACCAGCAGCCGGGGCGCCCAGCGGCCGTCGTCCAGCGCCGCACGCAGGTCCTCGCGGACGGCGAGCAGGTAGCTGGTCGGCAGGTTGGCGACGGTCACGCCGCGGGCGGCCAGCACGGCGACCAGCTCGGGCCCGGTGGGCACCTCGCGCTGCGGCACGACGAGGGCGGCGCCGGCCGCGAGGGCGGGCAGCACCTCCTCCAGGGCCACGTCGAAGGACGGCCGGGCGAACAGCAGCGCCCGGTCGGCGGAGGTGAGGCGGTAGCGGTCGACGATCGCGGCGACGTACCCGGCGAGGGCCTCGCGGCCGACCAGGACGGGCTTGGGGACGCCGGTGGAGCCGGAGGTGTGGATCACGTACGCGGCGCCGTCCAGCACGGCGGCGGGCTCGGCCTTCGGGAATTCGGGACCGTCCAGCAGCGCCGGGGTGACGCCCTCCTCCGGCAGTGCCGACGCGCTCTGCCGGGTGGTGAGGACGAGCGCCGGGCTCAGCCGCTCCAGCAGCAGCCCGAGCCGGGCGGCCGGGTCCTCGGTGGACAGCGGCGCGTACACGGCGCCGTGGCGCAGGCAGGCGAGCAGCGCGACCACGCTGTCCGCGCCGCGCGGCAGCACGGCGGCGACCGGCTGGCCGGGGGTGACGCCGGCGGCGCTCATTCGCTCGACCAACTCGGCGACCCGGCGGTCGAGTTCGCCGTAGCTGATCCGCTCGGTGCCGGCCAGCAGGGCGAGCGATGCCGGGTCGTGGGCGGCGGCCGGGTCGAGCACGGCGGGGGTGACCGCGGCGACCGGGGCGGCCTGCGCGGCCTCGGGTGCGGGGGCCAGGTCGGCGATCGGCGTCTGCGGGCGGTCCAGGTAGCAGCGCAGCAGCTCCAGCAGCCGCTCGGACAGCAGCACCGCGTCGGACTCGCGGAACAGGTCGGCGTCGTAGTCCCAGACCAGGGTCATCCCGGCGGCGCCGTGCTTCTCGCCGACCACCCGGCGGTCGTCGGGCAGCAGCACCAGGTCGAGGTCGAAGCGGGTGGTGCCGGTGTTGAAGCCCTCGTACAGCGAGACCTCGAGACCGGGTGCCTGGACGTCGGGCAGCGCCGCGTCGTGCGCGCTGAACATCACGTTGAACAGCGGGTTGTCGGCGCCGCTGGTGTGCAGTCCGAGCCGGCGGGTCAGCTCCTGGACCGGCAGGTCCTGGTAGGGCAGCGCGCGCAGCAGGACGTCGGTCACCTCGTCGACGGCCTCGGTGCCGGGGACCGTCGGGTCGAGCCGCAGGCGCAGCGGGACGGTGTTGACGAACATGCCGACGGTGCCCTCGAAGCCCTCCGGGCGGTTGCCGACGGCGGTGCCGATCACCAGCTCGCGGTGGCCGCTGTGCCGGCGCAGCAGTTCGGCGAGCAGGGCGAGCAGGGTGCTGAACGGGGTGTGGCCGTCCGCCTTGCTGCGCTCGCGCAGCCGCCCGGCCAGGTCGGCGCCGATCGACTGGCGCAACTGGCCGCCGTGGTGGCGCCGTTCGGCGCGCGGCCGGGCCAACCCGGGCAGGGTGACCTCGCGCGGCGCGTCGGCCAGCTCCCTGGTCCAGAAGTCGAGGCTGCGGTCCCGGGGGAGGTCGGCGGCGGCGCGGGCGTGGTCCTCGTACGAGGGGGCGACGGGCAGTTGGTACGGCTCGCCGAGGACGGTGGCGCGGTAGACGGTGAACAGGTCGCGCAGCAGGATCGCGAAGGAGTGGCCGTCGTGGACGAGGTGGTGCTCGACGTGGATCAGCCGGTGGTGGTCCTCGCCGAGCCGGACCAGGTGCCAGCGCAGCACCGGCGCCCGGCCGGTGTCCAGCGGCTCCTCGGCCTCGGCGGCGAGCAGCCGCTGGAAGGCGGCCTCCGGGTCCTGCTCGGCGGCGAAGTCGCTGTGGCGCAGCTCCGGTTCGCAGTCCTCGGCGACCCGCTGGCCGGGCAGGCCCTCCGGGCTGGGCACCAACTCCAGCCGCAGGCCCGGGTGGTGGGCCAGCACGGCCGCCAGGCCGGTGTGCAGCGCGTCCCGGTCGAGAGCGCCCCACAGGTCGAGGACGGCGGTGAAGTTGTAGGCGCGGCTGCCCGGCAGCATCTGCTCGTGCAGCCAGACGATCTCCTGTGACGGAGAGAGTGCGAACATCGTCGATTCCCTTGTGTGGTGGGCTGTGTCGGCACTGCGGTGGCCGGAAGCGGGCGTGGGGTGTTCCCGTACCGGCCGGTGGCCGGGCCGCACCGGGGTGAGGTGCGGCCCGGGGCCCGGGGGTCCCGTCCGGGGGCGTGTCGGACGCGGACGGGCATGGCGGATCCGCCGTTCGGGATCCTGGGTGGGAGTTCGGCGCCCGCGGTCTCGGGCGTACGGTCCCGGGCGGGTGGTTCCGGGCGTACGGTCTCGGGCGGGCGGCGTCGGAAGTACGGTCTCGGACGTACGGTCTCGGACGTGCGGTGTCGGGCCTGCGGGGCAGGCGGGTTCAGGCCTGCGGTGCCGGGCTCGGCCGGGCGGGCAGGTGGTGCCGCAGCACGGCAAGCAGGTCGTCGAAGGCCGCGTGGGCGTCGGCCTCGGGGAAGCGGTCGCGGTCCCAGGCCAGCCGGATCAGCAGGTCGTCGCCGTGCGAGGCGGAGACGGCCATCGGCGCGGCGAGCGGGCGCCCGTCCAGGGGGGTCTCCCGGCCGGGGGTGCCGCCGAGCACCAGCGGCGGGCGGCGGTGCAGGTCGTCCAGGGTGAGCAGGCCGTCCAGGGCGCCCGACCACGGGGCCCCGGCGGTGCGGGCGGCGCGGACCACCTCGTCGAAGGGGGTGCCGGCCTGGTCCAGGTCGTCCCACCAGGCGTCCGCGAGCGCGTCCAGGTCCGCGACCGGCCCCGGAGTCGCCGGGTGCACCAGGGTGTTGAGGAAGCAGCCGAGTGCGGCGGGAGCGCCCGCCGGCCGTCCGCCCCACGGGTAGCCGAGCGCGAGCGCCCCTCCCCCGGTCTCCGGCCGGGAGGGCCCCTCCGTCCGGTGCAGCCGGTGCAGGGCCGAGCCGACCGCGTCCAGCAGGGCCGGGAAGACGGCGCCGCGGGCGGCGCCCTCGGCGGCGGGCAGCCGCTCGGTGAGCATGCCGGTGGACGTGGCCGCGCTGCCGCCCGCCCCGGTCAGGCCGCCCAGCCGGCGGCCCCAGTAGGCCTGGGCGGCGGGGCCGCCGGCGGCGTCCTCGGCGTCCAACTGCAGCTCGACGGCCTGCCGGTAGTCGGCCAGCGCCTGGGGGGTGGGCCCGGCCGCGGGAGTCTCGTCCTGCTCGTACGCGGTGCTGAGCTCGGCGGTGAGCACCCCGAGCGACTGCTCGTCGCAGGCGGCGTGGTCCAGTGCGACGACGAGCAGTTCCTCGGCCCCGGACGGGTCCGCGGACGGCTCCCCGTCCGGGTCCGCGGCCACCAGCAGGCGCAGCGCGGGCCCGTCGGCGGGCCAATCCAGCAGGGCCTCGCGCAGCGCGGCGCGGGCGGTGCCGCCGGGGGCGACGGGGATCCGGGCGGCCTCGGCGGAGGGGCCGCCGGCGCGCAGCACGGGTGTGCCGCGCACGGTGGCGAAGCCTCCGCACAGCGCCGGGTGGTGGGCGGCCACCGCGGTGGCGGCGCGGGCCAGCCGCTCCAGGTCGAGGGTGCCGCGCGGGTAGGCGAACATCAGCGGGACGATGTCGCTGCGGCTCTGCGGCGTGAGCCGGCGGGTGATCAGGAACCGTCGCTGGGCGCCGGTCAGCGGGAGCAGCTCCACCGGGGATTCGGCGGCGGCGGAGCGGTACCGGGCGAGGTAGGCGGCTGTGATGCTGGCGTGCACGGGAACGGTCTCCGGTTTCCGGTCGCGGCTCGGGTCGGGGATCGGTCGGGATCGGTCGAGGTGATCGATCGGGGCGTTGCTCAGGTCCGGTTGCTACGGGCAGGCGGGCAGACGGGCAGGCGGGTCAGGACACCCCCGGGCTCACGGCGCTCTCCTCCTCGCTGACGTCCGCGCCCTCGCCCGCGCCCGGCCCCGCCGTACGGTCCGGGTCCGGCAGCTCGCGCATCCGCCGCAGCGGGGAGAGCAGCAGCGGCAGCGGCACCAGCAGGAAGCCGACGGCGCAGACCCAGAGCGCGGCGCGCGGCCCGGCCGCGTCGGCGACCACGCCGCCGACCAGGGCGCCGAT
The DNA here is from genome assembly GCF_053598475.1 of Kitasatospora sp. NPDC001119. NCBI lineage: Bacteria > Bacillati > Actinomycetota > Actinomycetes > Kitasatosporales > Streptomycetaceae > Kitasatospora > Kitasatospora sp. NPDC001119. The sequence goes on from NZ_JBSFKI010000008.1 coordinate 13,961, forward strand.
CGGCAAGGTGCCCCACACCAGGAAGCGCATGGTGGCGTTCATCCGGCCGAGCAGCTCCGGCGGGCAGAGGCTCTGCCGGAAGCTGACCTGGGCGACGTTGTAGGCGACCGCGCCGAACAGCACCACCCCGGAGGCCAGGCCGAACAGCACCACGCCCGCGCCGCCGCCGGACAGCGGCCACAGCATCGCGAACGGTGCCGTCACCAGCGTGGAGAGCCAGATCAGCCGGGCCTGCCCGATCCACCGGGCGAGCTGCCCGGCGCACAGCGCGCCGGCCAGTCCGCCGAGGGCGGAGACCGACAGCAGCACGCCGATGGCGCCCGGCGACAGGTCGAGCACCCGTACCCAGAACACCGTCTGCACGGCGGTCAGCACGGCGGAGAACAGGTTGGACGTGGCGGTGGCGGTCGCGATCGCCCGCAGCAGCGGGTGGCCGAGCACGAACCGGACGCCCTCCCCGACCTCGGCGCGCAGCGAGCGCCCCGGCTCGGGTTCCGGTCGCTGCTCCTCGACCTTGATCCGGCCGAGCAGCAGCGCGGAGACGAGGTAGCCGCAGGCGTCGGCCACGATGGCGAGCGGCGCCCCGAGCAGTTGGACCAGCCCGCCGCCGAGGCCCGGCCCGGCGATCTGCGCCGAGGAGCGGACCGTCTCCAACGCTCCGTTGCCGCCGACCAGTTGCTCGCGCGGCAGGACGGCGGGCAGGAAGGACTGGTGGGCGACGTCGAAGAACACCGTCGCCACCCCGGTGACCAGTGCCACGAGGTAGAGCTGCGGCATGGTCAGCACGCCGAGCGCGGCGGCCGGCGGGATCGACCCCACGGCCAGGCAGCGCACCACGTCGGCCCTGATCAGCACCGGCAGCTTGCGCATCCGGTCCAGCCAGGCGCCCGCAGGGAGGCCGATGAGCAGGAAGGCGGCGGTCTCGGCGGCGGTCAGCAGGCCGACTTCGAACGGCGTGGCGTCGAGCACCATCACCGCCACCAAGGGAAGGGCCACCAGGGTGACCTGAGTGCCCGTCTGGGCCGCCGCGGCTCCGGTCAGCAGGAGCCGGAAATCGCGGTGGCCGAGCAGACGGGCCTGGCGGGAGCTGGGCTTCTCGTTCATTGGTGCGACTCTCGGTCACCCCTTCGACACCGGGCAAGCACCGGGTCCGTTTCCGGACGGACCGCAGGTCGGCCGAATCCCGCCACTCGCCCGCCGGACCCTTGCGCGCTCCTTATGGACGCGTCCCGCGCGGCCGCGCCGCCGACGGCGCCCCTCGGCCAAGGCGGCGCGGCCCGACGGGCACCTTGATCACCCCGGGGCCCGCCGGTCCATTTCGACGTCCGCTATTCGGACGGGACCTTTCCGGCCACCGGACGGAGGCGCTCAACTTGGCCGGATTCCATGGAGTGCAGCCCTACCGTCACCTCATCGTGATACCGGCGTGACCGAAGCGAGCCGTAGAAGGGGATCACAGGGCGGATACGAGCCGCCCCCGGCGCGAACCGGTCCACCGGCCGCCGCCCTCGACCCTCAGCGCCGACTGTCCGCCCCCGGCTCCGCACGGCGGGTGATCGCCAGCACCGCCATGTCGTCGTCCCGGGGCCCGCCCGTCCACCGCTCGACGTCCGCCACCAGCGCGTTCAGCACCTCCCCCGGCCCGGTGAACGGCCCCAGCGGGGCCAGGCCGAGCACCGGGTCGTAGAACTCCCCCGCCGCGTCCCGGGCCTCGGTGACCCCGTCGGTCACCAGCAGCAGCGTGCACCCGGCCGGGAACGGCCGCCCCTCCGGCAGCGGACGCGCCACGCCCAGCCCGCCCATCCCCAGCGGCAGCCCCGGGTCCGCCGCGTCCAGCCGGCGCACCCGGGGCGCGGCCCCGCCCGGCGGGTAGGGGCCCAGCAGGTACGGGCCGGGGTGCCCGCAGTCGAGCGTGCGCACGCTCTCCTCCCCCGGCGGGAACTCCACCAGCAGCGCGGTGATGAACCCCTCCAAGCGCAGCTCCTCGCTCATCCGCTCGCTCTCCCGCAGCAGCGATTCCTCCAGGGCGTCCGCGAGCGCGACCAGGTCCGGCAGCCGGTGCGAGCCCTCCCGGAAGGCGCCCAGCAGCACCGACACGGCGCCGACCGCGTGCAGCCCCTTGCCCCGCACATCGGCGATCAGCCCGCGCACGCCGTACGGGGTGACCTGCAGCGCGTACGCGTCCCCGCCGATCAGCGCCTCGTCCTGGGCGGCCCGGTAACAGGCCGCGACCGACAGCCGCCCCACCCGCGCGGGCGGCTCCGGCAGCACCGCCCGCTGCGCCGCCTCGGCCACCGAACGCACCCGCTCCAACCGCCGCCCGTGCCGGGCCACCACCCGGTTCACCGCGATCCCGAGCAGCGCCGCGAACACCGTGTTCCCCAGCTCCAGGAAGCCGGCCCGGGTCCCGAGCGACCCGTCCCGGGCCGACAGCACCAGGATGCCCAGCGCGTTGGCCGCCCCCACCGCGACGGTGTCCCCCAGCACCAGCAGCGCCCCCGCCAGCACGGCGGCCGCCGCCAGCATCGGATCGCCCCAGTAGTCAGTCGGGTCCAGCGCGTTCCACACCAGCCCGCCGACGGTCAGCAACCACGGCGCGACCCGCACGTACGGCGGCCACTGCACGGACCTCGGGGCCATCGGCGACCTGGCTTCCGTCTCGCCACCATCCGGAAGTACTCCTTCCGATCGTAGCCACGGGCCCCGGAGGCCCGCATGACGGCCGCCCTCGCCGGTGGCCGAGAAACACCTCCCGCCGATGGGGCACCGCTCACGTGCCCGCTACGCACCGCTCAGGTGCCCGCTACGCACCGCCCGCCGTGAACCGTCCCGCGCCGGACCCGGCCAGCAGCCCCTCCGGCACCCGGCGCCCGTACGCCACCAGCAGCAGGTGCTCCGCCCGCCCCTCCACGGCGAGCCGACCGTGCCCGTAGGACCACTCCGCGTCCGTCGCCTCCAGCCGGACCCCGTCCACCCGCGCCCCGAAGAACCGCAGGGTGCGGGGTGAGACACCGGCCAACAGGGCGGTCGTACGCGTCACCGGCAGCCGGGCCGGCAGCCCGAGCGCCACGGTGATGTCGAGACCGTGGACGGCGTCGTGGGCGAGCGCCGCGATCCGGCCGCCGACCGGCGGGCGCCAGGGGTGGTCGGCGTGATCGGCCATGGCGGCGACGAGTTCGCGCTCGCTCAGGGCGGCGGCGTCACGGCGGGCGATCCGGTCGGCCATCCGGTGGACGTTGCCGCCGGAGCGGGCGAGTTCGAGGAGCGTGCGCACCGTCGAGTGCCGGAAGCCGGTGCTCAGGTGCGCGGCCACCTCGCGGACCCGCCAACCCGCGCACAGCGAGGGCGAGTTCCACTGCTCCCGGGTGAAGGCGGCGAACACGGCGGCGAGTTCGCGGCGCTCGGCCGCGATCTGCGCACGGATCCACCGGATCTGCCCGGCGTCCTGGTCCTGCGGCACGGTTTCCATGCGTCCAGCCTGCGGCCGGAACCGTACGCCCGTCCAAGACCGGGAAGTTCTGGCACCTATGATCAGGAGTTATGGAACTGCGGCAGCTCCAGTACTTCGTCACCGTCGCCCAGCACGGCAGCTTCACCCGGGCCGCGCAGCTGCTGCACCTGAGCCAGCCCGGGGTGAGCTCCCAGATCCGGCAGCTGGAACGGGAGCTGGGCCACCCGCTGTTCGACCGCTCGGGGCGCACCGTGCGGCTCACCCCGGTCGGCGAGGCGGTACTGCCGCACGCCCGGGCGGCGCTGGCCGCCGCGGCCGCGGCCCGCCGCACGGCCCAGGAGTTCGGCGGGCTGCGGCGCGGGCACGTGCGCCTGGGCATGGTCGCCGGGGCGGCCCTGACCCCGCCGGCCGAGCTGGGGACCTTCCCCGGACTCGCCACCACGCTCGCGGCGTTCCGCCAGGAGCACCCCGGCATCGACTTCTCGCTCACCGAGGACACCACCGCGCGGATGCTCGACGCCCTGCGCGACGGCCGGCTGGACCTCGCCGTCGTCGGCCTGCCCGCCCCGGCGAGCGGGCGGGAGGGCGACGACGGCTGGTCGGCGCTGACCGGGCTCGCGCTGCACACCGTGCTGGAGGTCCCGCTGGTCGCGGCCTGCGCGTCGGAGCACCCGCTCGCGGCGGGTACGGGCCCGGGTTCCGCCGATAGTCCGGGCTCTGGCTCTGACTCTGGCGCCGGTGTCCCCGGTGCGGGCGGGAGCGCGCTCCCGGTCGCCGAGCTGGCCGGGCACGCCCTGGTCAGCACCCCGCGCGGCACCGGTCTGCGCACCGCGCTGGAGTGCGCCCTGGCCGAGGCCGGTGTCGATCCGGCGGTCGGCGTCGAGGCGGCCGCGCCACCGCAGCTGGCCGAACTCGCCGCACACGGGCTGGGCGTCGCCGTCCTGCCGGACCCGGGCCCGCTGCCCGGTCTGCGGGTGCGCCCGCTCACCGGACCCGTCCCCCGGGTCCGGATCGCGCTCACCTGGCCGACCGGGCAGCCCGCCTCACCGCCGACCGCCGCCCTGGTGGCCCACCTGCGGCGGGCCTACCCGGGGCCGGCCGCCGCTCAGGCTCCGGCCCCCGTTCAGGCTCCGGCCGGTACCGCCGCGCCGTCGGCGATGTGCAGCAGCGCGGCCGCGCCGTCGAGCACCTCCCGGTCGAGCGGGAAGTAGCCCTGCCGCGGGACGGTGTCGGTGCGCGTCCGGACCCCGGCCGGCAGCGCCGTGTCCGTCAACTCCCAGGCCGCGCCCCGCCCCTGTAGGTGGGCCTCGTACGTCCCCGGCGCCGGCTCGGCCAGCCCGATCGCCTCGCTGCGCCCCAGGCTCCCGGCGACGAAGGCGTACCGGTCGCCCAGCAGCGTGCCCACGATGTGGCCCGCGCCGATCCAGCGGCAGTCCAGCTCGCCCGACGACCAGGCGCTCGGGTTCCGCCGCAGGTGCAGGTTGTGGGAGAAGACCAGGGTCGGTCCGCGCTCGGCCTCGATCGCGCGGATGTCGAGGAGGTTCTGCGCCATCAGCGCGTCCCGCACGCCGGACAGGGCGCTGATCCGGGCGCTCTGATCGAGGCCCCGGACCGCCGACTGCGCGTGGTAGCGCAGCAGTCCGATCCCGGCGGTCAGCCGGGTGCGGGCCGCGTACCACTCGGCGGACGAGGTCTTGGCGATCAATGCCGGTGCCCGCATGTGGAGTTGGAGGAGGAGGTCGTCGGCGAGGCAGCGCAGCCGCACGGCCTCGGCACTGTCACCCGGCGACCGGGCCGGATCCGTCACCGCCTCCGTGCGGCTCCAGCGCTCGTCCTCGCCCGCCACCCCGGCGAGGTCGAGGTCGAGCCCCAGGTAGTCGCGGGCGTGTTCGAGGTAGCGGCGCGGGCTGGGGGCGCTGGTGTTCTCGGTCGGGATGTCGAAGCCATGGAAGGACAGCTGCGCACCGGACGCCCGGTCCCGGTTGAACTCCCGTATCCAGGCGACGAGTCGGCGATTTGGCTCGAGCTCCCCGAAGCCGTGGGTGAAGCCCTCCTCCAGCGCCGAGTCGAGGGTGCCGACACCCTCCCGGACGTAGGCGTCCACGGCGAACGCGGCCACCCGGTCGGTCTCCAGGGCGATCGACCGGAAACCCCGGTCGACCAGCCGGGCGAACAGTTCGTTGCGGACCCGCCCGAACGCCGGCTCCTGGTGCGTCGGCTCACCGAGGCCCAGAAGCTCGCACGCCGGGGGGACGAAATCGTTGATGTCCTGGTTCATGAACCTCAAGCGTATCCTTGAAAGAACGGTTGAAACTTTTCCCTCCAGCGCCGCCCAGGCATTGCCCAACTGTGGCCGAAAGCCTCAAACGGCCCTGAACCATCGGCCGACTCCGAACGCCCGCCCGACCCCGAACGGAGACGACCATGCGACCCGCCGACCTCGCTCGCGAGCACGGCATCTCGACCCAGGCCATCCGCAACTACGAACGCGACGGCTACCTCCCGCCCGCCGACCGCACACCCACCGGGTACCGGATCTACACCGAGCCGCACGCGGCCGCCCTGCGCGCCTACCTCGCCCTCGTCCCGGCGTACGGGCACGCGACCGCCGGCTCGGTCATGACCGCCGTCCACGCCGACCGGCTCGGCGACGCCCTCGCCGAACTCGACCGGGGCCACGCCCAGTTGCTGCGCGACCGGGAGACCCTCGCCGCCGTCCGCGCGGCCGTCGGCCACCTGACCGACGGCGCCACGCCCGGCCCCGCCCTTCCCGCGCTGCCCGGCCCCCGCTCCGTCGGCGAGGTCGCGCACCGGCTCGGCGTCACCCCCGCGACCCTGCGGACCTGGGAGGCCGCCGGCATCCTGACCCCCGCCCGGGACCGCGCCACCGGCCACCGCCGCTACCTCCCGGCCGACGTCCGCGACGCCGAGCTCGCCCACCTGCTCCGCCGGGGCGGCTACCTGCTGGACCGCATCGCCACCGTGCTGCGGCAGATCCGCACGGCGGGCGGCACCGGCGAACTGGCCGCCGCCCTCGACGGCTGGCAACAGCGCCTCACCACCCGGGGGCTCGCGATGCTCACCGCCTCGGCCCGCCTCGACACCTACCTGGCGCTGCGCCCGGAGGTGCCCCGACGGGCTTGACCTCAAGGGAACTTGAGGTCCCAGAGTGATCCTCATGAACACCGAATCCGCAACGCCCGCGCCCGCCGACACCGCCCTTTCTGGCAGCGCCCCCTCCGACGCCGCCCTGTCCGATGCCGCTCCCTCCGACACCGAGCTCGCGGAGATCGCGGCCATCGAGCAGGTCGTGGCCGCCGTCGAGCGCGCCCAACGCGCCAAGGACCCGGACGCCTTCCTCGCCCTCTTCCACCCCGAGGCGCTCTGGACCACCGCGCACGGCAAGGTCCTCCTCGGCCTGGACGCGATCGCCGAGTTCACCCGAGCCGTCCTGCCCGCCGCGACCTGGGACGGCCGGGTCACGTACGAGCCGGTGCACATCCAGTTCCTCCGCCCCGACGTGGCCGCCGTCAAGGTCCGCCAGGTCTACCACTCGGCGAGCGGCGACGCGGACGGCGGCTCGGAGGGTGCACCGCTGTACGTCATGACCAGGCAGGACGACGGGCGGTGGCTGCTGCACGCCTGCCAGAACACCGGCGTGCTCACCGACTGACCGACGCCGCCCGCCGGCCGGCCACCGGTTCCACCGCCACCCCGCGCCGCCCGTCACTGCCCGTCGCTGCCCGTCGCCGCCCGGTGTGGTCGGGAGCGGTCGGGCGGCGACGTCGCGGGCCGGGCTCAGCCGACCCGGGTGAGGCGGGCGGTTCGGGCGACTGCTCCCTCGGCGAGCGCGCCCGGCTGCTCCTGGTCCGGGCGTTCCGGGCTGGCGAGCAGGATGGAGCGCTGGAGTCGCCGCAGTGTCGCGGACGGCTCCATGCCCAACTCCCGTACCAGGGTGTTCCGCAGGCGCTGGTAGGCCTCCAACGCCTCGCCCCGGCGGCCGGAGCGGTGCAGCGCGATCATGTACTGGCCGTGCAGGCTCTCGTGGGTGCGGTAGCGGTCGACCAGGACGGTGAGTTCGGCGAGCAGTACGCGGTGCCGGCCGAGGCGCAGGTCGGCCTCGATCCGCTGGTCCAGCGCGCAGAGCCGGGTCTCCTCCAACCGCCTGACCTCGACGGCGAGTTGGCCGCCGACCGGGACGTCCGCGAAGGCCGGGCCGCGCCACAGCGCGAGCGCCTCGCCCAACTGGCGGGCGGCGAGCGGGAAGTCGCCGCCGTCCATGGCGCGGTAGCCGTGCCCGGCGAGGCGGTCGAACTCCTGGAGGTCGACCAGCCCGCCACCGCTGTTCAGCATGTAGCCGCCGGCCGAGGTGACCAGGACGTCCTTCGCGCAGGAGGCTCCCGGGCCGCCGTCCCCCTGGGCGAGCGCCCGGTCGATGAGGTCGCGCAGTTGGAGCACATAGGTCTGCACGGTGGTGCGGGCGCTGCGCGGCGGACGGCCGGACCACAGCTCCTCGGCGAGGACGCTCGCCGGGACGACCTGGTCGGCCCGTAACGCCAGCAGGGCGAGCACCTGTCGAGGCTTCGGCGCCGAGGGCACCACCGAAACCCCGCACAGTCGGACCCCCAAGACCCCCAGCACGCGGATCTCCACGACGACCACCCCACATCCAGACGGATCGGCGGCCCCGACGGCCGCCGGTCGGGCGGGCGCTCCGCTGCTCACCGTCCGCGCAGGTCCGCTGGAAGGTCGGTCGAGCACCCGACACCTATCCAAAAACAGGACAGACGGTTTGTCAATACAAAACCGAACGCGCTGTTTGTTTCTGGGCGGAGCAAGCCCGTGGGAGTAGGACACCGGACCGCCGGTCCGGCCTCGAACGGCTTCGCCCGAGACCCCCGCGGACCACTCGGACCCGCCCGGAACCCGCCCGGATCACCCCGGCTCAGGCCGGACCGGCCCCGCCCGCAGCCGCCCCGGCCTCCGCCTCGGCCGCCCGGGCCGCCGCCAGCTCCGCGACCACCCGGCCGCCCCGGTCCGCCGCGAGGTCGAGCGTGGCCAGCACCCCGGGCACCGCGATGCTGGGCATCACATGCTGGTACAGCGAGGCGACCCGGCGCTCCAGGTCCGACCGGCCGGACATCTTCTGGGACTGTATCTGCACGCCCGTCCAGGCCCCGGTGACCAGCCACGCCGTCTCGGCGGGCACCACCTGGGGCAGCAGTTCGCCGCGCCGGCCGGCCGTCTCCAGCACGGTCTCGGCCCGCTGGATCCAGCCGGGCGCCGCGCCGCCGCTGAAGTCGCCGAACACGTCCTGGCCGAGGGAGAGCCGCGCGCCGGCGCTCAACACCGGGTCGCGCGGCATGAGATGGGCGACCACCATCCCGAGGTCCACGAACTCCTGGAGCTTGCAGTGCCGTTCGGGAATCTCGTCCCGGCCGAACTGCTCCTCGACGACCCCCTGGGCGAGCTCCCGCTTGGAGGCGAAGTGGAAGTACACCGCGCCCCGGGTCACTCCGGCGCGAGCCACGACCGCACCGATCGTCGCCCCCTCGTACCCGTACTCGTCGAAGACCGACGCCGCCGCCTCCAGGATCAGCCGACGCGTCCGGACCGCCCGTTCCTGTCGCACCACCGCAACCACCCCACCCGAAACGCTCGGCAAACAAAACCAAACACCCCGTATCTTACCCGCCGAGGTCGGCGGGGATCCCTGCGTCCCAGGTCACATAGGGCCGTTCTCGAGCGGACTAAAACCGCGTAGACGGTATGAGACGAACAGATGGCCGACATCTCACCGCCAGCCCCCTTAACCGGAACACCAGCTCTCACTTGTGGCCGGGATGGCAACGAACGACCACATAATGGCCATGAACCTGTCAAGCCCATGCGTCGATATCCCCACAGGTCAAGGAGGTTCACCCGCCGGAGCCGATCTCCGGGCAGTGATCGACACCCACCCACCGTGCCCGTCCGACCACGCTCGGCCGCCGACGAACCTTTGTTCTGGCTCCTTGAAAACCAAACCGGTAGGTACGTATCTTACGAGCCCTGAGCAGCCCACCCCGCCCGTCACGGCCTTTCGGAGCGCTCCCCATGACTCTGCTTGCCTTCCGTACGCCCGCATCCGTCCTCACCACCGGCACGGACTCCGGAACGATCCCCGGCCCGGCCGCAGCAGCCCCGGCGCCTCGCCTGACCAGCACCGTCGCCAAGGAGTACGTCCACCGGGCCTGCCACGCCGAGGTCTTCCTCACCGGCAGCGAACAGCTCACGGACACCACCTTCGCCGTCACCGCGCAGTGGCCGCGGGCGCACACCTTCTTCAGCACCCCGGACGGCACCCGGCACGACCCGATCCAAGCTGCTGAAACGATCCGCCAAGCCGGGCTCTACCTCGCCCACACCCGGTTCGGCGTACCGCTCGACCACAAGTTCATGATGTGGAACCTCGACTACACCACCCGGTCGCGGCAGTTGCTGATCGGTGCGGCGCCGACCGACCTCACCCTGGAGGTCCAGCTCCTCGCCCAGCCGCGCCGCTCCGGCACCACCGTCGACTTCACGCTGGAGACCGTCGTCCGACGGGGCGCCCAGCTGGCCGCCACCGGCTACGCCCGCTTCACCACCGTTCCGGACTCCACCTACCAGCGGCTGCGCCGGGGCCGCCACTCCGCCGAGCTCCCGGCGGCGCCGATCGTGACCGCCGAGCCGCTCCCGCCGGCCCGGGTCGGCCGGCTCCGCCCGTGCGACGTCCTGCTGGCCCCGGCGGACGCCCCCGGCACCTGGCACCTCACCCCCGACTTCTGGCACCCGATCCTCTTCGACCACGCCAACGACCACATCCCGGGCATGGTGCTGCTGGAGGCGGCCCGGCAGGCGGCCAACGCGCTGAGCAGCCCGGCCACCGTCACACCGACCGCCGCGGCCACCACCTTCCACCGGTACGCCGAGCACGACGCGCCCACCACGATCACCGCCCAGCACACCCCCGGCGGGGACCCGGACGCCCTCACCACCACCGTGACCGGCCACCAGCACGGCGAACCGATCTTCACCACCGTGCTCACCGGCCACCCGGACCACCGCTGACCCGACGACCGCCGCCGCACCGGCCGCACCATCCTCCGCGACACCCTTCGCAGCACCCGAACGGCCCGCCCGACCCTCCCGGTCCGGCGGGCCGTCCGCGTGCCGACGACGCCCGCGGGGGCTGCGGCCACGGGCACCAGCCGATTCCCGGGGGCCCACCACGGGCCGGCCCCGGCCGGAACGCCCCGCTCCCGGACTGGCACCGGGGCGAACACCTGCGCGAGGATGTCACCCCCTGGATCCCGCTGCCAACAGGAGTCCGCCGTGAGTGAAGTCCCTTCGCAGCAGAACGAGTTGATAAGACTCGCCGACCGCCCCGGCACCGACGACGCCCCCGGCTGCGACGGACGGACCGGCGGCCGGAACGTCCGCGTACGCGTCCTCGGACGGCACGCGCCGGGCTCACTGCTCGGACACGACTGGCTGGACTGCGAGATCACCGTCACCGCGGACTCGGTACGCGGGCAGTTCGTCACCCTGGTGACCGACCGCCACCTCAGGCAGTGGGAAACCGCCCTGGACCGACTCGGCCGCGGCTCCGCGGTCCGCTGGCTGGACGAGGAACACGGACCGGAGCTACGCATCGAACCCGGCCGCCCCGGCGGCCTCTGGGTGACCGTCTCCGACGCGGAGGAATCCGGCGTCACCCTCCGGGTCGTACTCTCCCCCGCACCGAACTGGCTGGCCGAGCAACGCACCCTGCTCCACCTCGTCCGCAGCGCCTACCCGGCCGAGGTGGTCGAACTCTCCCCGGGCATCCGCGCCTGGCGCGGAAACCTGCCCGACGAGAGTTGATCGATCGTCACCTCTTACTACTGCACCAGCGTTCCAAGCCGCACGGACGATCAGTCGGGAACAGCGAGAAGGAAGACCAGGGCCGCACCGCCGACCATGACCAGCGCGAGCTGGTGCAACCCGACCGTCTCACCCGGTGCGGCGCGTTCGTAGCGCCGCACCGGGTGGCCGGTGGCGCGGTCCGGGCGTGGGAGGTCGGCAAGGCGGCAGCGTCCGGTGAAGGTCAGCGGTGGTCACGGTGTGGCGTGAGGGCCTTCCGGGTGCCGGTGCGGGTGTCACAGTCCGCACCGAGCCGGAAAGGCCCTCACTGAACCCCGTCACCCACCGTCGCGGTCAGTACGTCCAGGCGAACGGATCGGCCGTCACTTCTGCTGCCGCGGAGGCGTTCCCAGTCGCCCCAGCGAACGGTCGGGCACGGTGAGGAGGAAGAGCAGGGCCGCGCCGCCGAGCATGAACAAGGCGAGGTGGTGCAGCCCGGCCGTGGTGGCGCCGTGCGGGAAGAAGGCGGCGTTCGCGGCGGAGGCCGCCATGGCGCCGAGGTACATGAAGGTGCGCAGCAGCCCGGCCGCCGAGGCGATGGCGGCGGGGTCCGCCTGGTGGTAGAGGGCGGTCTGGGTGCCGAGCCCGATCAGCCCCTGTGAGACACCCGCCAACACGCCGACTCCGATCAGCAGGGCGCCCGGGCTGTGCGCGTGGACCAGCAGCAGGGCGGCGCAGGCCGCGATCTGGCAGGCGGAGCCGACCAGCAGTTTGCCGCGGACGCCCGGGCTGCGGCCGCTGGCCCCGGCGGCCGCGAGCGCGGTCAGCGAGAGCGGCAGCAGCACCAGTCCGGCGGTGGCGGCGGACAGGCCGCGCCCCTCCTCCAGCCACTGGGTGTAGCCGTAGAGGAAGGCGTAGATGGCGGTGTAGCCGAGCACCTGGCGCAGGTAGGTGGCGATCAGCGGGCGGTTGCCGGCGAGCGCCCGCAGGTCGATGAAGGGGGCACGGGCCCGCCGCTCGCGGAGGGCGAAGGCGACGGCTGCCAGGAGGGCGAGCACCGGCAGGTACCAGCGAGCAGGGCCGGGCTTCATCAGGAACAGCATCAGGGCGAGCAGGAGGACCGCGAACAGCGCGATTCCGAGATGATCGAGGCGTTCCGGACGCCCGGGGCGCTCCCCGCCGTCGGCAGGGTCCGGGCGGCGGGCGGTGACGGGCAGCCGGGCCGCACCGAGTGCCAGGCAGGCCAGTGACAGTGGGACGTTGACGGCGAAGACCGTCCGCCAGCCGCCCGCGCCAATCAGCAGACCACCGAGGGTGGGGCCGACCACCGCGACGGTCTGGTTGGCGACGACCAATACCGTCAGCACCCCGGTGGGGCTGGACCGCCCGGTCCGCTCGGCCTCGCTGCGGGTCAGGTGCATCGCGGCGGGGTAGGCCGCGGAGGTGCCCAGTCCGAGCAGCACCCGGGCGGTGATCAGCAGCCCGAGCGACGGGGCGAGCGCACCGAGCAGTCCGGCGAGGCCGACCAGGGCCGTCCCGGCGAGGTAGAGCCGGCGCGGGCCGTGGGTGTCCACCAGCCGCCCGATCACCGGCTGGCCGATGGCGGTGGCCAGGTAGAGCCCGGTGACCAGCCAGGCGGTCTCGGCGGGCGGCGCGCCGAAGGCGGCGCCGACAGGCACCAGGGCCACCGCGATCATCGACGAGTTGATCGGGTTGAGCACCGAGCCGAGCACCATCGGCGCGATCAGCCGGCGGTTGAACCCGTCGTCCGGAGCGGGCTGCCGGCGGCGCGGCCGGAGTCGGGCGAGCAGGGCGGCCGGGCCGGTCATCACCGGTTCAGCCGGTCTATCAGGGCCAGCGCCTCCAGCACGGTGGCGCGCTCGGCCTCGGTGTAGTGCTCCGCCATGGCCCGGGTCAGCCACTCCTCACGGGCCTGGCGGCTGTCCGCGACCCGGGCCAGGCCGACCTCGGTGAGGCTGACCACCTGACGGCGGCCGTCCTCGGGGTCGGGGCGGCGCCCGAGCAGTCCGTGCTGTTCCAGCGCGGCGAGGGTGGCGGCCATCGACTGCGGACGGACCCGCTCGGCGGCGGCCAGCGCGCTGGCCGAGGCCGGACCGTCGTTGATCAGCCGGCTGAGCACGGCGGTCTGGGAGGGCGTCAGGTCGCTGGTGCCGCTCGCCTCCCGGAGGGTGCGGCGCAGCCGGCTGAAGACGGCGCGCAGTTCACGGGCGGCCAGCGCCGCGCTGTCGGGAACCACGGTTTCGGCGGACCCGGCGGGCCCGGCGGGGTCGGCCGGGGCGGTACGGGCGGTTCGCTTCTCGGTCACGGTTCCACGGTAATTTCATCAGTCTGGACTGTCCAGTCTGAACTGAAGATTTCCTGAGAGCGGACCGGGCCCTCCACCACCCGTGCCCCGGCCCGGCGGCGGGCCCGGATAATGACGGCATGATCGACAAGCAGCTCCGCGTCGTCCTCGCCGAGGACTCGGTGATCCTCCGGGACGGCATGGTCGAACTCCTCACCGCCCGGGGGTGCGCGGTGGTCGCCACCGCCGGGACGGCACCCGAGCTGATCGCCGCCGTCACCGGGCACCGGCCCGACGTGGCCGTGGTGGACATCCGGATGCCGCCCACCCACACCGACGAGGGCATCCGAGCAGCCGTGGAGATCCGGGCCACCCTGCCCGAGGTGGGCATCCTGGTCTTCTCCCAGCACGTCGAGACCGCCTGGGCGGCCCGGCTGCTGGCCGACGGCGCCTCCGGCATCGGCTACCTCCTCAAGGAGCGGGTGGCCCGCACCTCCGAGTTCGTCGACGCGCTGCACCGGGTCGCCGCAGGCGGCACGGCCCTCGACCCGGAGATCGTCAACGGTCTGCTGCACGGCGGACGGCGCAGCCGGGTGGACGCGCTCACCCCGCGCGAGCGGGAGGTGCTGGAGCTGATGGCGCAGGGGCACTCCAACCGCTCGATCGCCACGCTGCTGGTGGTCTCGGAGCGGGCGGTGGAGAAGCACGTGGCCGCCGTGTTCGGCAAGTTCGACCTGCCCGCGACCGAGGCCGACAACCGGCGGGTCAAGGCCGTGCTCGCCTACCTCGCGGAGAGCGGCGCCTCCTGAGGTAGCACCTCCCGGGACGGCGACCCCGACCGCCCGGGCCGTGGCCGCCCGTCAGAGCCGGCCGGGCAGTTCGGCGCTGACCGCCGTCGGCCCGCCGGGCGGACTGTCCACCCGCAGCGTCCCGTCCAGCACCGCGAGCCGCTCGGCCAGGCCGGTGAGCCCGGTACCCGCACCGATCACGGCGCCGCCGTGCCCGTCGTCGCGCACGGTCAGCCGGACCCTCCCCTCGGCGGCGCTCACGCTCAGCTCCACCGACCGCGCGCCACTGTGCTTGGCCACGTTGGTCAGCAGTTCGGCCGCACAGAAGTAGACGGCCCGCTCGATCACCTCCTCCGGACGCTCCCGAAGGTCCAGCCGAACGTCGACCGGCACCGGCGAGGTGGCGGTCAGCCCCGGCAGCGCCTCGGCCAACCCGCCCTCCAGCGCCACCGGGTGGATGCCCCTGGTCAGCCGGCGCAGACCGGTGATGGTGTCCTCGGCCTGCCCACGGGCCCGGTCCACCAGGGTCCGCAGCCGCCCGAGGTCGAGCCCGTCCGAGCCACCCTCGGCCGGAAGGCCCACCGGCGGAAGGCCCACCGGCGGCGCGCCCGCCCCCAGCACGTCGTCGGCCAGCGACAGCGTGATGGCGAGCGCGACCAGCTGCGCCTGGGTGCCGTCGTGCAGGTCGCGTTCCAGGCGCCGCAGTCGGTCGGTGCCCTCGGCCAGCAGGATGGACCGGGCCTTCTCCAGCTGACGCACCCGCTGGTCCGAGCGCACCGGCCCGAGCAGCGTACGGGCCAGCGTGCGGTTCGCCCCTCCGAGCGCCTGCACCGCCGCTGGTACGGCGACCAGCACCGCGAGGCCGATCGGGATCGCGCCCAGGTCCAGCAGGCCGATCGACCTCGGGCCCGGCTCCATCATCCGCACCCAGAGCGGGAAGCCCACCAGCCAGACGCTTCCGAGCGGGAGCCCGACCACGGCCAGGAAGCCGAGCACGCCCAGCGGCAGCCGCAGGAAGAGGTAGAGCAGCGCCCGCCAGGCCACCGGATCGGTCAGCACCACCCGGCCGCGCGCTATCACTCCGGCCGGGCGCGCCCGTGGCCGCGGTGCGGGCACCTCCTCCCCGAGCAGCCGCCCGACCAGCCACCGGTGCAACCCGCCGAGCCTCCTCGCCCCGAGCAGCGCGGCCGCCACGAACGGCAGGCCCAGCACGGTGAGCGAGAGCAAGGCCCCCGCGTAGAGGACGGCGACGGCGTACACGCCTCCGAGCACCCCGAGCGGCAACCCGAGCACCGCGAAGGCCAGTTCACCACCGCGCACCGACCGGTACCGCCGCCGCTCAGCCACCGTCCACCTCACCACTCGCCCACCGACACCCACCGACAATCACTGACCAGCACTCACCGACCGGCATTCAGCCGCCGACCGGCCCCCAGCATCCACCAGGACCCGCCCGGACCACCGCATCCACCTGCCCTTCCGTCCGCACGGCCCCTCGGACAGCCATGGCACCGACCCCGCGCCCACCCGCCGTGGACGCCGGCCTCCGCCTCCTCCGCCTCCTCCGCCTCCTCCGCCTCACCCCCGTTCCCCGCCCGTCGTCTCCACCGCCGAACCGCCGACCGCCCACAGCCCCGTGCCCACGATCCCCGGCACCGTGAGCACCACCGCCCCCAGCACCACCCAGGCGCACGCCGCGCCCGGCACCACCGGCACCACCGAGCCCGTCACCGCCAGGCTGAACGCGCCCGAGGCCGCGGCCGCCACCGCCGCACCCAGCAGCACACCGATCGCCGTGGTCAGGACCGCCTCCACTCCGAGCATCCGCAGCAGCTGCCGCCGCGTCGCCCCGACCAGGCGCAGCAGCGCGAACTCGCGGCGCCGGTCAGCGGTCAGCGCCACCAGGGTGTTGACCGTGGAGACCGCCGCGAAGCAGACCAGCATCCCGAGCTCCGCCTCGCGCAGCCAGATGTCGCTCTGCTTGGTGACGCTGGTCGCGGCGCCCGTCGCCCGGACGACGTGCTCGGCGGTGCCGGTCAGGACCAGCAGGGTGCCGGAGAGCCCGACGAGCAGCGCGACCGGCACCACCGCCGAGGAGAGCCGGGCCGCGTAGCCGCGCAGGTTGGCGTCCGCCAGCCAGCCCGCCCGGGGCGCGAGCACCCGCGCCGGGGCGCCGAGCACCGCTGCCAGGACCCGCGCCGCCACCGGCCCCAGTAGTCCGACCGCGACCAGCAGCACCAGCGAGCCGAGCAGCGCGGCCTGCCCCGCCTTGTCCAGCTCTCCGGCCGGCCGGCTCGCCGCCAGTCGCAGCAGCAGCCCACCACCCGCGAGCACCGCCAGCCCGGCGAGCACCCGCGGCACGGGCGTCCGCCGTGGCCCGCCCGCGCCCTCGGTCAGTGCGGCGGCCGGGGCGGGCCGGGTGATCCGGCGGGCCGCCACGGCACTGGCCGCCAGGCCCACCAGCAGCGCCACCGCGAGCCCGATCAGCGCCGGCACCGGCGCCCCGGCTATGCGCAGCCCGGGTGCGGCCATGCCGCGCCGCTGGAGTGCGGCGAGGAAGGCCCGGGCGGCGAGGAAGCCCACCAGGCCGCCCGGCCCGGACACCAGCAGGGTGGTCGCCACCACCTGCGCGCGCACCACCCGCCGGACCTGACGGGGTGTCGCCGCGACGGTGCGCAGCAGCGCCAGGTCGCGGTGCTGCTGGCGCAGGGTGAAGCCGAGGGCGTTGACCACGACGAACAGCGCGACCAGGACGGCGATCTCGCCGAAGGCCCCGGCGATCAGCACCAGGCCGGGCCCGGACACCGCCGTGCGCGCCACCGCGGCCGGTGCCGTGACCTGTGCGGCGACCAGCGACCCGAACAGCGTCACCGCCGCCACCGCCAGGAACAGCGCCGTCCCCAGCCCGGCGAAGGAGGCCGGGCGGCGGCGGATCTGCCCCGCCGAGAGGCTCAGTACGGGACTGCTCATCGTGCTCACCCGCCCAACCGGCTCAGCCGCTCGGCGACCTGCGCGGCCGTCGGCGCGGTCAGCTCGTCCACCAGCAGGCCGTCGGCCAGCAGCAGCACCCGGTCCGCGTACCCGGCGGCGACCGGGTCGTGGGTGACCATCACGCAGGTCCGTCCGTCGGTGTCGACGCCCGAACGCAGCAGGCCGAGGACCTCCTGCCCGGTGGCCCGGTCCAGCGCGCCGGTCGGCTCGTCGGCGAACAGCACCTCCGGCCGGGAGACCAGCGCCCTGGCTATCGCCACCCGCTGCTGCTGACCGCCCGACAGCTGCCCGGGCCGGTGCCGCTCCCGCCCGGCCAGCCCGACCCGGGCCAGCGCCTCCCGCACCGCGGCCCGCTCCGGCGGCCGCCCGGCGAGCCGGCCGGGCAGCTCGACGTTCTGCCCGACCGTCATCGCGGGCATCAGGTTGAAGGCCTGGAACACGAACCCCACCCGGGTGCGGCGCAGCTCCGCCAGCCGCCGCTCGGGCAGCCCGGACACCTCCGTGCGGCCCCACCGCACGGTGCCCCCGGTCGGACGGTCCATCCCGGCCAGGCAGTGCAGCAGGGTGGTCTTGCCGGAGCCCGACGGCCCCATCACCGCCGTGAACGTCCCCGGCGCGAAGGCCACCGAGACCCCGCGCAGCGCCTGTACGGCCGCCGTGCCCCGCCCGTACTGCCGGTGCAGCCCCACCGCGCTCAGGGCCGCGTCCGTCACCCCGTCGTGCGCCGCCGTGGCGGCGGCTGTCGTCATCCCGTTCATGCCCTCCATCGTGGGCGTCCGGGGCCGGGAGATCGATTGTGCTGGCACCCGAATCCGGGGTTCGGAAAACCGAACCCCGCAGGTGGTGCTACGTCCCCTCGGGCGGGTTGCGGGCCTCCCAGGCCCGGGGGGCGAGGCCGTCGGTCGCCTCCAGGCGCACCAGCCGGTCGTCCACGTCCAGCAGTGCCGCCAGGGCGTCGGCGACCTCGGGCGTCCGGTCGGCGGACGGGGCCAGGACGGACGCGGCGGCGCGCCGCACCCCGACGGCCTCCTCCTCCGGGCACTCACGACCGCCCAGGGCCCGGAGGACCTCGGCGAGCACCCCGCCGTCCTGCTCGGCCGACGCCCAGGCGACGAGCAGCTCCGTCTCCTCCGCCTCGTACTCGACCGCGTGCCCCATCCGCAGGAGCGGGGCGTCGCACAGGAAGGCCGCGACGAAGCGGCGGTGCGCGGGGTCGGGGTGCCGGTGGTGGGCCGTCAGGGCCGACCACGTCTCCCGACTTCGGCGTTCCCCGAGCACGAACCGGACGGCCTGCTGCCCGACGTGCCCCGGCTCCCGGTGCCGGACGGCCCTGGCCACCAACTCGTCGACCGGGGTGAGGACGCGGAACCGCCACTCCAGCCCGGTCAGCACGGCCCCGTGCCCGGCGCGCACGGTCAGCCCGCCGAGGGAGACCTGCTCGACGTCCGCGTACTGCTCGGTCACCCACACCCGCTCCGCCGGCCCCACGGCCCCGGTCCGTCGCCGCAGCTCCTCCTCCGTCCCCGTCTCGTGCCAGGCCCTGGCCAGGGCGAGCAGGTGCTCACGGGCGTCGGCGGGCAACCGCAGCGCCGGGTCCTTCCCCAGCACCGCCCCGACCAGCGCCGACGAACCGAGGTCCACCGCGCGCAGCAGCGGGGTCGTCCCGTCGGGCAGCGGACGGTCCGGATCGGCACCGTGGTCGACCAGGACACCGGCGACCTCGTGGTCGAACCCGTTCACGGCCGCCCACAGCAGGGGCGGCCCCGTCCGCATCGCGGGCGTTCGGATCCGCGCCCGCGGCGAGTGCCTCCCACACGCCGTCGACATCCCGCGCCCGTACCGCCGCCACCAGCCGCCCGTCCGTCGTCATCCGCCGACTCCCCCTCGCCGCACAGCCTCCACCGGCGCACCCTAAGCCCGCCGGAGCCGGGCACGCCCTCCCCTTTTACGCCCCCGCCTCCCGCCGGGCCCGCCCGACCGGGAATCATGATCCGGTGACCACCGACCTGCTGCCCGAGCCGCGCTTCGGCCCCACCGAGGCGGAGGTGTGCGGGCTGCCGGCCCCGGCACGGCGGGCTGCTGCCCGGCGGGGTGCGCGGCACCTTCGTCCGCGGCTGCTCCCGGGCGACGGCCTGCTCCTCCAGCCGGGCGGGCGCATCCCGCCGCTCGCCGTAACCGCACCCGGCCCCCGCTTCCCCATCCCTCACCACGCCACCCACCCACAGGAGTCACCATGACCACCACCCCCCTGACCGTCGCCGTCCTCGGCCCCGGAGGCGTCGGCGGACTGATCGGCGGGCTGCTCGCCCGCGACGGCCACCGGGTCGTCTGCCTGGCCGGCGAGGCGACCGCGGCCGCGATCGCGCGGGACGGACTGCGGGTCCGCAGCGCCGAGTTCGGCGAGTTCACCGCCCGGGTGGAGGCGGCGACCGAGCTGCGCGAGCCGGTCGACGCCGTCTTCGTGACGGTCAAGGAGACGGCGCTGGCCGCCGCGCTGGACCGGTTGCCCGCGGAGGTGCTCGGCACCGGGATCGTGGTGCCGCTGCTCAACGGTCTGGACCACATGGCCGTGCTGCGCGAGCGCTACCCGGCCGCACGGGTGGTGGCCGGCACGATCCGGGTCGAGGCCGCCCGGACGGCGCCCGGGCTGATCGAGCACACCAGCCCGTTCGCCGCCATCGAGCTGGGTGCGAACGCCGAACCCGACTCCCCCGTGGCCGAGTTCGCCGAGCAGCTGCGGCACACCGGTCTGGACGTCGCACTGCGCGAGAATGAGACGGCGATGCTGTGGAGCAAGCTCTCCTTCCTCGCCCCGTTCGCCCTGCTGACCACCCGCCACGCGAGCGGGATCGGCACCGTACGCACCGAGCACCGGGCCGAACTCCTCGCCGTGCTGGACGAGATCACCGCCGTCACCCGGGCGGTCGGCGCGCCGGCGGACGCGCAGACGCTGCTCGCCTCCTTCGACCGCATCCCCGGGACGATGAGGTCCTCGATGCAGCGCGACGTGGAGGCCGGACGGCCGACCGAGTTGGACGCCATCGGCGGCGCCGTGCTGCGGGCGGCCGACGCGCACGCGGTGGCGGTGCCGACCATCGCCCGCCTGGTGCACGACCTGACCGAATCCGCCAACCGGTAGCGCCTGCCCGGGCGTTCACCCCGCGGACGGCACCGCGGGGTGAACGCCCGGATCCTTCCCGCACAAAACTGACGGAACATCACATTCCGCTGGAAGCAAAGACTTTCCCAACGGTTCACGCAGTCTTCCGGAACCTCCGCACGACGGACCGGCGTTGATAGGGGCGGGAGGGATAGAGACATGACAAGGAAGCCGTACCGTCTGGCCGCCACCACGCTCGCACTGCTGCTCGCGGCCCCGTTGTTCACCGCGTGCGACGCCGACCAGGCCCTGGACTGTGGAAAGCGGGCGATCAGCCTCACCGGCGACGTCCAAGACCTCGCGGATTCGGCGATCAACGTCGGGCAGATCACCGACGAGAGCCGCCGCAACCACACCGTCGAGGCCTTGCGGAAGGTCGCCGACGACACCAAGAAGATCCGCGAGGGCAACGGGGACAAGATCGACGCGGCCGCCGACCGGCTCTCCAAGGCCGTCAACGACGCCATCGACCGGGTCTCCAAGGGCAAGCAGCCCGACTTCAAGCCGATCACCGACGCTGCCGGCGAGATCGGGAAGGCCTGCGCCGACTCCTGACGCACGGGGGGCACCCCCCGTCTCCCCACGCCATCAGCTCCCGGCCCGGCGCCGCCCCGGCCGGGAGCTGGTCCCCGCCTCGGGCCCCGGCCTGTCGCCGCCGCACCGGCACCGCCAGGCGGTAGGAATGGCACCGGACCGAACCGCACCTCGGAGGCACCGGTGAACCACCCGATCCTCGACCAGATCCAGCACCTGCGGGCCGAATTGGCACCCGGCGACACCGCCCCCGCGCTGGTCACCGCGCTCGCCGACGGCACCGCGCCGCGCTCGGCACTGGCCGAACTCGCCGCTCAGCAGCACCGGATCATCCGCTCCGACCGCCGCAGCCTGCTGCTGCTCGCCGGCCGCACCGCGGACCGGCCGGTCAGCGCCTGGTTCGCCACCCTGGCCGAGGGCGAGAGCGCCGCGCTGCGCACCCTGCCCGCGCTCGGTGCCGCCGTCGGACTCGACCACGGCGCGCTGGAGGCCCACCCGCCGCTGCCCGGGTGCCAGGCCTATCCGCACTACCTCGCCTGGCTCGCCCTGAACGGCGAGCCCGCCGCCGCAGCCGCCGCGCTCGTCGCCAACTTCGCGGCCTGGGGCGGCTACTGCGCCACGATCGCGCAGGCGCTGCGCCGCCAGTACGGCTTCTCCGACGAGTCCTGCGCGTTCTTCGACTTCTTCGCCCAGCCCGCGCCCGAGCTGGAGCAGCAGGCCGCCGACGCCCTGGGCCCGGACCGGCTGGACGAGCCGACCCTGGCCACCGCACACGAGTACGGGCTGCTGCTCCAGGCCTACGAGCACCTGTTCTGGGACACCCTGGGCGTCATCGACGCCTGAGGGCGAACCGTCCCGCCCTCAAGCATCGGGAGGCCTCAGGCCTGCCAGTGCGGCTTCCCGCTGACCATCCGGCAGTAGATCACCCGGCCGCCGGCCTCGTGGGTGCTCTTGCCCAGGTCGGCGTTGCGGCAGAACTGGCCCGCCTCGTAGCAGTTGCCCGCGTTCGAACGGATCTCGCATCCGGCGCCGGCACCGGCCGCCGCCGCGGGGGGCTCCGGGTCCTTCGGCGGCTGGGCCGTGGTCACCTTCGGCTGCGGCGCCTTGGTGGCGGGCGGCTGCGCGGGGGCGCTGGGCTGGCCCGGAGGGGCCGCGGGCGGGGGCGTGGCCACCGGTGCCGCGGGTGCCGGCTGGGCCGGCGGGGTGCCGGCCGGGGCCGCCGGCGGGACCGTCGCGGCGGGCGTCGCCGGCGGGGTGGTCGCCGCGGGGGTGGTGGCGGCGGCGGTCGGCGTGGCCGAGGCCGTGGCACCGCCGTCGGCCGCCGACGGGTCGCAACCCGTCAGCGCCAGGCCGACGGTGAGCACGAGTCCGGCGAATCCGGCCAGGCCGGCCCGACGGCGACCGGGTATCCGTGAAGGCATGGGAGGAGAACGCTCCGTTCCGTTTGGATGAGTCGTGCGATTGAAGCAGGAATCGCACACGTACCGTCCACCGAATCCCCACTCGTTGGCAGATCGAGACCTTCCGGTCACCGACCGTCGCCACCCCGCCCGAACCCCGCCCGAATCGCGTCCGCCGACCGGCCGCCCACCGGCCGCTCCCGCCCTGTTCGACCGTCCGACCAGACCGGCCGTCAGCGCGGCCCCGCCGTCAGCGCAGCCCCGCCGTCCGGCGCTCGAACACCGCGGGGCGGGCGGTCTCCAACGCCGTGGAGACCGCGCCGAGGAGCACCGCCTCCTCCCCCAGGAGGCTCGGCGCGAGCGTCGGCCGCATCGGGGCGAGCCCGTGCAGGGCCCGCTCCAGCGGCTCCAGGAGCAGGTCCGCGCTACTGCCGATCCCGCCGCCCAGCACCACCAGGTCCGGGTCCAGGACGGCCGAGAGCACGGCCACCGCGTAGGCGAGCCGCTCGGCCTCCCGCTCCACCGCCCGGACCGCCGCGGGCTCCCCGGCCCGGGCCCGCTCGAAGACCTGCTTCGCCGTCAGCTGCCGCGCCGCGGACTCCCCGTCCAGCCCGAAGTCCCGGGCGGCGCGCACCACGGCGTCCGCGGCGGCGTCCTGCTCGATGGTCGCGGGCGGCTCGCCGGGCCGCCCGGACAGCGGCACCAGGCCGATCTCGCCCAGCCCGCCATGTGCGCCGAGCAGCAGTTCGCCGTCCTTCACCACGCCCAGCCCGAGCCCGGTGCCGACCAACAGGTAGGCGAACATCCGGCTGCCCCGCCCGGCGCCCAGGGTGTACTCGCCGAGCGCCGCCAGGTTGGCGTCGTTGGCCACCGAGACGGCCGTCCCCAGGCCCTCGCCTATCCGGTCGAACAGTCCCGGCCTGTCCCAGCCCGGCAGGCTGTTGGCGTAGCGCACCCCGCGCCGCTGCTCGTCCCACACCCCCGGGGTGCCGATCACGGCGTGCACGATGTCCCCGGCCGCCAGGTCCGCCTCGGCGATCGCCTCGTGCGCGGCGGCGACCACGGCGTCGGCGACGGCGTTCGCCGAGCGGCCCCGGTTGGCCACGTCCCGGCGGGCGACCACCGTGCCGGCCAGGTCCGCCACCGCCACCCGCAGCCGGGCCCGGCCGATGTCCACGCCGAGCACGTGCCCGGCCGTCGGGTCGACCTCGTACAGCACGGCGGTGCGGCCGCGCTCGGGGGCCAGCCGCCCGGCCTCCCGGACCAGTCCGGCCCGCTCCAGCTCGGCCAGCGCGGCCGAGACGGTCGGCTTGGACAGACCGGTGTCCCGGGCCAGCTGGGCGCGCGTGGAGCCGCCGCCGGTGCGCAGCAGCTCCAGCAGCAGCCACTCGTTGTTGCTGCGCAGCCGCTGCCGGTTCCACGGCACCCCGGGGGCCCCGGCCGCCGGGCGACTGGTCGGCTGGTGGGGGCTCATCGGGTTCCTCCGGTCTGGATCTTCGGGCGCGGGTCGGTACGGCCGGGTCGTACGTCCGGGCCGGTACGGCCGGGTGGGCCCGGCCCGGGCCGCGGCGTCCGGGGCGGGCGCCGCCGCCCAAGTATGACCGGTGATCATCCGGTGTTCGCCTGCCGTATCCCCCGGTCCCACCCACGCCTACCCACCACCTCCCCACTCCCCCACGGCCTCGCCGCCGGCTCCGCGCGGAGCCGGCCGCACCCCGTTACAGCACCGTCTCCGACCGGTCAACGTTTCACCCACTTGTGGGCGTGCCGCGCCCGGGCGCGTGATCATGGGCGTATGCACTTCCGGCACGGCAACCGAGCAGAGGGGCCGCGGCCCGCGTCACCGGACTCCCGGTCCCTGGCGGCGACCGCGGCGGCCCTCGCCGCACGGCTCGGCGCCTTCACCAGTGGTGACAGCGCCGGCGGTGGCAGCGCCGGCGGCGAGGGCCCGGGCGACGATCCGGAGCGGCTCCGCGAGGTCCTCGCCGCCGCCCCGGTCGGCGTCGCGCTGCTCGACGAGCGGCTGCGCTGGCAGTACCTGAACGCGGCCTTCACCACCGCCACCGGGCTGCGCCGCGCCGACCTGCTCGGCCGCGCCGCCGGGACCACCGCCTTCGCCGGGGCCCTCGGCATCCTGCGCCGGGTCCTCGCCGACGGGCTCGCCCGCGAGCACGCCACCGGCGGGCCGGACGGCGCGGGCGCCCCCGTACCGCCCGGCCTGCGGGTGCGCTATCGGGCCCTGCGGCACTCCGGGCGGACCACCGGCGTGATCGTCGTCGTGCTGGACGACCCCGACCCGGCCCGCGAGCAGCTGCGCGAGCTGGAGCGGGCCCGCGCCCGGCTCGCCCTGCTGGACGCCGCCACCGAACGGATCGGCACCACCCTCGACGTCGGCACCACCGGCACCGAGCTCGCCGCCTTCGCCGTCCCCCGGCTCGCCGATCTCGCCACCGTGGACGTGCTGCCGCCCGCGGTCGAGCCGGCCCGGGTCGGCCACGGCGCGTCCCAGCGGCTGCACCGCGTCGGTGCCCGGGCCGTACCCGCGCTGGCCGACGCCCTCGCCGAGCTGCCCCGGCCCGGCGAATCGATCCGCCACCGGGAGGGCTCGGCCGCCGCGCGCAGCCTGGCGGGCGGCGTCGCCGTGCTCACCGAGCCCGGGCCCGAGGACTCCTGCCCGGCCGGGACCGCCTCACTGCTGGTCCTCCCGCTGGCCGCCCGGGGCCGCCTGATCGGGCTGCTCACCCTCGGCCGCACCGCCGCCGGCCCGGCCTTCACCCCCGACGAGGCCGCCCTGCTCGGAGATCTCGCCGCCCGCGCCGCCACCGCCCTCGACAACGCCCGCAGCTTCGCCCGGTCCCAGGGCATCGCCCTGGAGCTCCAGCGGGCGCTGCTGAGCGAGCCCGGCAACCCCCACCAGAACCTCTCCCTCGCCTCCCGGTACCTTCCGTCCGGGAGCTCCTCGGTGGTCGGCGGCGACTGGTTCGAGACGGTCCGCCTGCCGTTCGGGCGCACCCTGCTGGCGATGGGCGACGTCATGGGGCACGGCGTCGAGGCCGCCGTCGACATGAGCCATTACCGCTCCGCGCTGCGCGACCTCGCCGGGATGGACCTGCCCCCGCACCGGATCCTGCGCCAGCTCGACAACGTCATCTCCGCCGACGACTCCGCCCGCCCGGCGACCTGCCTGCTGGCCCTCGCCGACCCGGGCCGGGGCCGCTGGACCCTCTCCAGCGCGGGCCACCTGCCGCCCGCCCTGATCGCCCCCGGCCGTCCGACCGAGCTGCTGCGCGTCCCCACCGGGCCGCCGCTCGGCACCGGCCTCGGCGGCTACGAGCAGACCGCCCACCCGCTCCTGCCGGGCCAGACCCTGCTGCTCTACACCGACGGCCTGGTCGAGCGGCGGGACGAGGACATCGACGCCTCCCTGGAGCGGCTCGCGGCCCTGCGCCTGCCCGCCACCGGGAACCTCGACGAGCTGCTCGACGCCGTCCTCCACTCCCTCGCCCCGCCCCCGGCCGCCGCCGAGGACGACATCGCCCTGCTGGTGGCGCGCCCCCGGCAGCGCTGACGGGCCGCCGCGCGCCGGTCCTCACCGCGACAGCCGCCCGGCCCTGACGGCCCCTCGGCCCACATCTCCCCCCGCCCCCGCACCTCCGCTCACACCTTCGCCAGCGCCCGCCGGACGTCCGCCCAGATGTCCTCGGGGTGCTCGATGCCCACCGACACCCGCACCGTCCCCGGGCCGATGCCCGCCGCCGCCAACTCCTCGTCCGACAGCTGCCGGTGGGAGGTGCTGGCGGGGTGCAGCACCAGGGTGTGCACGTCGCCCAGCGACGGGGCCAGTGAGGCGAGCCGGACGGACTCGGTGAACGTCGCGGCCGCTTCCCGGCCGCCGGCCAGGTCGAAGGCCAGGACTCCGCCGTGGCCGTCGGGCAGCAGGCGGCGGGCGAGGTCGTGGTCGGGGTGGGTGGGCAGCCCCGGGTAGTGGACGGCGGTGACCGCGGGGTGGGCGGCGAGCCGGCCGGCCAGGTCGAGCGCGGTCTCGCACTGGCGGCGGACCCGCAGGGCGAGGGTCTGCATCCCGCGCAGGGTCAGCCAGGCGGCGAACGGGTCGGCGGCGGCGCCGAGTTCGAGCGAGCGCCGCCAGACCCGGTGGTGCAGCGCCGGGTCGGCGAAGACGGCGATCCCGCCGAGGACGTCCGAGTGTCCGCCGAGGTACTTGGTCACGGAGTGGATCACGATGTCCGCGCCGTGCTCGATCGGGCGGCACAGCAGCGGGGTCGCGAAGGTGTTGTCCACCACGCTCACCACCCCGGCCCGCTTGGCGACGGCGATCAGCCCGGGCAGGTCGGTGACCCGGGTGGTGGGGTTGGAGACGCTCTCCAGGAACAGCACCCGGGTGTTGGGGCGCAGTGCGGCCGCCACTCCGGCCGGGTCGTCGCCGTTCACGTAGCCGACCTCGACGCCCCAGCGCTCGGTGAGGTCGGTCAGCGCGCCGACGGTGCCGCCGTACAGGCTGCGCTGGGCGATCACGTGGTCGCCGGCGCGCAGCAGGGCGAGCAGCGCGGTGTTGATCGCCCCCATGCCGGAGGCGGTGGCGAGGGCTCCGGTGCCGCCCTCGAGTCCGGCGACGGCCTGCTCCAGCGAGCGGACGGTGGGGTTGCCGAAGCGGTTGTAGAAGAAGGCGCCGTCCGGTCCCCCGTGGGCTCCGGCGAGCGCGTCGCCGGTGTCGAAGGCGAACAGGTGGCCCTGGTGCAGCGGGACGCCCAGCGGACGGCTGCCGGTGACCTCGGTGAGCGGCGGGTGGACGACCCGGCTCTCGGGGCGCAGCTCGTCGGGGGCCTCGTGGGAGTGGTGGTCGCTCATGGCGTTCATCCTCGGGCGGTCCCGGCGCCCGGGCCATGGCCAATCGCCGTCGAGTGGCCTGCCCGGGCGGTCGTTCCGGCCCACCGCCCGGAGGCGGTGGCGACGCCCGGGTCGCGGCGGCGGGTGGTTCCCCTCTACGACGGGTGGCTGCCGACCACGGCGGGTGGCTCCCGGCGGCGGCGAGAGACTCCCGACGCCTCGCGGCTACTTGCGGCTACTTGCGGCGGCTGAAGATCCGCTTGGCCGCGTAGACGATCCCGACGATCAGCAGCACCACGAACAGGATGATCAGGATCACCACGACCAGCAGGAACTTGCCCAGCTTGGCGAAGAAGCCCGACTTCTTCTTCTCCTCCTTGGCGAGGTTCGCGGCCTCGGCGGTGGAGGCGCCGGAGGCGACCGTGGTGACGGAGGCACCGGAGGCGGCGCTCGCCCCGGTACGGACCTCCGTACCGGCGTCCGCGGCGGAGGCCCCCACGGCCGCCCCCGGGTTCGCGGCGGCGGCCGCGACGGTTCGGGGTGCGGCCACCGCCGCCGCGCCCGATGCCACGGCGGTGAGGCCGGTGGCGGCCAGCAGGGCCACCAGGGCGCCAGCCATCGAACGTATGATCCGACTAGTCATCGTGCTCCTCAAAGCGGTTCCGGAGCAGCGCGGACCCCGCCGATCTGACCAATTTCTCATGGTCTGACCAGCTGGTTTTCCCATCCGCGCCTAGTATGCTCCACTGAAGTTCTACAGCGGTGTAAAAGTTTAGCGACGGGCCCTGCCCGGATCGGCTCCGGCCCCCGGCCACGCGAACCCGCCGCTTCGACGGGGGGCGCGTGGCAACTGTGGAGGATGACGACGTGTCTGGCCGCAAGGGTTCCCCCGGAGCCGAGAATTCGCCGCACCGGGCGGGCGGGCGCCGGAGCACCGGCCGGAGGGCCGACCGGACCGGAACCGGTCAGAACCCGGACAGCTCGGACATAGCGGAGGGCCCGGCGGAGGGCCGCGCGGCAGGCCGGGCGAAGAAGAAGCCCAAGCGCAGCACCAAGGAGAAGGTGCTCTGGGCGACCGCCGGCTGCACCGCCCTCGCCGTCCTCGGCGGCGCCGCCCTCTACTACCGGCTCAACAGCAACATCAGCACCTTCGACGGCGACGCCCTCAGCAAGGACCGCCCGGAGGCCGCGGCCCCGGACTCCCAGGGCCGCACCCCGGTCAACGTGCTGATGATCGGCTCGGACAGCCGCGGCAACGGCAACAGCGACCTGGGCGGCGGCGGGGACGGCGGCGCCCGCTCGGACACCGCGATCCTGCTGCACGTCTACGCCGACCACAAGCACGCCGTCGGCATCTCCATCCCCCGTGACTCCCTGGTCACCATCCCGCCGTGCAAGCTCCCCAACGGCAAGTGGACCAAGGAACAGACCAATGTGATGTTCAACAGCGCCTTCTCGGTCGGCGACAGCGACCAGGGCAACCCGGCCTGCACCCAGAACGCCGTCGAGAAGCTCACCAACCTGCGCGTCGACCACACCATCGTGGTGGACTTCAACGGCTTCGCGTCGATGACCAAGGCGGTCGGCGGCGTCGAGGTCTGCCTGCCGAACGACATCCACGAGGGGGACCTCAACCCCAACCTCGGCCGCAAGGGGAAGCTGCTCTTCGCCAAGGGCAAGCAGAAGGTCGAGGGCCAGAGCGCGCTGGACTACGTCCGGGTGCGGCACGGCATCGGCGACGGCTCCGACATCGGCCGCACCAAGCGCCAGCAGGCCTTCCTCTCCTCCCTCATCAAGGAGGTGAAGTCCCACGGCATGGACCCGACCACGCTGCTGCCGCTCGCCGACGCGGCCACGAAGTCGCTGACCGTCGACCCCGGCCTCGGCTCCGCCGCCAAGCTGCTCTCCTTCGCCATGGAACTCAAGGACGTGGACCTGCACGACATCAAGTTCCTGACCGTGCCGTGGCGTTACGAGGGCCCGCGGGTCGCCCTGGTCCACCCGGACGTGGACCAGCTGTGGGCCGCGCTCAAGGCCGACCGCACCATCGACGGCCAGGACGCGAGCGCCCCGGCCGAAGCCGGCTCCGCCTCCCCCGCCGCGGATCCCGCCACCACCCCCGCGGCCGCTCCGGCCCCGACGGCCGCCCCGGACGCCAAGGCCGCCGAGGTGAAGGTCTCCGTGCTCAACAGCACCGGCGAGACCGGGCTCGGCGGCCGGGCCGCGGAGACCGTCAAGGGCGCCGGCTACACCGTCACCGGCGTCGGCAACGCGGTCGGCAAGCCGCGCAGCACCACCGTCGTCGAGTACGGCACCGGCGAGCGCACCGCCGCCGAGTCGGTCGCCAAGCTCTTCCCCGGCGCGACCGTGCAGCCCGGCGGCCGGGGCGTCAGCGTCGTCCTCGGCCACGACTTCGCCGCCGCCAACCCGGCGGGCCCCGCCACGCCGGCCCCCGGCGGCGCCGCCACCGCACCGGCCCCGCTGCCCACCAGCATCAGCGGCGCCGCCCGCTCGGCCGACGACGACCCCTGCGCCAACCTCTCGTACGGCTGAGCCCGGCCCGCTCGCACAGCGGTCCCCCCGTACGACGGCGGGGCGCCCCCGGATCATCGCCCCGGGAGCGCCCCGCCGTCGTGCGTCCGAGGGGTGTCAGCGCCTCGTCCCGCAGGACGGACAGAACGCGGCGCCGTCCGGGACGTCCTGGCGGCAGCCCGTGCACTGGACGGGCTGCGCCAGCCGGAAGCCGCAGCCCGGGCAGAACGGCGTGCCGTGGGTCTCGGTGTGGCACTGCGGGCAGACCAGCTGCCGCGGCGTGTTGACGTCGTACCCGGCCCCGGACTGCTGCCCGGCCTTGAACGCGCGCTCGGTGACCGCGTCGTTGAGACCGCGGTGCTGCGCCGCCACCGCCTCGGCCGCGGTGTCCGGGGCGCAGTTGTGGCACAGGCCCTGGGCCGGGTCGAAGCAGCGCCCGCAGGTGTATTGGGTGCACCGGGCGCAACGGTTGAAGTGGGACTGGGCGTTGGTGATGGCCCGCTGGAACGCGGCGTCCCGCGAGGTGCCCCAGGTCTGCCCGGCCAGCCCGTCGGCGGCGTTGCTGATGGTGTTGGCGTTGCCGCCGATCAGGTTCCAGGCCGCACTGACGCCCTTGCCTATCCAGCCGGCCATCTGGCCGGTCCGGAACGGTTCGAACGTCGAACGCCAGGTGTCCGAGCAGCGGTAGCAGTAGAACTCGAACTGGAAGCCCGCGCCGGTGCCGTGCTGCTCGCACATGTCGCGGTAGTTGCTGCTGAAGTAGATCTCCGAACTCACGTCGTCCCCGGTCGCTCAATGGCCTGTCAGCGGTCGCTCCCAGGGACGATAGGGCCCATCGAACGGTTCCGCCAACAACGTTCGACCGTCCCCGATCAGAGCCCGGTGGCCGGCAGCAGCAGCACCCGTGCCGGATCGAACGGCTGCCAGCGCGCGGGCTGCCCGCTGCGGCCGATCCGCAGCCGGCACCAGCGCTGCCCGGCCGCGTCCTGCCACCACCCGCTGATCCGGCCGAGCGCCCAGGCACCGCCCCCGAGGTCCACCTCGACCGGCTGGTAGACCCACTGGACGTCCCGGTCCGCCGGTTCCGTTCCCACCGGACCTCCGGCGCCCACGGGACTGCACTGACTCTCCATCACGGCTCCGTCTCCCGACCCGGACCCGGCCGCCGGACGCCCCGCTCGGGGGCGGCCGACGGCCGGGGTGCAGCTCACCTCCTGAACTCTACAGGCGTGTAGAGGTCAGCGGGAGGAGTTCCGTCGAAGACGATCGACCCGGCCGGGTCGGGGTGCCGGGGCGAGCCGGCCTCAGCGGTCCTTCCGCATCGAGGACTCCTGCACCGACGGCGTGCGCGCCGACGACCTGCGCGCCGACCGCCGCCGCTGCCACAGGGCCAGCGGCACGATCCCGGCCAGCGCGGCGGCCTCCGGCGCCGGCGGCGCCTCGAACGGCGCGCCGGCCGCGCCCGCCGCCCCGGCCGGCACCTTGTCGAAGGTGTCCGGGACCGGCAGGGTGGACCAGTCGGACAGCGGCCAGGCGACCACGAAGGCCCGGCCGACCACGTTGTCCACCGGCACGAAGCCGTCGCCGGTCTCGTTGTGGTGCCAGCGGGAGTCCCGCGAGTTGTTGCGGTGGTCGCCCATCACCCACAGCTTGCCCTTGGGCACGGTGACGGTGCCCACCGGGTCGTTGTCGCAGGGCGTCGCACCGGGGAACAGGTACGGCTCGTCCAGCGCGACGCCGTTCACCCTCAGCGGCGCGCCCGCCTCGCAGTCGACGGTGTCCCCGCCGACCGCGATCACCCGCTTGATCAGGTCCTTCTCGTCCGCCGAGGGCATCAGGCCGACGGTGCTGAGCACCTTCTGGACACTGCCCATGACGGAGTCGCCGGAGCTCGCCGGCGTGCCCTCCAGCCAGCCGCCCGGATCGCGGAACACCACCACCTCGCCGCGCTCGGGCTTGGCGCCGAACCACGGGGTGAACTTGTCGACCAGCACCCGGTCGCCGATCGCGAGGGTCTGCTCCATCGAGCCGGAGGGGATGGAGAAGGCCTGCACGAAGAAGGTCTTGATGCCGAGCGAGAGCAGCAGCGCGATCACCAGCAGGATCGGCAGCTCCTGCCAGAACGGGCGCTTCTTCCGGGGGCGCTCGGCCTCCTCGTCGGCCTTCCCGGGAGCGTCGGCGCCCGCGTTCACCGCGTCCGCCCCCTCCGCCACCGCGGTGCCCGTACCCGCCTCCGCCCCCGCCCGGCCGTCCCCGGCCCCCTCGCGCTCCGCGGCTCCGCCGCTCTCGCCGGACTCCGCGCTCTGCTGCACAGTCATTTCCTCGGCCCCTCCGACGGCCTGGCGGGAGCCGGTAGGAAGACCCCCTGTCAGGAACGAACCTACCGAACAGAGGTTCCCGGGCGCGCCCTGACGTGGATGCGCTCGCCCTGCGGACCGAACAGGCTGAGGAACTCCACCGGCTGCGGGCCCGCGTTGCCGAAGGCGTGCGGGGTGCGGGTGTCGAACTCGGCGGCCTCACCGGCCGCCAGCACCAGGTCGTGGGTGCCGAGCACCAGCCGCAGCCGACCGGACAGCACGTACAGCCACTCGTACCCCTCGTGGACCTTCAGCTCCAGGTCCGGCCCGGCGTTCCGGCCGGGCGGCACGATGTGCTTGTAGGCGTGCAGGCCTCCCAGGTGGCGGGTGAGCGGGACGATGGTCTGGCCGTTCCTGGTCACCGGGCGCGGGTGGATCCGCGGGTCTCCGGTGGCCGGGGCGCCGACCAGTTCGTCCAGCGGAACCCGGTACTCCCGGGCCAGCGGCAGCAGCAGCTCCAGCGTCGGCTTGCGCTGCCCGGACTCCAGCCGGGACAGCGTGCTGAGCGAAATGCCGGTGGCGGCCGCCAGTTTGGCGAGCGTGGTGCCGCGCTCCCTGCGCAGCGCCCGCAGCCGCGGGCCCACCGTGGTGAGGACGTTCTCGAACTCTTCGTCGGCCATGCCTGCCATTTGCCGGTACGGCAAGGACCCTTGTCAATCCGGCACACGGGTGAGGACCCCTCCGCCACCCCTGCGGGTCACGCCCCGGGGCGCGTCCACGGCCCCGACGCCTATCCTCGCGTCATGCGCATCCACCTCACCCGGGACAGCGTCGCGGCCGGCGACGACGCCGACGCCCCGCACGCCGGGACCGCCACGCTCCCCGACGGCCTGGACGCCCCGGCGGCGCTCACCGCCCTCGGGCTCCCCCGGCCCCGGCTCCCGCTGATCGGGGGCGGCCTCGCCACCTGGGTGGTGCGCGCCGCCGACGGCACCCCGCTGGCCGTCCTCGCCCAGCAGTGGCCGCGGCCCCGCCCGCTGCCGGCCTGGCAGGGCCCGCTCGACCGCCTGGCCGGAGCGGACGGCACCGTCCGGCTGCACGTCGAGTACCGGCGCCAACTGGACCCGGAGGCCGAGTACCAGCGGCTGCTGCCCGGCTGAGGCCCACGGGTCCGAACAGCTACGGCGTGCCGAGGAACCAGAAGAACGGCCCCTGCTCGTACAGCGACCGCACGATCGGCTCGGACCAGTCCGTGACGACGAACAGCACCAGGCCCACCGCCCCGCCCAACAGCAGCCCGGCCGCCACGGCCGCCGTCATCATCCCCGCGATCGCCCGCATCCGGGCCTCCTCCCCCGTCGCCGGGGAGACTCCCCCGCCGGCCCCGCACCGGCACCGAACGTCCTTGGACCGAGGCCGAGTTGTCACCGAGCAGTGAGCAACGGTGAGCAACGGGGGTGGGAAGCGCGGCCCGCTACCGGTACTCGCGCAGCCTGGCCCGCACCCCGAACGCGGTGAGGCCGAGCGCCAGCAGCAGCGCCCCGCCGGCCAGCGCCGCCGTGGTGCCGTCGAGGTCGTCGTCGGTCGCGGCGACCGCCCGGTCCATCGCACCCGCGTTGATCGCGATGGTGTCCCCGATCGCGGTGCCCAACTGCCCGAAGTCGTAGTCGGACTGGCCCTTCGACAGCCCGGTGTTGAGCGTGACCGCCTCCTTCAGCCTCCCGGCGTCGCGCAGCTCGCGGATCCCGCGGTCGGTCCGCTGGTACTGCTGGAAGGCGTCCAGCACCCGCTCAGCGGCGTCCTGCTCGCCCGCGAAGGTGATGTTGTGCAGCTCGCTCCCCAGGTAGCCGCCGAAGGGGACCGCCGTGCGGTCCGCGCGGTGCCGGGCGGCGGCGTCGGCCAGCCGGGCGCCGTAGTCCGGCAGTGCCGCCCCGTCGAGGCGGACGATCGCCTGCGCCTTGTCGAGGAAGCCCTGCTCGTAGGCGGCGGCGCGGCTCGGGTCGGTGAGGTAGCGGCTCTCGTCGGCGTTCATGTCGTACGCCACGGCGCGGGCCCGGCTGAGCGCGATCACCGAGTCGTAGGCGTTGCTCTTGGCCGTCACCAGGCGGTCGTCCGCACGGCCCGCCAGGGCGAGCGCGGTC
Organism: Kitasatospora sp. NPDC001119; assembly: GCF_053598475.1. Lineage (NCBI taxonomy): Bacteria > Bacillati > Actinomycetota > Actinomycetes > Kitasatosporales > Streptomycetaceae > Kitasatospora > Kitasatospora sp. NPDC001119. Next base: position 48,271 of record NZ_JBSFKI010000008.1, read on the forward strand.
ACCAGCGCCACGCCGGTCAGCACGGTGACGGCGGCCAACGCCGGGCTGAGGACCCGCCGGTAGCGCACGGCGAGGGCGCGCTGGAGGCCCAGCAGCGCGGCCAGCGCGAGCAGGCCGACGGCGAGCAGCCACCACCAGCCGCCGCCGAGCGCCCGGCGCTGCCCGGAGTACACCTGCTCGACGGTGGCCTCGTTGGCGGCGGTGACCTGGTCGGCGGCGGGCAGCAGCTGTTGGCGCAGCAGGTCGGTGGCCTGCCGGTAGGTGTCCAGGGCGGCCGGGGAGGGCTGTCCGGCCGGTGCCTTGGCCTGCTCCTCCAGCAGCCGGGCCTGGGCCACCAGGGCCTCGTAGCCGCCCAGTCGGCCGAGCACCAGCTGGACGGCGCGCTGCCCGGCCGGATCGTCGGCGGCGGCCTGGGCGGCCTGCTGGAGGTCGTCGTCGGCCTGGGCGCGGCGCTGCTCGTAGGCGTCCAGGGTCTGCCGGCGCAGCGCGGTGTAGTCGGGGTCGGCGCCGACCAGCAGCAGGTTGGCGGCCTGGGCGTCCATGTCGCTGAGCGCGAAGTAGAGGTCGGCGGCGCGGGTGGCCTGCGGGGCGGCCCGGTGGCCGATGGTGTCGGTGCCGTCGCGGGCTCCGCCGAGCACGGCGGTGGCGGTGGCGCCGAGGGCGAGCAGGGCGGCCAGGCTCAGTGCGGTGAGGCCGCGGACCAGGCGCGGGGTGGTCCAGTAGGCCCGGCTGCCCGTCCTGCGGACGGCCCGGCCCAGGCGGGTCGGGGCGCCCGGCGCCTTCCCGGCTCGGCCCTCCTCGGCCCGTTCCTCCCGGCCCCGGCCTTCCCCGGCGCGGCCCTCCTCGGCAGGGTCGTCCCCCTGCGGGGCGCTCGCCCGGTGCTCCATGGAGGTCGTCATGACCACCCATCCCTTCCCCCGTCGCACGGTCTGCCGATGCCCCGGCCGGAACCAAAGCACAGAACCGTTTCTCCACTTCCGCCGCGCGACGCTAGTGCCGCGTCACCGGCGACGAGGTGCTCCCTGACACCTCCTTGACGCCGCCGGGCACCGTTCTTGACGCGCTCTTGGCGCGCCCTCCCGGTGCCCGGCAGCCGTCACCCTCCGGCGAGGGCCGGGCGGCTCAGCCCTGGCCGGCCCTGCCGCCGCGATTCGCGTTCTTCTTCCGACGGGCCCTCTTCTTACGGGCGCGCTCGGACACGGCGGTTCTCCTCGTGGACGTCGGGTCGGCCCGGTTCAGGCCGCCCGGCCGACCAGCTGGTCGGCAAGCCTCGCCAGCCGCTTCAACGAACGCTCCTCCTGGGCGACCAGCGCCGTCTGCGCGACCGAACCGCCGTCGTAGTAGGCGCCGTTGGCGACCGCCACGCCCGGCAGGCAGAGCCGGACCACGGCCGCCGCCCCCTCCGCGGCCGGCGCGCCCGTACGCCCGTACAGCGGCAGCAGCGCGGTGGCGCACTGGCCCGGGTTGAGGCTGACGGCGGTGATGCCGGAGCCGGCCGGCGCCATCTCGGCGGTCGCCATGGTGAGCGCGAGCTGCGACTGGGCGTACGCGGCGACCCGCGAGTACCGCTTCGTCCGGTGCGGGTCCGCCCAGTTCATCGAGGCGGTGCGGTGCAGCGAGGAGGAGACGTTGACGATCCGGGCGTCGCCGGCCGCCGAGAGCGGCGCCCGCAGCAGCCGCGCCAGCAGGTGCGCGGCCAGGAAGTTGACCTGGAGCGAGACCTCGTTGCCGTCCTCGGTGAGAGTGCAGCGCTCGGGAGCCATCGCCGCGGCGTTGTTCACCAGCAGGTCCAGCGCCGGGTAATGCTTGACGACCGTGCCGGCCAGTACCGCTATCTCCGCGAGGTGGGTGAAGTCGGCAGCCAGTTCGACGAGTTGGTCCCGCCGGGCACCTGCGGCGACCAGGCGCCCGACGGCCGCCTCGGCCTCGTCGGCGGTCCTGGCGTGCACCAGCACGGTCGCGCCCAGCCCGGCGAGCAGCCGGGCGGTCTCCCAGCCGATCCCGGAGGAGGCCCCGGTGACCAGGGCGGTGCGGCCGGACAACGCGGCGCCGGACATTTCGGACACGGCGGAGATGGACAGGACGGAGTCGGACATGACCGTTCCCAGGGTGCGTGGCACCGCCGGCCCTGACCGGACCGGGGTGCGGGCTCAACTGGCCCGATGGAATGAGGAGAAGAGGAACGCCGAGCGCCTTCTACGGATCGCGACGGCCCCCCGGACGAGGCCCGCGCGCGCCCGCCCCCGCCCGCGCCGCGACGGCGCCGGGACGGGGTACGGCGCGCACCGTGCCCTCCGGCGGGGAGGCGCGGATCAGCGCACGGCGATGACGACCACGGCAGCGCGGACCGTCGGCCGCCTATGCGGCGGACGGTCGTGATGGCGTACCGGGCGGTTCATGCTCCTCATCCAACCGACGCTCCCCCACCCGGGCAAGCGCCGCGCCGACGCCCTGACGAATCCCTGACGCGGCCCCGCCGCGCGGTCACCGCCCCTGGGGCCCAGGACGCCCGGAGCGCCGGCCTACAGCCAGTTCCGCTTCTTGAACACCAGGTACAGCCCGGTGCACACCAGTGCCATCAGCCCGATCGCGAACGGGTAGCCGAAGGCCCACTGGAGCTCCGGCATCGTCTCGAAGTTCATCCCGTACACCGTGCCGATCAGGGTCGGCGCGAAGAGGATGGCCGCCCAGGAGGAGATCTTCTTGATCTCGTCGTTCTGCACGTGCCCCGCCTCGGCGAGCTGCTTCATCTCCTCGTTCTGCCGCTGCGAGACCAGCGTCGCGTTGACGGTCAGGATGTTCTGGAGCATCTGCCGGAAGCCGTCCACCCGCTCGGCGGCGTAGGTGGCGTGGTCGGCGACGTCGCGCAGGTAGCGCTGGAGCTCCTCGTCGGTGCCGTACTTGCCGAAGCCCGCCTCCAGGCTCTTCATGATCTCCAGCAGCGGGCGGGTGGCCCGCTGGAACTCGATCACCTCGCGGGACAGCTCGTAGATGCGGCGGGAGACCTGCGGGTCGCCCCCGAACACCTCGGTCTCGATCTCGTCGATGTCGTGCTGGAGGCCGGCGATCACCGGCGCGTAGCCGTCCACCACGGCGTCCAGCACCGCGTACAGCACCGCCTCGGGGCCGAGCGCCAGCAGCTCCGGGTCGTCCTCCAGACGGCGGCGCACCGCCGACAGGTCCGGGGCCTGGGAGTGCCGGACGGTGAGCACGAAGTCGGGACCGACGAAGAGGTGGATCTCACCGAAGTCGACCTCCTCCGCCTCGTCCAGGTAGCGGGCGGCGCGCAGCACGACGAACAGGGTGTCGCCGTAGCGCTCCAGCTTCGGCCGCTGGTGGGCGACGATGGCGTCCTCGACGGCCAGCTCGTGCAGGTCGAACCGGTCGGCGGCCTCCAGCAGCTGCGCCTCGGCGGGGCGGAACAGGCCGATCCAGGCCATCGTGCCGGGCCGGTCGGGCAGCGTGCGGTAGATGTCGGCGAGGTCGGTGGGCGCGTCTATCCGGCGGCCGTCGCGGTAGACCGCCGCGTCCACGACGGAACGCTCCAGCGTCACCGGTTCGACGGGCTGGTCGGGGCGCGGGTCCATCGAGTGCTCGGGCGCCGGCTGGGTGTCCGAGGGCCGGACGACGGAACGGGAGAACGGACGCTTGCTCGCGCGCACGGCGCGCACACGCCAGTCGGACATGGCGGAGACCTCCACGGGGGATGCCCGGCCGCCGTACGGGAACACGGCGGACCGGAGGCGCCCGGCCGGCCGCCACGCGCACGGCGCGACCGGCGGCGCCTCGCCGGGAGGACGAGGTCAGTGCCGCGCGGGAGCCGTACGGGAGGAGGTGTGCCGGGGGCTGCGAGTGGTGCGGGACAACCGGGGGCGGGGCCGACTTCGACCCGTACTACTGCACTCCACGGCTCTCACCTCCTCGGCTCCGCGCGCTCACGCACCGGGAGGGGCGCCAGCACAACCCCGCCGAGTCTAGTACCCGTACGCCCCGGCCTCCGACCAGGGCCCCGGGCCGGGCACGCGTCCACCGCCCGCACCGGTGTTCCACGGACCACCCGGCGCCGGCCCCGCTCCCTCTCAACGACCCCGCCGGGCAGGGTTGTTCGTCCACAGCGAAGCCGTCACGAATCGGCGACCACGCCACTACGCTACGTGTCATGACTTCTTCGAAGAAGGCCCCGGGGCGGGGTACGGCGGTGGTGGTCGGCGGCGGACTCGCGGGGCTGGCGGCCGCCTGGGCGCTGCGCGGGATCGCCGAGCGGATCGTCGTGGTGGAGCGCGACCGGTACCCCGCGGGGACGGAGTTCCGGGCCGGGGTGCCGCAGGGCCGGCACGCCCACCTGATGCTGGAGGCCGGGCACCGGCTGCTGGACGAGATGATGCCCGGCATCAAGCAGCAGCTGATGGACGCGGGCGCGCAGCGGGTGGCCGCCTCGGACGTCAGGTGGCTGTGCTCCGCGGGGTGGCTGGCCGAGTACCCGGCGCAGATGGCCTTCCTCTCCTGCACCCGGCCGCTGCTCGACGCGTTCGTGCTGGACCGGGTCCGCGCCCACCCCGCGATCGAGTTCCTGGAGGGGACGGACGTGGTCGGGCTGCTCGGCTCGGCGACGGCGGTGACCGGGGTGAAGGTCCGCGAGCGCGGCCCGGAGCGCGGCGAGGTCCGGGAGATACCGGCCGAGTTGGTGGTGGACGCGGCCGGGCGCTCGACCTCGGTGCCGAAGTGGCTGGCCGAACTGGGCTGCCCGCCGGTGCCCGAGGAGCGGGTGGACGCGGGCGTCGCGTACGCCTCCCGGATCTTCCACCGCCCGGCCGGGTCCGACCTCGGCGACCAGGCGGTCTACCTCCAGACCAAGGCCCCGGACGCGCAGCGGATGGGCGTCCTGCTGCCGGTCGAGGGCGACCGCTGGATCGTCAGCCTCGCCGGGATGCGCGGCGCCGAACCGGCGGCCGGCCCGGAGGGGTTCACCGAGCACCTGGGGCAGCTGCGCGACCCCCTCCTGCACGAGGTGCTGCAGGGCGCCGAACCGGCGGGCGAGGTCCGGGGGTTCCTCCCCGGCCCGGGCGTGCGCCGGCACTACGAGCGCGGCGGCCCGGACGGGCTGGTGGTGGTCGGCGACGCCGCGAGCACCTTCAACCCGGTGTACGGCCAGGGCGTCACCGTCGCCCTGTTCTGCGCCCGGGAGCTGCGCCGCTCCGCGAAGCGGCACGGCGGCATCGGGCACGCCGCGGCCCGGGCCGCGCGGCGCGCCGTCGCCGCGGCCTCCGCGGTGCCGTGGATGATCTCCTGCGCCGAGGACGCCCGCTTCCGCGCCACCGCCGGCGCGCCCTCCGGGGCCCTGGTCGGGCTCCAGCACCGGTTCTTCGACAAGGTGCTGGCCGCCAGCACCCGGGACCCGGCTGTCACCGCGGCGTTCCACGAGGTGATGTCGCTGGTGGAGCCGCCGTCGCTGCTGTTCCGGCCGTCGGTGCTCGCGGCGGTCCTGCGGGCCTGAGGGGGCACGGGGACGAGGGGCCGGCGCGGCGCTCCGGGCTTGGGGGCGCGGCGCCGGCGCGGCGCTCCGGGCGTGAGGGGGCGCGGCGCCGGCGCGGCGCTCCGGAGCGCTGCATCCCGAGGTGCGTAGCGCTCCGGAGCGCTACGCGCCGAGGTGCGCGGCGACGTACGGCAGCGCCACCTGCTCCAGGCCGCGCAGGCCGAAGGCGGGGTGGACGTTGACCTCGAAGACCACGCCGCCGCTCTCGGCGGCGAGGTCCACCCCGGCCAGGTCGAGCCCCAGGGAGGCGGCCGCCGCGACGGCCGACTCCGCGAGCCCGTCCGGCAGTTCGGCGTAGTCGAGCACAGTGGAGACGGCCCCCCGGCCCTCATTGCAGGGCGCGTCCGGGTCCGCCTGGACGTGCTCGACCACCCGGACCACGCGCCCGTGCAGCACCACCACCCGGTACTGGTGGCGGCGCCCGTCCGGGAGGATGTTGCGGGCGTCACGGGCGAGCAGCCAGGGCGCCCGCGCGTAGTGCCGCGCGGCGGCGTCCAGCTGGGCGCGGGTCGTGACGTGGAAGACATCGTCGCCGCCCATCCCGACGCAGGGCCGGGCCCAGACGTCGCCGCCGAGTTCCGCGAAGGCCTCGGCGGCGGCCTCCGGGCTCGGCTCGCGGAGCGCGATGCTGGGCATGTGCGGCACGCCGTCCCGGACGAAGCGGGCGACGGTGAGGTCCTTCTCGGTAGCCGCCCGCCACGCCTGGGCGTCGGTGCCGAGCGAGCGGGCGCCGACTCCGCGCAGCCGCCGCTGGAAGTCCTCGAACGCGCGGCGCCGGTGCGGCGGGATCTCGTAGACGATCACCGTCTCGGCGGTCACCGTCCGGCCGCCCGCCTCCAGTCGGAACCCGCCCGCGTCGTCGGCCTCGATCAGGCCGCTGCCGCCGGTCAGGAAGTGCCGGGCGTCCAGCTGTACGGGTTCCCGGCCGGTCAGCGTCCGAGCGGCGGCGGCGAGCACCTGCCGACTGCCTTCGGTCGAGCTGTGATCGGTCAGGAGTACGAGATCGCGTCGGGGCATGCGGACATGCAAGCGAGTGCGACGTGATCACGACAAGGCGGCCTCGTGCGCCATCGGCCCGGCGGGGTGGCCGAAACCGGGTATCCGCAACCGTGCCGCCCCGCTCCGAGCCGTCCGCTTCGTCGCCCGGTTAATTCGGATGCGCCCGCTCCGCCCACCCGCTAGCCTGCCCGACATGTCTACGCCCCGAATCTCCTAGCTCGCGGACCCACTTCCACGCCACCCGTGTGTCCGCAAGCTTTTTCGGAGCGTTATCCCATGATCACCACCCGTGGTGTCGACGTGCGCGTCGGCGCCCGCCTGCTGCTGTCCGACGTCACCCTGCACATCGCCCCCGGCGACCGGATCGGCCTGGTCGGCCGCAACGGCGCCGGCAAGACCACCCTGCTCGCCACCCTGGCCGGGCAGCTCGCGCCCGCCGCCGGCACGGTCACCCGGACCGGGGCCGTCGGCTACCTCCCGCAGGACTCCCGCGCCGCCGACCCGTCGGCCACCGTCACCGACCGCGTCCTGTCCGCCCGCGGCCTGGACGCCGCCGTCCGCGCCGTGCGCGCCGCCGAGGCCGCGATGGCCCGGGCCGGGTCGCCCACCGAGGAGCGCCGGGCGATGCACGCGTACGTCCGGGCCGAGGCCGGGTTCCAGTCCCGGGGCGGCTACGCCGCCGAGGCCGAGGCGGCCCGGATCGCGGCCGGGATCGGCCTGCCCACCCGGGTGATGGACTCCCCCGTCGGCACGCTCTCCGGCGGTCAGCGCCGCCGGGTCGAACTGGCCCGCATCCTGTTCGCCGACCACGGCACCCTGCTGCTGGACGAGCCGACCAACCACCTGGACGCCGACTCCGTCGCCTGGCTGCGCGGCTTCCTCGCCACCCACCGCGGCGGACTGGTCCTGATCAGCCACGACCTCGGACTGCTCGAGGAGACCGTCAACCGGGTCTTCCACCTGGACCCGCAGCGCGCCACGATCGACGTCCACAACACCGGCTGGCAGACCTACCTGAACCAGCGCGCCGCCGACGAGCGCCGCCGCACCCGGGAGCGCGCCAACGCCGAGCGCAAGGCCGCCGCCCTGCACACCCAGGCCGACCGGATGCGGGCCAACGTCGCCACCGCGACCACCGCCCGCAGCATGGCCCGCCGGGCCGACCGGATGCTCGCCGAGCTCGAACCCGTCCGGCAGGCCGAGCGCACCGCCCGGATCCGGCTGCCCGAGCCCGCCCCGTGCGGCCGGATGCCGCTGGGCGCGATCAGCCTCGCCAAGTCCTACGGCGGCCGGCCGGTGCTGACCGGCCTGGACCTCGCCGTGGACCGCGGCAGCCGGCTGGTCGTGCTCGGCCCGAACGGAGCCGGCAAGACCACCCTGCTGCGCGTCCTGGCCGGCCGGGAGGCCCCGGACGCCGGCCGCGTCGTCCCCGGCACCGGCCTGCGGCTCGGCTACTTCGCCCAGGAGCACGACACCCTCGACCCGGCGCTCAGCGTGCGCGACAACCTCGCCGCGGCTGCGCCCGGCCTGACCGACGGCGAACTGCGGCACGTGCTGGGCGCGTTCCTCTTCCGCGGCGACGACGCCGACAAGCCGGCCGGGGTACTGTCCGGCGGCGAGAAGACCCGGCTCGCCCTGGCCGCCCTGGTGCACTCCGGCGCCAACGTGCTGCTGCTCGACGAGCCGACCAACAACCTCGACCCGGCCTCCCGCACGGAGGTCCTGGCCGCGGTCGGCGGCTACCCCGGCGCGATCGTGATGGTCACCCACGACCCGGACGCCATCGAGGCGCTCCGGCCGGACCGCGTGCTCCTCCTCCCGGACGGCGACGAGGACCTCTGGCACGACACCTACCTGGACCTGGTCACGCAGTCCTGAGGGCCGGTGCCCGCCCGCCGGGCTTCCTCCCGGCGGGCGGGCCGGCCCGGCTACGGCTTGCGCGCCTCGATCAGGAAGCGCGCCGAGTGGGCGACGAACGGCCCGTCGGCGCGGATCCGCCCGTCCAGCTCGCGCAGCCGGTCCCGGTGGGCCTCGACGGTGAACCCCGGGACCATCCAGACCACCTTGCGCAGGAAGTACACCACCGCGCCGATGTCCCGGAACTCCGTCCGCAGCCGCTCGGACCGCAGGTCCACCACCTCCAGCCCGGCCGCCCGCGCCTCGGCACTCTCCACTTCGGGGCGGCGGCCCTCCCGTGCCTCCGGCTGCGGCCCGAGGAAGTACTCGACCAGCTCGAAGACCGACGCCGGGCCGACGTGCTGGGCGACGTACGTGCCACCGGGGCGCAGCACCCGGGCGATCTCCGTCCACCAGGCCCGCACCGGGTGCCGGCTGCTGACCAGGTCGAAGGCCCCGTCGGCGAACGGCAGCGGCGGCTCGTCCGGGTCCGCGACCACCACCGCGCCCAGCGGGTGCAGCAGCCGCGTGGCGCGGGCCAGGTTGGGCGGCCAGGACTCGGTGGCCGCGAGCACGGGCGGCCGCCCGCCCAGCCGTACGGCGCCCGCGAGCACCTCGCCCCCGCCGGTCTGGACGTCCAGCGCCGCCGTCGCCGCGCCCAGCCGCCCGGCCAGCAGCCGCTGGTAGCCCCAGGAGGGCCGCTCCTCGGTCGCCCGGCCCTCCAGCCAGGAGAAGTCCCAGCCGTCCACGGACACGGACTCCGCCTCGGCGATCAGCTCTTCGAAGGTACGCATGTCCGCATCATGGCGGCGGGTCCACCGCCCGGCCAGCGGATTCCCTCGGCGGGCGCCGCCGGCCACTGCATCGGCCGCGGCTTCCGAAAATTGATGACGGATCCTCATATTCCTGTGGACGAGGATCGATTGGCCCCGACAGAACCTTCACGCGATGTTGGGGAAATCTCACCTCGGCGGAGCCCGGAGCTAACGTCGTGGTTACACACCGTCGGTACGCTGGGGGACGACGGTGATCGGCAACGGACCCGAGGGGAGGCGGCGGTGACGGCACGGCGCATCTCGCGCGGCAAGCGGCTCGCCCTTCTCTTCGCCGCGCTCGTCTCGGCCCTGTTCGCCGTCCTCGGGACCGGCGCCCAGGCGTACGCCGCCGAGCCGCTGCCGAAACCCGCGGCGGCTGCCGAGGGGGACCCGACCTGCAAGGCCCACCACGCCGCGGAGGCCCTGACCGGCCGGGCCGCGGTCCGCCACCGCGCGTGCGGCGGCACGGCCGTCCGCACGGCCCTCCTCGCCCCGGTCGGCACCGGCGTAGCGGCCACACCCGCCACGGTGCCCACCGGGCCGGTACCGGAAGCGAACGGGTCGAGACCGGCCGCGCTCGCGCGCCTCCAGGTGTTCCGCTGCTGACAGCTCCCGCGAGCTGACGCTCCCCGCACGCGATCCGGCGCGCGCCCGGTACGGGCGCGCGCGGCCCCGCCATGCCCTCGGCCGGCGATCCGCGGCCCGGACCGGCGCACCGCTCCGCCGCACCCGCGTCAGCCCGCCGCTGCCCCATGACAGCAGCTCCCCGCCCGGCACCACCCGGGCGGGCAGAAGGAGACCTCTCATGCAGTCCCTCGTGACGCACGCCCGCGTCTTCCCGCACCGGCTCGCCACCAGCGGCCACGACCTCGGCCGGCTCTCGGCCGGGCAGGCCCCCGAAGCCCTGTTCATCACCTGCTCCGACTCCCGCGTGGTTCCGGCCCTGATCACCGGATCCCGCCCCGGGCAGCTGTTCGAGCTGCGCACCGCCGGGAACATCGTCCCCGCCTACGACACCACCGCCCCCAGCGGTGAGGCGGCCACCATCGAGTACGCCGTCGACATCCTCCGGGTCCCCGACATCATCGTCTGCGGGCACTCCCACTGCGGGGCCATCGGTGCCCTCGTCCGGGCCGAGGACCTGGCCCCCGTCCCCGCCGTGCGGACCTGGCTCGAACACGCCGCTCCGCCGACCCGCCACCTCACCCCCGTTCCGGCCCACGACCAGGAGGCGGACGTCGCGGGGCCGGTGCAGCGCAACGTGCTCGCCCAGCTCGACCGGTTGCACACCTACCCGGGCGTGACCCGCCGCCTGGCGGAGGGCACCCTGCGCCTGCACGGCTGGTACTACGAGGTACACACCGGCACCGTCCTGGCCGGCTCGGACCGGGGGTTCCTGCCGCTGTGAACACGCCCGACCGCAACCGCATCCCCGACCGCTCCGGGCTCCGTGGCCGCAACCGGGTTCCCGACGGCTCCGACCGTTCCGCCGCGTCCGCGCCGCGCGGCCCCTTCGCGCACTGGCGCCAGGACCTGCCCGCCTCGCTGGTCGTCTTCCTGGTGGCCGTCCCGCTCTGCGTGGGCGTCGCCGTCGCCTCCGGCGTGCCGGCCGAACGCGGCCTGATCACCGGCATCGTCGGCGGCCTGGTCGTCGGCCTGCTCCCCGGCAGCAGCCTCCAGGTCAGCGGGCCGGCCGCCGGACTGACCGTTCTCGTCTACGACGCCGTCCAGCAGTTCGGGCTCGCCTCCCTGGGGCCCCTCGTCCTCGCCGCCGGGGTCCTCCAGGTCACGATGGGCCTGCTGCGGATGGGCCGCTGGTTCCGCGCGATCTCCCTGTCGGTCGTCCACGGCATGCTCGCCGGGATCGGCCTCATCCTGATCCTCGGCCAGCTGTACGCCGTCTCGGGCCGGTCCGCGCCGGGCACCGGCCCCGCCAAGGTGGCCGGGCTCCCCGCGCTGCTCGGCGACTGGCTGACCGGCCGGGCCGCGATGACCGCCGTCCTCATGACCGCCGCCACGGTGGCCCTGCTGATGTGCTGGAAGAAGCTGCCCGGCCCCGTCCGCGCGGTGCCCGCCCCGCTGGCGGCGGTCGCCCTCGCCGCCGGTGCGACCGCGCTGTTCGACCTGGACGTCCCCAGGGTGGACGTGGACGGCCTGCTCGGCGCCGTCGCCGTCCCGACCGCGGACGGCTTCGGGGCCGTCGCGAGCGCGGCGGGCCTCGGCACCGTGCTCGCGTTCGCCGTCATCGCCTCCGCCGAGAGCCTGTTCAGCGCCGCCGCGGTCGACCAGATGCACGACGGACGCCGCACCGACTACGACCGGGAGCTCACCTCCCAGGGCGTCGGCAACGCCCTGTGCGGGCTGCTCGGCGCGCTGCCGATGACCGCCGTGATCGTCCGCAGCGCCGCCAACGTCCAGGCCGGCGCCCGGACCAGGACCTCCCGCGTCCTGCACGGTGTCTGGCTGCTGCTGTTCGCCGCACTGCTGCCCGCCGTCCTGGGACTGATCCCGCTCGCCGTCCTCGGCGGCGTCCTCATCCACGCCGGCGGCAAGCTGATCCCGCTGCGGCAGGGCGCGGACCTGTGGCGGGCACACCGCGGCGAGGTCGTGGTGCTGACCGCCACCGCCGGCGCGATCGTCGTCACCAACCTCTTCGAGGGCGTGCTGCTCGGGGTGGCCCTCGCCGTCGCCAAGAGCGCCTGGCAGACCTCCCGGTTGCACATCGATCTCACCGACGACGGTGACGGTCGACCGCTGCAGGTCCGGCTGAGCGGCAACGCCACCTTCCTGCGGCTGCCCCGCCTGCTGGACACGCTGGAGTCGCTGCCGACGGACCGCGCGGTCGACCTCGACTGGAGCGAACTGCGCCACCTCGACCACGCCTGCCGCAGCGCCCTGCTCACCTGGGCCGACCAGCACACCGCACGGGGCAGCACCGACGTGCGGCTGAAACCGCCACTGGTCATGAGCGCCTGACGATCGGACGGACGGCGGGTGGGCGGTTCACGGAGCGCCCCGCCCACCCGCCGACGCGCCCTCGCGGAGCAGGCCGCGGCGGTTCACGGAGCCGGCCGTCGACCGTCGCGGTGTCCCGGCCGACGCCGCCCGGGCGTTCCGCTACCGTCCGGACTCCTCCGCCCCGACCCCGGCGGTGACCTCGGCCAGCTGGTCGAACGTGCGGTTGAGTACCGACCGGCGTTCGTCCTTATAGCCCGGGGAGGGTTCCAGGTCGTCGACGGTCCGCTCCCAGACGGCCATGAACGCCGTCTTCCAGCCCGTGATCACGTCGGTTTCCGGCAGCTGGTGGACACCGTGGCCGGCCCGCGCCATGACGTGCAGCAGCTCCAGGTTGCACGGCACGGCGACGCCCCAGTACTCGTCCGGTTCGAGCTCGACGGGATCGCCGGCCATCGCCTCGGCGACCTCGGTGACGAGCCGGTCGATGAGGACCGACAGGTGGTCCAGCGCCGTGTCGCTCTCGAAGTTCCCACTGCCCCACGTGCCCACGAGGTCTCCTCTGAAGGGTGCCGCCGTCTGTCCCCGCCATCGAAGCAGGCGGCACTGACACCGCCGGGCGGCCCGTCCGGTCGCGGCGACGGCGAGAGCGACGGCTCGGGCTCGGGCGACGGCTCCGGCTCCGGCTCCGGCTCCGGAGACACCGACAGGGCCTTCCGGCGGCCGAGGGGCCGGACCGCTCAACGGGCCCACGCTCCCCCGTCGTTCGACCGTTCACCCCGGCCCGCCACGGATTCGGACACCGCGACGAAGGCCCGCACGAGGGGGCGGTCGTCTCCTCGGCGGGTGGCCAGGAAGACCCGGCTCACGGCGGAGGGCCCGTCGAGTTCGAGGCTCCGGGCGCCCTCGGGAAGCAGCGTGGTGACGCCGTGGGGGGCGATGGTGACGCCCAGGCCGGCGGCGACCAGCATGATGATGGTGTGCCAGTTCGAGCACTCCTGCGCGACCCGGACCTCGTTGCCGGTGTCCCGGATCGGCCGAGTGTTCACGTCGAAGGCGCGGGCCCCCGCCGAGCGCGGGAAGAGGATCAGGGGGTCGGCGGCCAGCGCCGCCGGCTGCACCCGCTCCCCCCGCGCGGCGGGGTGGTCGGCGGGGACGACCGCGACGAACCGTTCCGTCGCCAGGAGCGCGAGGTCGATGTCGTCGCGCTCCTCGGCGTCCCGGACGATCCCTATGTCGGCCGTGCCGCGTTCCAGGGCTGTCAGGACGTCGACGGTGAAGCCGTCGTGGAGCCTGACCTGGACGTCCGGGCGGCGGAACGAGAAGGCGCGGAGCCGTTCACTGACGATCGCGGTGGCGGAGGTGATGAAGGCGACGTCCAGGCGGCCCGCCTCGCCGCGGCCGACCCGGCCGGCCTCGTCCAGATCGGCGGCCAGCCGGCCCAGGATGTCCCTCGCCCGCGGCCGGAACGTCACCCCGGCGTCCGTGAGGCGGACGCTCCGGGAGGTCCGCCGGAACAGCTCGACACCGACGATCCTCTCCAACTGCCTGATCTGCTGGGACAGGGCCGGCTGGGCGATGTGCAGCAGCCGCGCGGCACGGCCGAAGTGCAACTCCTCGGCCAGCGCCAGGAAGTACCGCAGGTGCCGGAGCTCGATTCGCTGATCCATATCTCCAGCCTATGGATGGCAGCCGGCGTACGTATTGGACACCTGGGTGGGCACGGCCGCAGGCTGACGTGGTGCCATCCAGGGAAGGAAGCCGCCCCGTGCCGTACGCCTCAACCCCGCCCGTGGTCTCCTCGATCGCCTCGCCGAGCGACGCCGAGGCGTTCCGCACGCTGAACGAGGAATGGATCGCGCGACTGTTCACCCTGGAGAAGGCGGACCGGGCCGTGCTCGGGGATCCGTTCAGCCGCATCGTCGCCCCGGGCGGCGACGTGCTCCTGGCCCGCGAGCCGGGCAGCGGAACCGTCGTGGGCTGCGTGGCGCTCCTGGTCCACCCCGACGCCGTGTTCGAGCTGGCGAAGATGGCCGTGGACCCCGACGCGCAGGGGCGTGGCATCGGCCGCCTGCTCGTGGCCGCCGCGATCGACCGGGCCCGCGAACTCGGCGGGACCAGGCTGTTCCTCGGCACCAACAGCAGGCTGGCCCCCGCCATCCACCTCTACGAGGACGCCGGGTTCGTCAGGATCACCCGCGACCGGCTCCCGGTGGCCGACTACTACGCCCGCGCCGACATACTGATGGAACTGGGCTGAGGCCCGTGCCGCCCGTCCGTACCGCCCGCGCCTGTGCCCGCGCCCGCGGTGCGGACGGACGCGTGAACGGAGGAGGTCGGCATGGACGGTGGTCACCACGGTCGTGACGGCGGTGACTCGTGGCCCAGCGGTGCCGTCGTCGGCAGCGACGGGCCCTTCGGTAGCAGCGGCGGCCGTGGCAGCGGCCCGGCAGCCCACCGGTACGATCACGGCCCGGGGTTCGGGAGCATCGAGGAACGTGACGCGCCCGGTACGCGCGAAGCACCTCAGGACGGGGGGACGGCCATGGAGTTGCCCGACGGGATTCGTACGGAGATCAGGGCCCTGTGCCAGGAGGGTGATGCGCTGGTCGGACTGGGAGAGTTCGCCGAGGCCAAGCAGCGCTACCTCGAAGCCCTTCGGCTGCTGCCGGGCGACCACCGCGCATGGGCGGCCGCGACCTGGATCTACGTCGCGATCGGAGACGTGCACTTCCGACTGGGCGTCCACGACAGGGCCTACAAGTGCTACCACAACGCGGTCCAGTGCCCCGACGGACTCGGCAATCCGTACGTCCACCTACGGTTGGGCCAGACCGCCTTCGAGCTGGGCGACCACGGCCGCGCCGCGGACGAGCTGATCAGGGCCTTCATGGGAGGCGGGCCCGAGATCTTCGAGGAGGACGACCCCAAGTACCTCGGGTTCCTGCGGACTCGGGCCGACCTGAACCGCCCGGGCGCCGTCACCTCCTGACAGCCTGCCACCGGGCGAGCCACCCGGAACCCCATCCCTGACCGCCCGGGGCCGGGCAGGTGCCACGGCGTCGAGCCCGGTCCGAGCCCCGCTGCGGCCGCTACGCGCCCGGTCGACGCCGTCGGCAGCTCCTCGGACCTGGGCCGGCCGCCGCCCGATCTCGCCTGGCACCCGGGCCCGGTGGGCCCGGCGTCGGCCGGCCCCACCGGCTCACGGTCCGACGCTTCCTGCTACGCGGTCAGCTCATCAGCACGCTGAACGCCCTCCCGCTACGCATGCTCGGCAGCCCCCGCGCCCAGCGGGTTCAGCAACCACGTGGCGCGGTCCGGGTTGGGCGACCAGGGCTCGGTGGCGACGAGCACGGACGGGCGCCCGTCCAGCCGCCCGGTGCCCGCAGGCACCTCGCCGTCACCGGTCTGGACGTCCAGGGTCCCTGCCGCCGTGCCCAGCCGCCCGACTGGCACCACCGGTAGCCCGCCGGGGCCTCCCAGCCAGGAGAAGTCCCAACCGTCCACGGACACGGCCTCGACCTGGGCGTCTACGACCAGCTGGTCGAAGGCGCACTCGTCCGCATCGGTCCGCATCACGGCGGCGTAGGCACCGTCCTGCCGGCGGATCGGCCGGCCGTCCAGCGGCCACCGTTCCCCGCCCCCGCCTCTCGGCGGTTCCGTGACAGCCCCGAAAAACGGGTACTCGCCGCCGGTACGGCCGCGCCATGATGGCGCCGCGCGAACCGTTGCGCTCCCGCCGACGCCCCCTGGAGGTCCTGACACCATGAGCCAGTCCGCCCTCGGCCGCTTCTACGACGATTTCGCCGACGACTACCACCTCCTCTACACCGACTGGAACGCCTCGCTCGCCCGTCAGGGCTCCGCGCTGGACGCCGTGGTCCGCGCGGCTCTCGGCGACGGCCCCACCGAGGTGCTGGACTGCGCCTGCGGTATCGGCACCCAGGCGATCGGTCTGGCCGCCCTCGGCCACCGCGTCACCGGCACCGACCTCAGCCCGGTCGCCGCCGCCCGCGCCACCGCCGAGGCCGCCGAGCGCGGACTCCGGCTGCCCACCGCCGCCGCCGACATGCGGGAACTCCCCTTCCCGGACGGCCGGTTCGACGTCGTCGTCTGCGCCGACAACGCGCTGCCCCACCTGCTCACGGCCGAGGACGTCCGCGCCGCGCTCGGTGAGATGCGACGGGTCCTGCGCCCGGGCGGACTGCTCCTGGTCACCACCCGCCCGTACGACGAACTGCGCCGCACCCGGCCCGCCTCCACTCCGCCGCAGACCGCCGAGCACGGCGGCCGGCGGTCGGTCCTCTTCCAGCTCTGGCAGTGGCACGAGGACGGCGAGCGGTACGACCTGGAGCTCTTCCGGCTGCTGCCGGACGAGGCCGACGAGTGGCGGGTCGCGGTCCGCCGCTCCACGTACTGGGCGCTCACCCAGGACGAGCTGAGCGCCCTCGCCGCCGAGGCCGGCCTGGCCGGCATCCGCTGGGAGCAGCCCGCCGACACCGGCTTCTTCCAGCCCGCCCTGATCGCCCGGACGCCCTGACCTGCGCGGACGCGGCGGCCTGCCGTGGCAGGGCCCTTTTGCGCCTCCACTTTTGCCGATCCATGTTAATTTTTACTCATGCGAGTAAAATCTGACTCCTCTCCTGCCGCTCCCGCCTCCGGCCGGAGCGTCACCACTGATGCCCGACGCGCCCAGATCGTCACCGCCGCGATCGGGACCGTCGCCGAACTCGGCTACGCCCGGGCCTCGTTCGCTCAGATCGCCAAGCGGGCGAAGCTCTCCAGCGTGCGGCTGATCTCGTACCACTTCCAGGACAAGGAGGACCTCTTCCAGGCCCTCGTCGACTCCGTCCAGGAGTCGGCGCAGGCCTTCATGCAGCCGCGCATCCATGCCCGGCCCGCGCCCGCCGCGCAGCTGGCCGCCTACATCGAGGCGAACCTGGAGTTCCTGGCGGAACACCCGGTCGAGGTACGGGCGCTGGTGGACGTCCTCGCCAACGCCCGCCGGGAGGACGGCAGCCCGCTGGTCAGCTCCGCCGGCTTCGACACCCCCGTCTCGCTGCTGGTCCGACACCTGCGGGACGGACAGCTCAGCGGTGACTTCCGGCCGTTCGACCCCGAGGCGATGGCCCTGGCGATCCGCGCCTCGATCGATGCGGCCGCCAACCGGCTGTCCGCCGGGGACGACTTCGACGTCCGCGCCTACGGGCGCGAGCTGGTCACCCTCTTCGCCCTCGCGACGGGGACCGAGGCCGAGGCCGGGACCGAGGAGACGAAGTGACCCTCCACGCCGCCCCGCGCCGAACCGCCCTCCTCTTACCCTTGCTGATCGATCTCGTCCTTCCTCTCGCCGTCTACTACGGGCTGCGCTCGGCAGGCGCGGACCAGTGGTGGGCCCTGCTGTGGTCCGCCGCCGTACCTGCGGTCACCGTGGTGGTACGGCTGGTCCGAACCCGCCGCGTCGACTTCCTGGCCCTGCTGATCCTCAGCATGATCGCCCTCGGTCTGGTGCTCTCGATTCTCACCGGGGACGCCCGCACCCTGCTGATCCGCGAGGCCTGGACGGGCATGCTCGGCGGGCTCCTCGGGATCTGGCTGCTGGCCTCCGTCGGCTACGGGCGCCCGGCGCTGATGGTGGTCTTCCGCTCCTTCGTGCAGGCCAAGGCGGGCGAGGACGGGCTGCGTGCCTGGGAGGGACGCTGGGAGCAGGACTCCGCGTTCCGTCACGGCGTCCGGGTGCTCACCGCGGTCTGGGGCGCGGCCAGCCTGCTCAACGCCCTTGCCCAACTGGCCTTCGCGTACCTCCTTCCCATCGACACCGCCCCGGCGGCCATGAACCTGTGCTGGCCGGTGATCGCCGCGCCGCTGCTCGTCTTCCACCTCCGGTACACCAAGCGCCACGGCCTGCGGGCCTGACCGGAACGGGGCCGGGCCGTCCGCGCTTCCTCCGCTACCCGCCCAACGCCACCACCGCCTCCGCGACCCGGCCCGCGCCGTCCTCCTTCGCCAGGGCGCGGGCCGCCTCCTGCGCCCGTTCCCGCAGTCGCCGCTCCTCGACGGCCTGACGGATGGCCTGCGCCAGACGGTCGGCGGTCAGGTCGGTGAACCGGACGGGAGCGGTGGCGGCACCGAGCCGGTGGAGCCGGTCGGCCCAGAACGGCTGGTCCGCCGTCACCGGGACCGGGACGCTCGGCACGCCCGCGCGCAGCGTCGCAGCCGCCGTGCCCGCACCCGCGTGGTGCACGACCGCCGCCATGCGCGGGAAGAGCCGGGCGTGCGGCAGTTCGCCGACCGTCAGCACGTCGTCGCCCTCCCCGGCGATCCCGGCCCAGCCGGCCTGCACCACGCCCCGGACTCCCGCCCGCCGCAGGGCCTCCACCGCCAGGGCGCTCAGCCGCTCGCCCTGCCCCGCCGCCATGCTGCCGAAGCCGATGAACACCGGCGGCGGCCCGGCCCGCAGGAAGTCCTCGACCTCGGCCCGGAGGCCGTAGTCCTCCGCCACGTACGGCCACCAGTTGCCGACCACCCGCAGCCCCTGCCGCCAGTCGGCCGGGCGCGGTACGAGGGTCGGGCTGAAGCCATGCAGTACCGGCCAGTGCGCCCGCTCCACAGCCCGCCGGCGCGCGGTCTGGGAGAGCGCCGGGAGGCCCAGCCGCGACCGCAGGCGGTGTGCGGCCCCGGTGTGCAGGCGGTCGACGACCCGTTGGCCGAGCGCTCCCGCCGCCCGGTTGCCCCAGCTCCCCAGCGAGCGGCCGCCCCCGACGACCGGCGGGAACTCCCGCGTCGGCAGCGTGGGTTGCAGGTAGACCCCGATGCTGGGGACGCCCATCGCCTCCGCGAGGTGCCAGCCCAGCGGCGCGGTGGTGGTGCTCAGCAGGAGTAGATCGGCTCCGGGCGCGGCGGCGTCCGCGAGCCCGTCACCCAGTTTCCCGATGAACGCCGCGGCCCGCGCGAGCAGTTCGGAGCGCCCGCCCGTCGGACCGGTGCCCGCCCCGCGCGGATCGACCGGGAGCGGACGGAAATCGAGGCCGCTGCCGGCCACCAGCTCGCGGAAGGTCTCGGGCGCCGCGAGCGCGACCTCGTGCCCCGCGCCGCGCAGGTACGCCCCGAGACCGGTGTAGGGGGCGACGTCGCCGTGCGATCCGGCGGCCGTGACGAGGATTCTCATCGGGCCGCCTCCTCGGGGTCGCTCCCGCTGCGCCGCTCGGCGTTGGCGCCGATCGCCGCACGGAGGTAGCCGGCCAACCCCGGGCGCTGCTCGGCCGGCGGGACGACGAGGGCGAAGGCGCGGGCGTCCGCCTCGTAGTCGTCGGCGATCCGGCAGTGCATCTCCGGCGGGCAGGGCGTGAACCACCGGGTGATGTGCTGCCGGTGCTGCTCGGCGAGGTCCAGCACCGTCCGGTGGTCGACCGGCAGTGCCCGGTCGAAGGCCTCCAGCAGTCGGCCGCGCCACTCCGCGGCCTCCGCCATCAGCTGCCGCCAGTCCTCCTTGGAGTGGGTGGCGGCGCGGGCCAGGGCCTCCTGGTGGCTGTCCCGCTCGCCCCACTTGAGGTGGGCGTCGGCCGCGTAGCTGAGGTCGAAGACGACGTCCCCGAAGACCTCGAAGCGCTCCTCCGGACTCAGCTCGACCCCGGTGCGCTGGACCTCGATGGCCCGCTCGGCGACGTCGACCAGCTTCTGCAGCCGGGCGATCTGCTCGGTGAGGGCGTGTCGTCTCGCCAGCAGGTGGTCGAGGGCGTTGGCCTGCGGGTCCGCCAGGATGTCGGCGATCTCGTCGAGCGGGAAGCCGAGTTCCCGGTAGAACAGGATCTGCTGGAGCCTGGCGAGGTCCGCGCCGTTGTAGAGCCGGTAGCCGGCCGGGCTTCGCTCACTGGGCGTGAGCAGCCCGGACCGGTCGTAGTAGTGCAGGGTCCGGATCGTGACCCCGGCGAAGCCGGAGACCTGGCCCACCGACCAGCTCATGCGTCCCTCCGATCATCCGTGCGTTCGCTGCGCCCCCACCGTGCGGCCTGACGTGGGGTAAGGGTCAACACGCGCAGCTCAGGGGCCTGCTCCGGATGCCGGACGGCGTCCTCGGTCAGGTCTCGCGCTGCGGGTGGTAGGCGGTCTCGGGTATGCCGAAGGTCCAGGCGACCCCGGCTCGCGCGGTGCGGGTGCTCGGGGGGACGCGCAGCCAGTAGGTGCGGTGGGTGCCGTCCGGCTCGGGCGTGGAGTTGACCACCTCGACCATCACCACCGGCTCGTCGTCGGGCAGGACGATCCGCCAGAGAACGCCGGTCTCGTCCCGGTGGACGGGCTCGGCGCCGGAGTCGGCCAGGTAGCGCTCGTAGCCGTAGTGCTCCAGCAGGACGCGGCGCAGCTCGGCGTTCTCCTCGGTGCGGATCCGCTCGGCCGTCACCTCGGCCAGGCCGGCCAGGAACTCCGGCGGGACGGGCATGCCGCGCCAGGCGTGCAGGGCGAAGCCGTCGGCGTACTCCAGGGCGGGCCCGTCCGCCCGGTCGAGCCGCCCGGCCTCGTCGCGGTGCAGGCCGGTCGGCCGTTCGCTGAGCAGGGCCACGTCCCGGTACGGCCACCACCAGCCGACCTCCCGGGCCAGCTCGGCCAGTGGTGCGGCGGCGGCGCTCGCCCCGGCGGCCTCGAAGGCGGCGAACCACGGCGCGTCGTGCTGGCCGCGCACGGCGTCCAGCAGGGCGAGCCGGACGGTGGTGCGACGGGCCCGGGCCTCCTCGGCCACGGCGGCGTCGGCCTCCCGGTCGGCCTCGGGGGCGAGCCGGTCGAGCACCGCGTTGCGCAGCCGGTCGGCGAGCGGGGTGGTGACCGGGCCGAGCTCGCCCCCGGTGAGCGCCCAGTGGCCCGCCCACCCGGCGGCGCCGACCTGCTCGACGGCCCGCCGCCTGGCCTCCTCCCAGGGCTTGGTGCGCACGGCCTCGCGCACGCTCTCCGCCCCGGCGGCCCGCAGCTCCAGCGCCGCCCCGGTCGCGGCGAGCGGCGAGCCGAACCACCGGATCGCCGCGGGCTCGGGCAGCCCGGCCGCCCGGTAGGCGGCCCGGACGGCGCGCTCGGCCGCCGCCCGGTCGCCCGCTCCGGTGGCCGCCGCGGCCGCCCGCCAGCGGGCCGTCACCTCGACCGGCCCGGGCAGCTCCCGCGCCTGCGCCCGGTCGCCGTGGACCTCGTCGTGGATCACCGTCTCCATCCCTGCTCCGTTCCCGGCCGGGCTCCCCGCCCGGCCGTCCGTTCCCGTTCCGTGCCGCGGCCACGGCCGCGCTCCACCCTCGTGTCCGCACCCGCCCGCCGACCCCCGTACGGCGGGCGGAGCGGTCGTCAGTCCGCGACCATCCGCACCGCACCCGGCACGTACTCGCGCTGGCGGACCACCCGGTACCAGCCCTTGGGCAGCGGTATCGCCGCGTGCTCCTCGTGCACCACCCGGCCGCCCTCGGGCAGGTGCAGCCAGCCCGCGCCGAACGGCCCGGTCTCCCGGCGCAGCTCGCCGGGGCCGACCACGGCGTGCGCGTGCCCGGTGACCTCGCCGAGCGCGAGCACCATCCGGCCCCGCGCGTCCCGGGGCTGCACGGCCAGCTCCACCACCCTCGGCGGCACCGCGCCCTCCTCTACCGGCACGATCAGCACATCGCCCTGGCGGTACATCAGTCCTCCCTCGCCGTACGGAGGGGCTCCGGCGGACGCCGGAACCCATGGCTCCGCCGCGTCCGCCGCGGTCACTCTCCGGAGCCAGGACCCGAACATAGAGCAAGGGTCTGACAACGCGCCCGGACGGCGACCCGGCCGCCGGATTGTCAGTCCCGGCTGGTAGACAGTTGTTCGGCCCAGACCCCAGAGGAGCAGCGCATGACTGTCAACGACCACATCGAGCGGTTCCACGGCCTTCCCGTCTTCGACTTCGTGGAGGCCTTGGAGGAGGCCGAGGAGAAGGGCGGATCGGGCGCCCTCGAACTGCCGGACGCGGCCTCGGCCGCCTGGCGGGTCAAGCTCGACTACGAGTCCGAGGCGACGTTCGCCGAACGCTGGGAGCAGTTCCTCGGCGCCGTCGACACCGAGCGGGTCACCGCCCTGGTGATCGGCCAGTGGTCCCCGGAGGAGCCGGAGGGCTTCCAGGAGCCGATGGAGGCGATCGTCGCCGCCGCCGGCCGGCTGCCCGCCCTGCGCGCCCTGTTCGTCGGCGACATCACTTTCGAGGAGTGCGAGATCTCCTGGATCCAGCAGTGCGACATCACGCCGCTGCTGACGGCCTTCCCGCGGCTGGCCGAGCTGGTGGTCCGCGGGGCCTCGCAGGACTGGGACGGCAAGGGCGGTCTGGCCCTGAAGCCGCTGCGGCACGAGGCCCTCGAGGCGCTGCGCTTCGAGGCCGGCGGCCTGCCGGGCTCGGTCGTGCGCTCGGTGGCGGGCTGTGACTTCCCCGCCCTGGAGCGGCTGGAGCTCTGGCTGGGCGTGGACAACTACGGCGGCGACGCGACGATGGCCGACGTCGCGCTGTTCCTGGACGGCACCCGCTTCCCCAAGCTGCGCCACCTCGGCCTCCAGAACAGCGAGTTCCAGGACGACATCGCGGCCGCCGTGGCACACGCGCCCGTCGTCGCCCGGCTGGAGTCGCTCAGGCTCTCCATGGGTGTGCTGACCGACCAGGGCGCCACCGCACTGCTGGAGGGCCAGCCCCTCACCCACCTGCGCTCCCTCGACCTGCACCACCACTACCTCACCGAGGAGATGCAGCAGCGCCTGCGTCAGGCCCTGGCCGGTGTCGAGGTCGACCTCTCCGAGCCCGGCAAGCCCGACGACCAGTGGCGCTACGTGGCCGTGGCCGAGTAGTCGTCAACGCCCCGCGCCCGCCTGATCGCCCGACAGCCCGACCGCCCGCGTACTCGCCCACCCCGACCGACCAGGATCCGACATGTCCATCTCCCGCCACATCGAACGCTTCCACGAGCTGCCGATCCACGAGTTCGCCCCCGACGACACCCGGCCGCGGCCCGCCGCCGACAGCGTCGCCTGGCGGCTCGCCCTCGCGTACCGCTCCGAGCAGGACTTCGCCCAGCTCTGGCAGTCCTTCCTCCAGGACGTCGATCCGGCGAGCGTCCGTGCCCTGGTGATCGGTCCCTGGTGGAACGGGGCCGAGGGCTACGGCTCCGTCGGCCCGGTGATCGAGGCCCTCACGGCCGAAGCCGGGCGCCTGCCCGCCCTGGAGGCGCTGTTCCTCGCCGAGGTGACCTACGACGAGTGCGAGGTCTCCTGGCTGGTGATGGACGACGTCACCCCGCTGCTGGCCGCCTTCCCCGCGCTGAAGTCGCTGGCCGTGCGCGGCGGTACGGACCTCGGCCTGGATCCGGTCCGTCACGACGCCCTGACCAGCCTGCGCTTCGAGTCCGGCGGACTGCCGGCCACCGTGGTGCGCGCGGTGGCCGCCTCCGAGCTGCCCGCACTGGAGCGTCTGGACCTCTGGCTCGGCGTGGACGAGTACGGCGGTGACGCCACGATGGACGACCTGGCACCGTTCCTGGACGGCTCCCGGCTGCCGGAGCTGCGCCACCTCGGGCTGTCCAACAGCGAGTTCCAGGACGAGATCGCCGCCGCCCTCGCCCACGCCCCGATAGTGGCCCGGTTGGAGTCCCTCGACCTCTCCATGGGCGTGCTGACCGACGAGGGCGCCACCGCCCTGCTGGAGGGCCAGCCCCTCACCCACCTGAACTCCCTCGACCTGCACCACCACTACCTGAGCGACGCGATGCAGGAGCGTCTGTCCGAGGCCCTGCCCGGGGTCGGGCTCGACCTCGACGAGGCCGAGGGTGACGACCCGGACGACGAGGACGACCGCTACGTCTCGGTCTCCGAGTAGGCGGGCGGCGGAGGCGATGACCATGCGACTGACCGTCCTGGGCAACCCGGGGCACCGACGGGTGACGCTGTTCGCGGCCGCCGCCCGGGCCGCCGGGCTGCCCGAGCCCGCCGTCCTGCCCTGGCTGGACGTGCTGCGCGGCCGGTACCGGCTGCCCGAGGGCGGTCTGCTGCGCATCGAGTCGCCCGGCGAGGAGCCGGAGGTCGACCGGCTGCTGCGCGGCCCGGCGCTCGGCCCCGGCTACGCCCCGACCAGGGTCGAGGGCACGGCCGTCTGGTACGCGGGGGTCATGGCCGCGCTGCGCGGGCTGGCCGCCCGGCCCGGCGTACGGCTGCTCGGCGATCCGGAGGAGATCGCCGTGATGTTCGACAAGCGCCGTACCCACGCGCTGCTCGCCGGGGCCGGGGTGCCGGTGCCCAGGGCGCTCGGCGGCGAGGTCACCGGCTGGGAGCACCTTCGCGGGCGCCTCGCCGAGGCCGGCCTGCACCGGGTCTTCGTCAAGCCGGCGCACGGCTCCTCCGCCTCCGGGGTGATGGCCCTGGAGTTCGGACCGCGCGGGCAGCTGCAGGCCACCACCTCGGTGGAGCTGGCCGACGGCCGGCTCCACAACTCGCTGCGGGTGCGCCGCTACCGCGGCGAGCGGGAGGTCGCCGCGATCGTCGACGGCCTGGCACCGGACGGGCTGCACGTCGAGCAGTGGATCCCGAAGGCCTCGCAGTCCGGGCGCTCGGCGGACCTGCGGGTCGTGGTGGTCTCCGGCCGCGCCACCCACGCCGTGGTGCGCACCAGCGGCCAGCCGATGACCAACCTGCACCTCGGCGGCGCCCGCGGCAGCCTCGACCAGGCCCGGGAGGCGGCCGGGCCGGCCTGGCCGGCCCTGCTGGAGACGGCCGAGCGCGCGGCGGCCTGCTTCCCCGGCTCACCGATGGTCGGCGTCGACGTGCTGCCCACGACCGGCTGGCGGCGCGCCCTGGTCGGCGAGGTGAACGCCTTCGGCGACCTGCTCCCCAACCTCACCGGCCTGCCCGGCGGCCCCGCCGAGGGCCTCGACACCTACGGCGCCCAACTGGCCGCGCTGACCGCCCCCTCCCCGTCGTCGCCCGCGCCGACGGACCACCAGATCACGGAACCCGCTCGATGAACCACCCGACCACCCTCCCGTCCCCCGACATGAACGCCGTCGTGGGCAGCCACGACCTGCTGCTCGTCACCCTCGACACGCTCCGCCTCGACGTCGCCGAGGAGCTGGCCGCCGCCGGCCGCATCCCGAACCTCGCCGCCGTCCTCCCCGGCGGCCGCTGGGAGCACCGGCACGCGCCCGGCAGCTTCACCTACGCCTCCCACCAAGCGATCCTGGCCGGCTTCCTGCCGACGCCCGCCTCCCCGGACGGCCCGCACCCGCGCCTGTTCGCGGCCCGCTTCGCCGGCTCCGAGAGCACCGCCCCGCGCACCTGGGTCTTCGACGCCCCCGACCTGCCGACGGCCTTGGCCGCGGCCGGGTACCGCACGGTGTGCATCGGCGGTGTCGGGTTCTTCAACAAGCAGGGCCCGCTGGGCTCGGTGCTGCCGGGTCTCTTCCAGGAGAGCCACTGGGCGCCCGAGTTGGGCGTGGCCTCGCCGACGTCCTTCGAGGAGCAGGTCACCCGGGCCGAGCGGGTCGCCGCCGAACAGTCCGCCGACCAGCCGCTGTTCCTCTTCCTGAACGTCTCGGCGCTGCACCAGCCGAACTGGTTCCACCTGCCCGGAGCCACCCGCGAGCACGGGGACTCCCGGGCCACCCACGCCGCGGCCCTGGAGTACGTGGACGCGCACATCGGCCGGCTGTTCGCCGCGATGAGCGCCCGCCGCCCCTGCTTCGCGATCGTCTGCTCCGACCACGGCACCGCCTACGGCGAGGACGGCTACACCGGCCACCGGATCGGCCACGAGGTGGTCTGGTCGGTCCCGTACGCGCACTTCACCCTCCCCGCCCGAGCGGCGGGCACCGCCACGACCTCCGAGGAGCGCGCATGACCACCGCACCCCCGCGCGCGGACTCGCCGTACCAGTCGTACGTCTACGCGTACCCGCACAAGACGGCCTACCGCCCGCTGCCCGAGCGCCCGCCGCTGCGCGAGCTGTGGGCCGGCGAAGCGCAGCACGCGCTCTCGCTCTACCTCCACATCCCGTTCTGCGAGGTCCGCTGCGGCTTCTGCAACCTGTTCACCCGGATCGGCAGCCCCGAGGGCCTGACCACGGCCTACCTGGACGCCCTGGAGCGCCAGGCCACGGCGGTGCGCGCGGCGCTGGACGACGGGGCCCGGTTCGCCCTGGCCGCGTTCGGTGGCGGCACGCCCACCTATCTGACGGCCGCTGAGCTGGAGCGGCTGTGCGACATCGCCGAGCGGCGGATGGGCGCCGACCTGCGGGCGATACCCCTCTCGGTGGAGGCCTCGCCCGCCACCGCGACCGCCGACCGGCTGGAGGTGCTGGCCGCCCGGGGCACCACCCGGCTGAGCCTGGGCGTGCAGTCCTTCGACGACGCCGAGGCGCGCTCCGCCGTCCGCCCGCAGAAGCGGTCCGTGGTGGAGGCCGCCCTCGGCCGGATCCGCGCGGCCGGGCTCCCGGTGCTCAACATCGACCTCATCTACGGCATCGACGGCCAGACCGAGGCGAGCTGGCTCCGCTCGTTGGACACCGCACTCGCCTGGCAGCCCGAGGAGCTGTACCTCTACCCGCTGTACGTCCGCCCGCTGACCGGCCTGGCCCGGCGCGGCGAGCAGGAGAGCCGGGCCGCCTGGGACGCGCGCCGGCTCGCGCTCTACCGGGCCGGCCGCGACCACCTGCTCGCCCACGGCTACCAGCAGGTGTCGATGCGGATGTTCCGCCGCGCCGCCTCCCCGCAGGCCGGCGCGGGCGAGTACGCCTGCCAGACCGACGGCATGGTCGGCCTGGGCTGCGGCGCCCGCTCCTACACCTCCCAGCTGCACTACTCCTTCGACTACGCGGTGAACGCCACCGAGGTGCGCGGCATCATCGACGACTACGTCGCCACCGAGGACTTCCACCGTGCCGAGGTGGGCCACCGGATGGGCGGCGCGGAGCCGCGCCGGCGGCACCTGGTGCAGTCGCTGCTCCAGGCCGAGGGCCTGCCGTTGGCGGACTACCGCGCCCGGTTCGGCGGTTCACCGGCCGAGGACTTCCCGGCGGAGCTGGCCGAGTTCGCGGAGCGCGGATGGCTCGACGACGGCGACGCGGAGTTCCTGCGCCTCAGCCCGGAGGGGCTGGCGCACTCGGACGCCGCCGGGCCGATGCTGTTCTCGCCCGAGGTCCGGGCCCTGATGGCGGCGTACGAGGCGAAATGACCTTCCTCGGCATGCCTTCCGCCTCACCGCTGCCGGAGGACGGGGCGCGGAGCCTCACCCTGCTCTACCGCGGCCCGCTCGCCTCCTGCGACTACGACTGCCCGTACTGCCCGTTCGCCAAGCGGCGCGACAGCCCGGAGCAACTGCGCTCCGACCGGGCCGCGTTGGAGCGCTTCACCGGCTGGGCCGCCGGGCGCGCGGGCACCGGCGACACCCTGTCGCTGCTGTTCACCCCCTGGGGCGAGGGGCTGGTGCGGTCCTGGTACCGCCGCGCGCTGGTCGAGCTGAGCCGCCTGCCGCACGTCCGCCGGGTCGCGATCCAGACCAACCTCAGCTGCCGCACGGGCTGGCTCGCCGAGGCGGACCTCGACACCCTCGCCCTCTGGGTCACCTTCCACCCCGGCCAGGTCACCCGCGAGCGCTTCCTCGCCAAGTGCCAGGAGTTGGACGCACTCGGCGTGCGCTACAGCGTCGGCGTCGTCGGCCAACCCGAGCACCTCGCCGAGGCCCGCCGGCTGCGCGCCGAGCTCCCCGAGGGCGTCTACCTGTGGGTCAACGCCGCCGAGGGCCTCGGCTACACCGACGCCGAGGCCGCCCAATGGGCCGCCGTCGACCCGCACTTCGGCTACAGCCGGCACGCCCACCCCAGCGCCGGGCTGCCGTGCCGCACCGGGGAGTCCGTGCTGTCGGTGGACGGCGACGGCACCGTGCGCCGCTGCCACTTCGTCCGGGACGTCCTCGGCAACCTCTACGACGGCAGCTACCGCACGCAACTGCTGCCGCGCGCCTGCCCGTTGCCGGTCTGCGACTGCCACATCGGCTACGTCCACCTGGAGACGCTGCCGCTGTACGAGCTGTTCGGCGCGGGTGTGCTGGAGCGCGTGCCGCACGGCTGGTCCGGGGGCCGGTCATAAATCGGTTGCCAGTCGGCCACTCTGTGTGAAAGCGTACGAACAACCGCGCAGGACCAGCTGGTTCGGAAGGGAGGCCCGCAGATGATCAGTGGCATACGGCTCGCCGTCGTGCCGGGCCTCGTGCTCGGTGACACCCCGGCTCGCGCTTCGACGCGCGAGCCGCACCCGGCCTGACGCCCGCGCCCGCCCTCCCGGCGGCGCCACGGCCCGACGCGCCTGCTGCTCGCCTCCTCGTCGAAGTGCTCTTCGTGTCCCCTTGCACGTTCGACCACGAGGAACCCCTGGTGTCCGACACCCACCGGCCAAGAATCGTCACCCTGCCCACCACCTCCGTCCTGCCCGCACCCTGGCACAGCGAGAACGGCACGCCCCTGCCGCGCCGCCTGATCGCCGCCGACGACACCCTGCGCGCCGAGGCCGCCTACCGGTCGGCCTGCGAGGGCACCGCCCTGCTCTGGCAGGGCGACTACCCCGGCGCGCTCCGCCTCCTGCACGCCATGCGCCGCCGCGCCGAGCGGCGCCGGCCCCGATCCGCCCCCGGCTCCTCGGCCGAGGCCTTCCGGCAGCACCGTCGAGAGCGCGCCCGCCTCGCGCGCGTCCTGGGCATGCTGCTGGTACCGCTCGGCGCGGATCATCGCGTCCGGCTCCACCGGGCGCCCGACGTCCGCGAGGCCTGCCGGGCGGCCTACGGACCGCTCCTTGACAACAGAATCGTGTCCCTGCGCGAGCTCCTGGGTGTGATCGGCGCCCACCAGTGGCGCACCAGAGGCGTCGAGGTCCCGGCCCTCGGCGCCCGCATCCACCCGCACTACGGGGTCTTCTCACCCGTCCGCGGCGAGTACGTCGACCTCGTCGCCCGGGCGCCGCTGCCGCCGGCCGCCCATGACCGCCCCACCGCCTACGACCTCGGCACCGGCACGGGTGTGCTCGCCGCGCTCCTCGCCCGGCGCGGCCTGCACGAGGTCCTGGTCACCGACGCCAACCCGCGCGCCCTCGCCTGCGCCCGCGACAACGCCCGCCGGCTCGGTCTCGCCGACCGCATCGAGACCGCGGGCACCGGCCTCTACCCTCCCGGCCGCGGCCGGGCCGCCCTGGTCGTCTGCAATCCCCCGTGGCTGCCCGGCCGGCCAAGCTCCGCACTCGACGAGGGCGTCTACGACCCGGGCAGCCGCATGCTCTGCGGCTTCCTCGACGGCCTGGCCGACCGCCTGCTGCCCGGCGGCGAGGGCTGGCTCGTCCTCTCCGACCTCGCCGAACACCTCGGCCTGCGCTCCCGCGCCGATCTGCTCGGTGCCGTCTCCGGAACCGGGCTGCGCGTCACCGGGCGCCTCGACACCGTCCCCCGCCACCCGAGGGCCACCACCCCCGACCGGGCCGACCCCCTCCTCCACACCGCCCGCGCCGCGGAGGTCACCTCGCTCTGGAGGCTGGCCCCCGCATGACTCCCGGCGACCTGCCGCACACAGCCCGAAGCAGCCCTGCGCCCACCGGGCGACCCGGCCCGCACGTCCCTAGCCTGGTGACAGAGAGGAGGCGAAACACCATGCTTGGAGACGCTCCGCTGCAAGCAGTCATCCCCGCCACCGATCTCGCCCGCGCCAAGGCCTTCTACACCGACACCCTCGGCCTCAAGCTCGCCGAGGAAGGTGAGGAGGAGTTCGTCTGCGACTGTGGCGGCACCCAGTTCACCGTCTACCGCACTCCCAGCGGTGGACAGGCCGCCCACACCCTCGCCAGTTTCAAGGTCGCCGACCTCGACGGCGAGATGGCCGGCCTCCGCGACCGCGGCATCACCTTCGAGGAGTACGACTTCCCCGGTCTGCAGACCGTCAACGGGGTCGCCGAGGGCGAGGGTATGCGCGCGGCCTGGTTCAAGGACAGCGAAGGCAACATCGTCTGCATGTCCCAGCGGGTCGGCCAGTAGCCGTCCCGCACCCGGCCCACCCGTCAAGCGCTGCACCGCACCCGTCGGACACGGCGCCGCTGCCCGGCCCGCTCGTACGGAACAGGCCGGGCAGCAGCGGCAGGTGTCGGATGGCCATCCCAGGCTGGACCCGCCCGAACACGAAGAACGGCCACGCCGATGGAGCGGCCGCCCCCGGGTCGCGGCCGCTCCGGACGCCTCGCTCCGGTGGCGGCCCGCCACCGCCTCGCCTTGACTGGTGCGGACCGCCGCCCGGATGCGGGAGGACCGAGGGATGAGATTGCCGAGGGGCACCCGCGGCCGCCGGAAGGAACAGCTGCTCCTGGCCCGCATGCGGGTCGTGCGGGCACGGAGTGAGGCCGAGCGGCGCTTCCCGGTGATCACCGAGCTGACCGCCCGCCTGTTCTCCCCCGGCCTACTGGACTCCGCCACCCGGATGGCCTCCCAGCTGTTCCTGACCTCCATCCCCCTCCTGTTCGCCGTGGCCGCCTTCGCCCCCGAGGGCGTGCGGAACCAGATGAACTCCTCACTGCGCTCGCTGTTCGGCATCTCCGGCGCCTCCGCCGAGCAACTGCGCCAGGCGCTGTACAGCCCCGGCGACCTGCGGCAGACCACGGGGATCATCGGCCTGCTGATGGCACTGCTGTCCGGCACGAGCTGCAGTCGGGCGGTCGCCCGGGTCTGCGAACACGCCTGGCAGCTGCCGAAGTCCGGCACCAGGGTCGCGGCCTGGCGGTGGCTGCTGTGGATCGCCTGCTGGGTGGTCGTGCTGCTGTTCCAGGGCGTGCTGCGGAACGGCTTCGGCGCCGGGCTCTGGCTGGGCCTGCCACTGACCTTCACGGCCTCCTTCCTGGTCTGGTGGTGGACTGCCCGTCTGCTGTTGAGCGCACGGATCCGTTGGTTGTCCCTGGTGCCGGGAGCGCTGCTCACCGCCATCGCGTCCACCGCGATGTCGCTGACCGCCCGGATCTACATGCCGATCGCACTGAACCGCTCACTGGCCCAGTACGGCTCGCTGGGCCTGGTGCTGATGGTGCTGTCCTGGCTGATCGCCTTCTGCATCGCCGTCACCTTCGCCATCACGGCCGGCGCGGTACTGGCCCAGGAGAGGCCGCTCAGCGCCTACCTGGGGCCGACCGGCCCCGAGCGGCGCGGAACCTGACCAGCCGCCCCGGCACCGGTCACCCGCCACACCCGCCATACCCGCCATACCCGCCACACCGACGAACGCGCCGACGGCGTCGGACGGCCCGCCCGCCCGCGCACCCGCCGACAGACCGCACGGACCGAGGCGACCGGGTCGAAGGAGCCCGGGCGGTCCCGGGTCAGCGGGTAGCAGGCGAACCCGATCAGCGCCGCGCTGAAGTGGCCGATGCTCGTGTAGTCCCGGCTCTGCTGCACGCCCAGCCCGTAGACCGCCAGCACTCCCACCGCGTACAGGTACCGCCAGGGCCGCACGATCAGGTAGGTGAGGACCGCGACCACGCCGGCCAGCGCGTAACTGACGCCGTAGTCCAGGGTGTAGAGGGCCCTCGGCGAGGCCAGCCCCCGGTGGATCGCCCAGCCGAGCACGCCCTCGCTGAGGTAGGTGGCGCCGACGTGCGCGAGCGCCGCCACCGAGATCCAGCGCAACGTGCCGAGCCATCGTTCGGCGGGCACGTGGAAGAGGTTGTACAGCAGGAAGTAGAACGGCCAGCCGCCGCCCGCGATCCACAGGGCGCTGGTGACCAGGACACGCACCGGCGACACCTGGAGGTGGTGGAGGTTGGTCGAACGCCGCTCCAGGATGCGGTCCGCGGTCGCCGGATCGACGTGCCGGATCACCTGCGTGGTGACGAGCAGGACCGCCAGCCAGGTGTAGGTACCGGGCGCGCGCCGGACATAGGCCCACACCGCGTGGACGGCACGCGCCCACCAGGGCCGCCGGTGCGCCTTGGCGCCCCTGGCTGTGCTGCCGGCCATCGGCGCCTCCTCGACACTCCTCCCCCTCACCCTCGCCCCCGCCCGACCTCGCCGCCACCCGCCACCCGCCGTCCCTGTGCAGCCCGCGGGAATCCGCCCACCTCACACGCCCCGCCGCCGGCCCCGACGGCCTCCACGGCGCTCGCGTACGCTGGCGCTCGGACCGTCCCGGTCGCCGCCTTCCCTCCACGTACCGGGCGGGGCCGGTACCGGGAACCGCCGAGCAAGGGCACCAGGCACGATGAGCGATCGCCTCGCGACGAGGACACCGACCAGCACCGCTGCTCCCCGGCACCCGGCGCTGAGAGCCGCCGTCCGCCTGCGCCTCACCACGGCGTACGTCCTACTGCTGACGGTGACGGCCTCCTGGTTGGCGAGCCAGGGCCATGCCGAGCGGGCCCGGTTCGTCCGGCACAACAGCAGCAACGTCCATCACATGGAAGTGGGCAAGTGGTGGACCCTGTTCACCAGCGGCCTGGTGGTCGACGGGGTTCCGGC
Organism: Kitasatospora sp. NPDC001119; assembly: GCF_053598475.1. NCBI lineage: Bacteria > Bacillati > Actinomycetota > Actinomycetes > Kitasatosporales > Streptomycetaceae > Kitasatospora > Kitasatospora sp. NPDC001119. The sequence continues at coordinate 80,962 of NZ_JBSFKI010000008.1, forward strand.
CTGGGCGGGGATCGCGGCGGTCGCCGCCGTCCTGGGCCTGGCCGAGTGGCGCTGGGGTCCGGCCCGGGCCGGTGCGGTCTTCGTCTTCGGGCACCTGGGCGCCACGCTGCTCACCGAGGGCGCCATGTGGGTGATGCTGACCGCCCGCATCCCGGGCGCACTCTCCCGCGCCCGGGACGTGGGCATCAGCTACGGCCTGGTCGCCACCGGCGCCTGCCTTCTCGCGCTCGGCCCGCGCCCGCTGCGCCGTTACGGCCTGCCGGCGCTCGCCCTGGCCCTCGCCGGCGCCTGGGCGCTGGACCAGCAGCTGGCCGACGCCGGCCACCTCGTCGCCCTCGGGCTGGGCGCCCTCGCCTCCCGCACCGTCTGGATGCGCACCCGAGCGCCCGCACCGGCCTCCTGATCCACCCCAACCACCCCTCCAGTCAAGCAAGTTGACCAACGGGCCAGTCGACGCGCAGCAGTCGGGAGAACCCTCGTCGCCACCCGGGGCTCCGTATGCTCTTGCATTACTCTGCAAATCTATGCCAGAGTTCGGGCATCGGATCGATTACGCCGAATCCCGTCACACATCGCTAGATCAGGGGCCCGCTCACGCGGGTCAAGGGTGCATCCATGTCGAAGGTCTTGAGCAAGCTGCCGGTCGGTGAACGGATCGGCATCGCATTCTCCGGTGGGTTGGACACCTCCGTCGCCGTAGCGTGGATGCGCGAACACGGTGCCTTCCCCTACGCCTACACGGCCGACATCGGCCAGTACGACGAGCCGAACCTCGCCGACGTCCCGGCCCGGGGCCGCGCGTACGGCGCCGAGCAGGCCCGGCTGGTGGACTGCCGGGCCGCGCTGGTCGAGGAGGGCCTGGCCGCCCTCGCCTGCGGCGCCTTCCACATCCGCTCCGCCGGGCAGACGTACTTCAACACCACCCCGCTCGGCCGTGCTGTGACCGGCACGCTGCTGGTGCGCGCCATGCAGGAGGACGGCGTCTCCATCTGGGGCGACGGCTCCACCTACAAGGGCAACGACATCGAGCGGTTCTACCGCTACGGCCTGCTCGCCAACCCCAACCTGCGGATCTACAAGCCGTGGCTGGACCAGGCGTTCGTCGACCAGCTCGGCGGCCGCAAGGAGATGTCCGAGTGGCTCGCCGAGCGGGACCTTCCGTACCGGGACTCCGCCGAGAAGGCCTACTCCACCGACGCCAACATCTGGGGCGCCACCCACGAGGCCAAGCGGCTGGAGTACCTGGACGCCTCCCTGGAGATCGTCAGCCCGATCATGGGCGTGGCCTTCTGGGACCCGGCGGTCGAGATCCAGACCGAGGACGTCACCGTCGAGTTCGAGTTCGGCCGCCCGGTCCGGATCAACGGCCAGGAGTTCGCCAGCGCCGTCGACCTGGTCCACGAGGCCAACACCATCGGTGGCCGGCACGGTCTGGGCATGTCGGACCAGATCGAGAACCGCATCATCGAGGCCAAGAGCCGTGGCATCTACGAGGCCCCCGGCATGGCGCTGCTGCACATCGCCTACGAGCGGCTGCTCAACGCCATCCACAACGAGGACACCATCGCCACGTACCACACCCAGGGACGGCGGCTCGGCCGGCTGCTGTACGAGGGCCGCTGGTTCGACCCGCAGTCGCTGATGCTCCGGGACAGCATCCAGCGGTGGATCGGCCACCCGGTCACCGGCAGCGTCACCCTGCGGCTGCGGCGCGGCCAGGACTACTCGGTCATCGACACCCAGGGCCCCAACTTCAGCTACCACCCCGAGAAGCTGTCGATGGAGCGCAGCGTCGACGCCGCGTTCGTCCCCGACGACCGCATCGGCCAGCTGACCATGCGCAACCTCGACATCGCCGACTCGCGCAGCAAGCTGGAGCAGTACGCGGTGCACGGCCAGCTGGCACCGTGGAGCGGCCTGATCGGCGAGCTCGCCCCGGGCGGCGCGGCTCCCATCGCCGCCGGCAACGGTGACGAGGAGGACCCGAACGCGCTCGACCACGCGGCGCTCGAGTCCGGCACCGACTGACGCACCTCACGCCCGCGGAGGGCCGTCGCACCCCTACGGTGCGGCGGCCCTCGGCCGCTCTCCACCCCTCCGCTCCGCCCGCTCCCACCCCCAGCCCCGACCCCCGACCCGTCCCCGCCCTCACTCCAACGGCGGCACTGGCCGTGCGCCGCCCGCCCGACGGGAGCTGAATGGCGGACGGCGCCCGGCGACGGGAAGGCAGGTCCGGGGATGGGTGAAGCGATCGGCCCGATGCTGGCCTCCGCAGTGGCGGTCGCGCTCAGCCCGCTGCCGCTGATCGCCGTCCTGCTGGTCCTCGCCTCACCGCGCGGCCGGGCCAACGGGCTCGCCTTCACGGCCGGCTGGCTGCTCGGCCTCGCCGCGGTGTCGGCCGCCGTCGTGGCCGCGGGCACCGCGTTGAACCCCGCCCGCACCACACCGACCTGGTCGTCCTGGCTGAAGCTCGCCCTCGGCACCGTACTCGTCCTGCTGGCCGCCCGGCAGTGGCGCGAACGACCGCGACCCGGCCGGGTGACCGCGCCACCGGCCTGGCTGCTCTCGATCGACCGGCTGACCGCCGCCCGGTCCGCCGGTCTCGCCGTGGTCCTGGTCATCGCCCACCCGAAGACCCTGGTCCCGGCCGTCGGCGGCGCCGCCTCCATCGCCGCCGCGCCGACCGGCGGCGGGGAGAAGACGGTGGCCGCCGCCCTGATGGTGCTGCTCGGTTCGTTGGGCACCCTGCTGCCGCTCGTGGCGCACCTCCGGGGCAGCGCCCAGGCACGACACACCCTCGGCGAGTGGCGCGCCTGGACGGCCACGCACAGCGCGGCGATCATGATCACCGTCCCACTGCTGCTCGGCGCCGAGTACCTGGGCGACGCCGTCTCCGGGCTCACGTGAACCCCCGCCTACCCGACCCCGACCGGCCACCCCTCGGGCCGGCCCGCTTCCCTACCAACCCCGTCTCCGTCACCGGATCCGTACCACCCCCCGCCCCCGCACGGCCCGGACGCCCAACCGCCCAGGGTCGGCCGTCGGCCGCGCCGCCACCGCCTCCCGTACCGTCAGCAGGATCTCGCCGTCATAGCGCTCCGCCAGCACCCGCGCCAGCTCCGCCGCCCCGCCCGGCCGGACGTCGGGCGCCAGCTCCGGCAGCCGGCCCGGAGCGCTGAGGTCCTGGGCCTGGGCGGCCCAGCGGGCCGCGTCGCACCGTTCGCCCTCGGCGGTGTAGTGCACGGCCAGGCAGTGCACGGCCAGCTGGTCCCCGTACTGGGCGGCTATCCGCCACCAGAAGACGCCGTCCGCCGCACGGCCCATGCCGTACAGCAGGCAGCCGAGGGTCCGGAAGGCGGTCTTCTCGGCGAGTTCGAGGTCCAGGGCCAGCTCCCCCGGCTCGACCGCGCCCGCCACCCCCGCGCACAGGTGCCGCAGGTCGCGCCGCAGCTCCGCCCGTCCCCCGGCCCACCGGGACTGCCCCGGCACCGACCCCGGACCGGAACCCGAGCCTGGACCGGATCCCGCCCCCGAACCGGAGCCCGACCGCAGGCCGGGACCGGCTCCGGCCCCCGCTCCCGCGCCGAGCCCTGAACCCGCCCCCGCTGCCGCCCCCGGGCTCGGCCCCGAAAGCGGAGCGTGCGGTGGCCGGGCCCCGGCGGGCGGCCTGGCGGGGCGTTCGCGCACCGCCGGGGCGGTCCGCCGGGCGGCGGCGAGCCGCTCGGCCAGCCGGCGGGTGAAGTCCACCGGATCGTGGTCGTCAAACTCCCGCTCCAGCTCGACGGCGTGCGCACGCAGCAGGTCCACGACCCTCATGTCTGCGCCCCGCCGTCGTCCTGGTGCTCCAGGAGGTACTCCAGGTGACGCCGCCCGAGGCTGTAGTAGGTACGGGCGGTGGTGTGCGCGATGCCGAGGGACCGTCCGATGTCGTGGTACGACAGCCCCGCCTGGCGCAGCCGGACCACGTCGGCCTGGACGGGTGCGGCCCGCGCGAGTTCCTCCATCGCCCAGTCCAGGGCGTCCAGCTCGGCGAGTTCGTTCAGCTCGTCCTGGCTGGTGTCGGGGCGGCGCTGGGCGATCACCCGCAGCCGCTTGCGTTCGGTGCGCCGGCGCTCGCGCATGACGTCCACCACCGCGTCCTTGACGATCTTGAAGGCGAAGGCCTGCGGATCGGGGCTGGCCAGGGCCCGGCGCCAGTTCTTGTAGAGCGTGGTGCCCGCGTTCTGGACGGCGTCCTGGGCATCCTCACGGTGCCGCAGGCGCTGCTGGGCGTAGCGGAGGTAGCCGGAGTTCTCGCGGGTGAAGAAGGCCTCGAAGTCGTTCGGCAGGTCGCCGAGCGGGTCGGCTCGCAGACCCCGCTCCTCGCCCGGCCCGGGAGTGCTCACGCGACCCCCCTTTCGTGGTCGGCTGGCCGGCCCGCCTGGTGGCACGCCGACGGCCCCTTGGGGCTCGTGGTGTAACCGTCCGGGAGGTCCGGGATGTTGACCGGATCGGGCAGACAATTGCCGAACGTTTCCGTTCACTTTTGAACAGTGCGGCTGACCTGCCGCTTCACCCTCGCGCACCCAGCCGGAAGACTCGCAACGTGACCCAGATCACAGTGTGCGAGGGTGCCGCTTGACAAGCCCTACGGCACCACCCGCACCATCCCCGCAACCCTGCGGACCCCACCCCGCAAAGCGGCCCCCACTCCCTCAGGAGCCAAACCCCCTACGGCGCCGGCTCCACCTCCGCCGCATCCAGCGTGGCGGTCACCCGCTCCAGCAGCCCGCGCAGTGCGACCAGATCCTCGACCGGCAGCCCGGTCGCCGCGAGCAGCCGACGCGGAACCTGCCCGGCCCGCTCGCGCAGCGCCGACCCCTCGGGGGTCAGGCGGACGGTGACCGACCGCTCGTCCTCCGGGCTCCGCTCGCGGCGCACCAGCCCGGCCGCCTCCAGGCGCTTGAGCAGCGGGGAGAGCGTCCCGGAGTCCAGCCGCAGCCGCTCGCCGATCCGCTTGACGGGCAGCTCGCCCTCCTCCCACAGCACCAGCATGACCAGGTACTGCGGATAGGTCAGCCCGAGGTCCCGCAGCAGCACCCGGTACACGCCGCCGAAGGCGCGGGAGGCCGCGTTGAGCGAGAAGCAGATCTGCTGGTCGAGGCGGAGCAGCTCCTCGTCCGCCATGCCGGGGTGAGTCGTCATGAGCCCATGGTACCGATCACCATCGCGCCATTTAGTTGTGCACAATTGAATTGCGTGCTCTACTTGTCGCAACGCACCACCGCACCACCGCACCACCGCACCACCGCACCACCGCACCACCGCACCACCGCACCACCGCAGCAACGACCGAGCGGCCGCCGCCCAGCACACCGGGCCGGCAACCGACCGGACAACCGACCGCAGGAACACCCAGGACCCGAAGGGGAAGCCACCATGGACGCGCTCTACACCGCAGCCGCCACCGCCAACGGCCGGGAGGGCCGCGCCGTCAGCTCCGACGGACAGCTGGACCTCGCGCTGGCCATGCCGCCCGCGCTCGGTGGCAGCGGCCAGGGCACCAACCCGGAGCAGCTCTTCGCCGCCGGCTACGCCGCCTGCTTCGCCAGCGCCCTCGGCCTGGTCGGCCGCCAGGCCCGGGTGGACACCAGCGAGGTCTCGGTGACCGCCGAGGTGTCCATCGGCAAGGACGAGGCCGGCTTCGCCCTCGCCGTCGTACTGCGCGTCGAGCTGCCCGAGTCCCTCGCGGGCGAGACCGGCGAGCTGCTGGTCAAGCAGGCGCACCAGGTGTGCCCGTACTCCCGTGCCACCCGGGGCAACATCCCGGTCGAGCTGGTCGTCGAGTAAGCACCCCCGAGAAGGAGCGCCCCGGGGGAAGAGCACCCCGAGCGCCCTCCGACCGCCCCACCGACGGACCGGGCCCGCCGCACGCGAAACTGCGGCGGGCCCGGTCCGTCCTCCCTGGGCTCAGTCGCCTCCCGGCCCGTTCGCCGAACGCAGCGTGTCCAGTCGGTGCCGGTACTCCTCCGCGTCGATCTCACCCCGCGCGAACCGCTCCGCGAGCAACTGCTCCGGGGACACCCCCTGACCTCCCTGCCCTCCCTGACCCCCTTGGCCCCCTTGCCTCAGCGGGCCCCAGCCGTGCGGACCGCCCACCCCGGATCCACCGGCGCCGGGTGCCGCCCGCCCGGGCGGGATCGGCTGCCGCGAGCGCGCTACGTAGCGGAACAGGGCCACGGTGAGCAGGACGACGATCACCAGGAACATCAGCGTCCCGAACGCCATCAGCCCCATGCCCCAGCCACCCACGTAGTGGCCGTGCCCGTGCCAGTACCTCATCAGGACCTCCTCCTCCGGCCCCGTCGGGGCCCGCCGAGGTGAGCAGCGCCTACCACCATCGTGCTCCCGTCGGTGGTGAAAGCGGTGTGAGGGCGGGCTGAGAAAACGTTCCGGCAACCGTTCCCCGGCCCCACCGGGGTAGCGTGCCACTGGTGACCCACCATCCGCCGCCCGCGTTCCACCCCCAGCGGCCCACGGCTCACCAGCCGTCCATGGCCTTCCACCCGCCGGAGGACGACCGCTCCCCCGAGCAGCTCGTCGCCGCCGGGGTGCTGCGGCGCCACCCGGACCCGCGCCCCCACCCGGCGCTCGGCCACTCCCCGATCGGCTACGTCGCCACCGCGCTCTGGGCCGAGCTCACGGCCCTCGCCATCGCGCCGGCGGCCGCCGAGGCCACCGCCACCGCACTGCTGCGCGCGATCGCCGACCGCGCCGTGGACGCGGCGCTCGCCCCGGGCAACGAGCGCGCCCCGCGCGACGACCTGTACGTGGCCGACCCGGCCCACATCGGCCCGTACCGCCGGGCGATCTGGTTCCAGCGTTCCAACCCGCACGCCCCGCACACCCCACACGACGCACACAACCCGTACGGCTCGCAGGGCCCCCGCGGCCTGCTCACCCCGGTCGACGCACGCGGCGGTTACGCCCCCCGCGGCCCGATCACCGCCTCCTTCGCGCCCCACGAACCGTAGCCCCGGGCGCCCCCGCCCGCCCTCGCCCGCCCTCGCCCGCCCCGCCTCCCTCAGCGCTCGACCTGGAGGCTGTGGCACACCCAGCTCAGCCGGTCCGGCCCGCCGTACGGCGGCCGGTCGTGATACGTCCCGTCCGCCACCGACATGTTGACGATCAGGTACGCGTGCCACGCGGCCCCGACCCCGTGCAGGTCCGCGTAGACCAGCTCGTCCTCCACGTACCAGTCCACCGAGTTCGCGCCGAGCACCACCCGCAGGCCGAAGGTGGCCCCCGGCCCGATCCCGGCGCTCGCACCGTGCCAGTACCGGAAGCCGCCGCGGACGTGGTTGGAGATCTCCAGCAGGTCCGGGTTGTCGGGGTGGTACTCGAAGACGTCCACCTCGTTGCCGCCGTCCCGCCAGGTCCAGATCGCCGGCCAGGCACCCAGCTCGACCGGCAGTGTCACGCTCGCCGACAGCACGTCCCCGGCGCGGATCTGGAAGCCGTCGGGACTGCCCTCGGTGGTCAGCAGACTGCAGCTCCACAGCCCGCCACTGTGCCGCCTGACCGCCGTGAACTGCCCGTCGGGGCAGTAGTCGCGGCTGAGGTAGTCGAGTTTGTGGTCGCTCCGGTTGGTCGGCCCCATCCGGGGATAGGCGCTGCTGCGCCCGGCGATCCACTGCCTGGTCGAAGTGAAGTCCGCGTCGAACACGACTGCCACGGCCGCCTCCCCGGAGCGCTGGCGTCCCGGCAGTCCGCACCGCCAGGCACACAGGGTGAGTTACCCGATACCCTCCGCAGTATGCGAAGTGGATCGTTCGGGTCCGGGACGAACGTGCGATTCGGGACCGGTACGGCCGGTCAGGGGTCGGCGCCGAGCAGGTCAGCCGACCGGAGCCGCGCCTCCGGCCCCGAGCCGGTCGGTCACCGACACCACCCCGTCCACCGAGCGGCAGAGGTTGAGCACGATCGGCACCAGGTGCTGCTCGGGCACGGTGCCGCTGAGCACCACCCGCCCCTGGGTGACCTCCACCCCGATCTCCGCCGGGCTGACCCCGTCGATCCGGCCGAGCACCTCCTCGACGATCTCCCGCCGGATCACCATGTCCTCGCGCAGGAAGACCCGCAGCAGGTCACCGCGGCTGACCATGCCGACGACCCGCCCCTCCTCGTCCAGCACCGGCAGCCGCTTCAGGCCGTGCCGGCTCATCAGCCGGGCCGCCGCGACCACGCTGGTGCCGGGCGTGGTGCAGACCGGCTGCGCCGTCATCAGGTCGGCCGCGGTCACCTCGCCGTCCGGGCCCGCCTGCGCCGACTCGGGCGCGGGCAGCAGGCTGGCCGGGTCCTCCTGCGCGGCCAGGGTGCGCAGCAGGTCGGCCTCCGAGACCACGCCGAGCGGTCGCCCTTCCGGGTCCACCACCGGTACGCCGGTGATGTCGTACTCGCTCAGCAGCGTCACGATCTCCCGGAATCCGGTCTCGGGCGAGACCAGGACCACGGGGCTGGTCATCACGGATTCGACGGTGGCATGCCGCACGCCGGTTCACCTCGTCCAACGATGCTGGTCCGACCGGACGCGGATCGTCCCGGCCGGTACCGGCAGCATCGCCCGTAACGGCCGCGACCGCCAGGGGCCAAGGGGCCGAACGGGCGGGACCTTGTGCCCCGACCTGCTGACACGGCCCCGACACCACGCCCCGACCAAGCCCCGACCGAGCCCCGGCACCATGCCCCGACCGGACACCGGCACCACAGCCCGGCACCACGCCCCCACTGGGCACCGGCACCACGCCCCGACCGGGGCAGCCGTGGGAACGACGCCGTCAGGCGTGCGTGGTCGCCCCGCAGACGAAGACGGGCACCCGCAGGAACCCGTGGCTCCGGACGGCCGCCGCGGCCGCCGGGGAGGTGCAGAACCAGCCGTTCCGACCGAACACGGCCCGCAGCGCCCGTCCCTGCGCGTCGACACTCGTCCAGTCGCCGTCCCGCACCCCGAGGTAGAGGGTCCGGCCGTGCCAGGTCGTCAGGAAGGCCGGGTTGGTCCCGCCGTCGACCGTGGGCGCCGTTCCGTCCAGGGACTGCGGCACGAGCACTCCCGGGTCGTCGCCCGGCTTCCGGTGACCGCCGGTGACCTGTCCGACCCAGCGGCCGACCGAGTACGGGACGATCGCGTTCGGGTCGTGCAGGACCGCGTCCTCCCCCTGGTCCTCGGCGACGCCGGAGGTCACGCACGGGCCCGCGTAGAAGGTGCCCGGATCGCCGTTCGGGGAGGCGGCGGCCGCGAAGGCGGTCATCTCGTCGGAGAGGTAGGACGACCGAAGCGTGGCGGGGTCCGAGACGTGGACACCGGGTACCACGGGCCTGATCGTCGCGTCCGGAAGGCTCGGGTCGATCTGCCGCCAGTTGGTGATATCGCAGGAGTAGATCCACCGCAGATCGGCGGTCGTCAGGTTCTTTGGTGCGTTGCCGCCCGCCGGGGCCGCCCAGGTCACCGCATCCCTCACGAACGGGACGAAGTCGATCCAGGTCGGGTCGCCCTGCTGCGGCGGCCTGCTCAGCCGGGCGAAGTCGACCGTTCCGCTGGTGTTGAACGCCAGGGCGTTGAGGGCGCTCCGGGTGTTGGTCGGCCGGAAGATCTCGGAGGCCCCGGTCTTAGGCGTGATCGTGCTGGATCCCCGGGCGTCCCAGCTGTAGAGCCGGGGCGCCCACGCCGACCAGGTCGGCGGCGGCCGGCGTCGGCGGGTCGGCACCGGGCGGGCCGCCATCGCTCGCCGGACGTTCTTCCAGCGGTGGCGCGCCGCACGTCCGTCATATGCCCGCCGATCACCCCGGACGGCGCAACCATCACATGATCGACTCGTTGGACCGTCCACCACGACAGCGGTACGGCTCCCGGGAGGGCCCCTTGGCAGTACGGACGGTGAGCACGGCCGCGCTGCGCCGGGATGTCGCGGCGCGCCCGGTGGCCCTGGCGGAGGCCTCGCTGGTGCGCCATTACCGACGGCTGGTCCGGCTCGCCTACCTGGCGCTGCCGGCCGACCGTGACCGGCACACCCGGGTGCTCGCCGCCCACTGCGCCGTCCAGCGCGCCCTGCCCACCCGCTGGGCCCGCACGGACCGAACCGCCGTCCGACCGTCCGCGCCCGGGCCCGGGCCCTCCGACGCTCCGGAAGGCACGGACGCCGCAGACGACCCGGCCTACGCCGCGCTGCGCCTGCGGGTGCTGCGCGCCGCGCTCCGGCCCCGCCCGGCCGCCCGTCTCCTCACGCCCCGGGTCTGGGGCCTGCGGCTGTTCACCCCGCACGGCGGCGAGGGGGACGCGGAACTCGACCACGCGCTCGCCGCGCTCTCCGCCCCGGCCAGGGCGGCCTTCGCCCTGCGGACGGTCGAGGGGCTGAGCATCGAGCGGGCCGCCGAGGTGCTACGGCAGGCCGGAGTGGCGCACCCGGCGGTGGCGGTGGCCGTGGCCGGGCAGGTGCCGTCCGGTCCGGATCCACTGCCGCCCGCCTTCGACCCCTGCGCCGTCCGGGTGCAGCCCACCGACCTGCTGCGCCGGCGCCGTACGCTGACGGCCGCGCTCGCGGTCGGCGTGCTCGGCCTCACCACCACGGCGGGCGTGCTGGGCGGTTCGCACCCGGCGGCGCCCGGCCGTCCGACGACGGTGCCGCTCGCGGGCGCCGACCCAGACCCGTCCCACCTGGTCCGGGTCACCCCCGACGCCTGGCAGCACACCAGCCGGGTCGACTTCACCGCCTGGCCCGCCCGTGGCGAGCGGCGCGAGGACGGCGCGCTGCTCGGCCGCGCCCTGGCCGCCTGGGCCCGGCCCGGCAGCCGGACCCATGCCGAGCCGGGTACGGACGCCGGCCCGCCCGCCGCGCCCGCGCCGCACCTGCTGTTCGCCGGGACGGTGGACGGCACCGGTGTGGTGGTGTTCTCCGACGGCGAGCGGATCGCCCGCTACACCGACAGCCAGAACGGTCAGGGCGGTCGGGACAGCGGAGACCTGGACCTCGCCCGGGCCGACGACGCGGACCCGACCACGGCCGGCGCGGTGGTCCTGCGCCGTCAGGGCGCCACCGTCCGGTACCTGCTGGCGCCCTGGGTGGACTCCGCCGAGACCCGCCGGATCGACCGGCCCGACACCCCCGCCCGCCCGTTGGACCACCCCGACGGCCTCACCTCCCCGGCCCCGGCCGGCGGGCCCGCCGACTGCCAGGGCGCCACCCTGCTCCAGCTGCACTCGTCCCCCGTGGTCGCCGAGAAGGCCGAGAGGTCCGCCTTCCTGCTGGCCGACCTGGGCGGCCTGATCCCCGCACACCTCACCTACGCCCCGCCACCGGAGCGCCCCCTGCCGGACGGCTCACCACCCGACCGAGCCCAGGCCGACCGCACGCAAGCCGACCGCGCCCAGGCCGACCGCGAACCGCGCGAGGCGACCGCCCAGGACGCGCTGCAGGCCTGGTCCCGGGCCGGCTGCGCCGTTCCCGACGGCACACCGGGCGTCAAACAGCTGAACCTCTGGGCCTTCGCCGTCCAGCCGCTGCCGCAGAACGCGGGCTCGGCCTCCTGGGTCTGCCTGCGCGCCGACCGCTGGGACGGCGCGGGCAGTGCGGCCACCGCCGTCGTCCTGCCGGGCGCCCGCGGCGCGCAGCGCACCGGCGGCGGACCGGGCCGGGCCTGCGGCCGCTTCGAGCGGGACGCCGTGGCCTGGACCTGGTGGCGTTCCCCGCACGGGACGGAGTTCGTGCTCGCGGCGGGCAGCCGCCGGGTCACCCGGCTCACCGTCAAGGGTTCGGGCTGGTCCGCCGACCGGCCCGCGCCGGACCGCACCCTGGCCGTCGAACGCCCCGCCCGCGCGGCCGTCCAGGTGGAGGCGCTGCTCGACAACGGCGCCCGGATCGACCCACCGCACTGAGCCCCGCGCCCCGTCTCCGTTCCACCCCGAGCGCTCCCGTTCAGGCCGCGGCCCGCGGCCGACGGGACAGCTCCCGCTCGTAGTCGGGCAGTTCGACGCTGCTGACCTGCTTGCCCAGCTCCAGCATCTTCTCCAGCGCCCAGCGCCGGTTGAGCAGCGCGTTGCGGAACCGCAGCCCGGTGGCCGTGCGCGGCGCGAGGAACGGACCGGTGCGGTCGCCGCCCTTCTGGCAGCCCTGCGCGTAGCCGCGCAGGAGGTGCTCGTACCGCGCGAAGGCGGCCCGGTGGTCGCCGCGGGCGCGGGCCAGCTCGCCCGCCAGGACGTACGCGGCCACCACCGCCGTCCCGGTGCCCATGCCGCCGATGGTCGCGCCGCAGGCGGCGTCGCCGATCAGGGCGATCCGACCGGTCGACCAGGCGGGCACGTCGGCGCGACTGATCGAGTCGAAGTACGGTTCGGGGGCGGCGTCCAGGCTCTCCAGCAGCTGCGGCACCCGCCAGCCGAGGCCCGCGAAGGCGGCCCGGACCAGTTCCTTCTGCCGCGCCGGGTCGTGGCGGTCGTAGCGCAGTTCGGGCGAGGCGAAGAGGCAGAACGCACCGGCCCGGCTCGGGTCGCGATGGTCGGCGCCGACGGACATCAGCCGGCCGGGGACGTTGAGGCCGACCCCGCCGACGGGCAGTCCGAGGTCGTTGGGCAGCTGCCAGGTGGCCGCGTAGTAGCCGAGGTGGCGGACGTAGCGCTGCTCGGGGCCGAAGGCGAGCCGGCGGACGGTGGAGTGCAGCCCGTCGGCGCCGATCACCAGGTCGAACTCGCGCGGCGCCCCGTGCCGGAAGGCGACCCGGACCCCGTCCGGGGTCTCCTCCAGCGCCGTGATCGAGTCGCCGAAGACGTACTCGGCGCGGGCGCTGCTGTGCCGGTGGAGCAGCTGGGCCAGCTCCCCGCGCGGGACCTCCAGGTCACCTCCGGCGAACTCGGCGGGCAGGTGCAGCAGTTGGCGCCCGTCGGGGCCGACGAAGGTCATCGGACTGCCGCCGGTGCCGAGCGTACGCAGCTCCTCCAGGACGCCCATCCGCTCCAGCACGGTCAGGTGGGTGCGGCCGCGGAAGTCGACGTCCTGGCCGCCGTCGCGCAGCGCGGGGGCCAGCTCGACCACGGTCACCTCGAAGCCGTACCGGCCCAGCCAGTGGGCGAGCGCGGGGCCGGCGATGCTCGCGCCCGAGATCAGGACCTTGGTGCTCATGGGAATCCACTCCGTCCGAGGATCGTGAAACTGTGTCTGGCGGACACTGTTTGTTGCTGTGTACGGTAGACACAGTTGAGCGGGAAGGGCAACCCCCCAGGCGGCAAGCCCCGAACGGAACCCCAGAACGGGAGCGGATGATGGCCGAGGCGGCGAACGACACGGTGCGGCTGCTCTGGGGCCCGGCCCCCAAACCCACCCGCGGGCCGAAGCCGGCCCTCAGCCTGGAGCGGATCGCCGCGGCCGGGGTCGAGGTCGCCGACGCGGAGGGGCTCGGCGCGGTCTCCATGCAGAAGGTGGCCGGGCTGCTCGACTTCACCAAGATGTCGCTCTACCGCTACGTCCCCGGCAAGGCCGAACTCGTCGCCCTGATGGTCGAGTCGGCCGTCGACGCGCCTCCGGACGCACCGGAGGGTGCCGACTGGCGGGAGCAACTCACCGCCTGGGCCCACCACTTGGCCGAGTCCTTCGCCAGGCACCCGTGGCTGCTGGACGCCACCGTCGGCGCGCGGGCGCTCGGTCCGAGGGAACTCGCCTGGCTGGAGCGGGTGGTGGCGGCGCTCGACGGCCACGGGCTGACCGGCCCCGAACGGATGGACGCCGCCGTCCTGCTCACCGGGCACGTGCGCGGAATCGCCGCGCAGTCCCGCGCCGCCGGCCCCGCCGACACCCCCGAGGCCGAACTCCTCGCCGCCCTCGGCACCGTGGTCCAGGAGAACGCCGACCGCTTCCCGGCGGTCGCCGCCGCCATGGCCGACCCCGACGGCCGCGACCAGGCGCTGGAGTTCGGCCTGGAGCGCATCCTGGACGGGCTGGCCGCCCTGATCGACCGCCGCACGGCCGGCGCCTGACCCGCGGCAGCACCCCGGATCGCCCGGTGGCGAGGAACCGGAGGCCCGGGAAAACCGCTCGGCCGGCCACCCGGTCGCTCGCTAGGATCGCGCCCCATGGCGATGTTCGTGCACCTGACCGCCGCGGCGAACGCGCCGCGCATCCGCCGCGCCGGGATCCGCGCCGACAGCCGGGGCCAGGGCGGCGCACGCGGGGTGTACTGCTTCCCCGTGCTGCCCTCGTACACGCTGACCCACCAGTGGCTGCGCGAGCTGGCCCGGTTCGGCCCCAAGGGCGCACTGGTCGCGGTGCACCTCCGGCTGGACGACGGGCAGGAGGTCCTGACCGGGCACTACCGCGACCGCGCCCTGGACGCCCAGCGGCCGGTGCGGGCCGCCGAGGCGGTCCGGCGGATCGGCGCCCTGCCCGACCCGCGCGGCTGGGAGGTCTTCCTGCCGCGCGCGGTGGGCGCCCGCGAGGTGCACCGGGTCCGCGCCGTGCCGCAGGCCACCGGCTGGCGCTACGTCCCGGACGCCCACGGCACCCGGCCCTGCACCTGTTTCGGCTGCCGTATCCGCGGCGAGTACGGCAGCCGCCGGCTGCGCGAGCGCCACCCGCACCCGCTGGACGGCCCGCCGCCGCCCGTCCCGGTGCTGCTGGCCCGGATCGCGGCGGCCGGCGAACCCGGCGACCCGTACGAACTGCGCACCGCCCTGCACTGGTTCGGGCTGCGCCGCCGCGGCCCGGTGGACCTGCTCGCCCGACTGGCCGACCACCCGCACCCGGGCGTGCGGACGGACCTGGTCTGGGCCGTCGGCGGCTGGTCGACCCCGGGCGTCGCCGAGCTGCTGGACGGCCTGGCGGACGATCCGGACCCACTGGTCCGCGGGGCCGTCGAGGCGGTCAGGGAGAGCTGAGCCCCGGCCGGCGGCCCGCCCCGGACGGGCAGCAGCACTCCGCCGGCCGGTGCGCCGCCGTCAGGAGACGCGCTTGAGCTGCCAGGAGTTCTTCTCCAGGCTCGGCACCGCCGAGTAGTTGCAGCCGGAGCCGTAGTAGGTGCTGACGATCGTCCAGCCGGCCGGCGGCCAGGTGGAGGCGCAGGCGTTGACCACGGTGCCGACCGGGTAGCCGGTGAGCTGCATGATCTTCTTGGTGTTCGGGGTGAACCCGGAGCCGCAGCCGGCGCTGTTCCACCACTGGACGTCCACGAAGCCGCCCGGCGTCAGCGAGGAGGAGCAGCTGGTGCTGGTGTCACCGGGCGCGGCCTGGGCCGTCCCCATGGTCAGGGTCAGCGCGGCGGCGGTACAGCCCAGGGTCAGGACGGCGGAACGAAGGCGTATCACGGGGCGGCTCCTCTCGGTGACGCGGCGCGTCCGCGTCCCGCCCATTCCTATCCGTGCGGAGCCGATGACGGACAGCGACTTTCCGGCCCGACCTGCGGCGCGTTCTCGCCCATTCCCCGCCGGGAGCGCTCCACCGGTACGCGGCTGACCTGCGCACTCTCCCGTCGACATGCCCGTTCGCCGGATCCGGGTGATCATGGGACGAACCGCGTCATCGGCGATTCGGCGCACCGGGCCGTCGGCCCCGGGAGCGCCCGGAAGGTGGACTGCGATGTTCCAGCTCCTGTGGATTCTGCTCATCGGCTTCGTGCTGGGCGTGCTCGCCAAACTGATCCTGCGTGGACCGCAGTCGATCCCCTGGTGGCTGACCATGCTGCTCGGCGCGGCCGGAGCCTGGCTCGGCAACGCCGTCTCCGGCTGGATCGGCGTCCGCCACACCTCGGGCATCGACTGGATCCGGCACATCCTGCAACTGGCCTTCGCCGTCGCCCTGGTGGCCTTCGTCGCGCCCGCGTGGACGAAGTCCCACCAGAACCGCTGACCGGCCGACCCCCGGCACCCGGACCGGCCGACCCGCCGGCCGACCAGCCGGCCGGGCCGCCCGCTCAGCCCACGTGGACGGCCGGCCGGCGGGACCGGTCCGGTTCGGCCTCGCGCAGCACCTCGCGGGTGACGGGGGCGATCTCGCCCTGTCCGAAGAGGAAGAACCGCAGGAACTGGGCGAAGGGGTTGCCCTCGGTCCACTCGAAGTAGATGTGCGGCTGCTGCCCGGTGCGGTCGCGCACCTCGAGCAGCAGCGCGGCCAGCGCGTTGGGCACGCTGGAGCTCTCCAGCGCCAACACCCGGTAGCGGTCGTGCAGCACCTCGCCGCGGACCGTCAGTACGGCCTCGAAGTCGGACGGGTCGAGCACGGTGACCTCGACGAACACCAGGTCGTCCTCGGCCGGGATGTCGTTGTCCCGCCGGATCTGGTGGATCTTGTCGCGGTACTCGGCGAGGTCCCGGCTGTTCGGCTCGTTGGCGATCAGCCGCAGCGGGCGGTGGGTGTAGTCCCGGACGAACCGGTCCGCGACGTCGTCCAGCACCACGTCGGTGACGCGCAGTTCGAAGGCCCGCTTGAGCCGGGACAGGAACGAGAGCAGCATGATGCCCGCGATGAAGCAGGCGCCGATCTTGACCCCGTCCGGCCGCTCGGCGATGTTCACCGCCGTGGTGTAGAGGAACACCCCCGCGATCACCGCGAAGCCGGTGCGCCAACGGCGCTGCCCGGCCTTGTGGGCGGCGATGGTCACCGCGATGGCGGCGGAGCTGATCAGCACCAGCACGCCGGTGGCGTAGGCGCCGCCCTGGGCGTCCACGTTGGCGTCGAAGATCCAGGTGACCAGGAAGGCGATCAGGGTGAGCACGATGACGGTCGGCCGCACCGCGCGGGCCCAGTGCGGGGCCATGCCGTAGCGGGGCAGGTAGCGCGGCATCAGGTTGAGCAGCCCGGCCATCGCGGAGGCCCCGGCGAACCAGAGGATGGCGATCGTGGACAGGTCGTAGACGCTGCCGAAGGTGCTGCCCAGGTACTCGTGGGCGAGGTAGGCGAGCGCCCGCCCGTTGGCCTGGCCGCCGGCCTTGAACTGGTCGGCCGGGATGAGCAGCGTGGTGATGAAGCTGGTGGCGATCAGGAACACGCTCATGATCGCGGCGGCGGTGGTCAGCAGTTTGCGGGCGCCGCGGATCCGGCCGGTGGGCTTCTCCTCGGTGTCGTCCGGGTCGCCCTCGATGTGCGGCATCACGGCGACGCCGGTCTCGAAGCCGGACAGGCCGAGCGCCAGCTTCGGGAAGACGATCAGCGCGACGCCGATCATCGCGATCGCGTTGCCGTGCTCCACGGTCAGCGCGTGCGTCCAGTCGCTGAACACGTGCGGGGCCTTGAGCACGTGCCACAGCCCGTTGGCGACCACCACGACGTTCAGCGAGAGGTACACCGCGACCAGCACCACCGCCAGGCCGATCGCCTCGCTGAAGCCCTTGAGGAAGACGGCACCGAGCAGCGCGATCATGATCAGGGTCAGCATCACCTGCTTGCCGGTCAGGGCGCTGTGCAGGTGCGGGTTCTCCACCAGGTGGGCGCTGGCGTCGGCGGCGGACAGGGTGATGGTGATCATGAAGTCGGTGGCCGCGAAGCCCAGCAGGGTGAGCACGAAGAGCTTGCCCTGCCAGAAGGAGAGCAGCCGTTCCAGCATCGCGATCGAGCCCTGGCCGTGCGGGCTCTCCTGGGCGACCCTGCGGTAGACGGGCAGCGCGCCGAGCAGGGTGACGACCACCAGCACGATGGTCGCCAGCGGCGAGACCAGTCCGGCCGCGAGCGCGGCGATGCCGGGCTGGTAGCCGAGCGTGGAGAAGTAGTCCAGGCCGGTCAGGCACATGACCCGCCACCAGCGCTGGCCCTTCTCGTGCGGCGCCTCGGCGTGCGGGCCTGGGTGCTGTTTGGCCAGGTCGGCCAGGCCTTCCAGCATCCACTCCCGGAACCGCCCGCGCCGGGTGACCGGCCCCGCCCCTGCTTCGGCCGACCCCGACGACACCACGGGCACCCCTGTCCACGACTCGGCCGGCCTCGTACGGCTCCGGACCCCCTGTGGCCGCCGGACGGCGGGCCTGGTCAGGCTAGGGGACCGGCCCGCCGGGGCCGGTCAACCGCGCGGGCCGACACGCCCGGGTGCGCCCGTACGGCCCTCCCCGGTGGCGGGCCGTCCCGAGACGGGTGCGGCCGCGCCCGGTCCGGTGTGCCAGGCTGCACGGACCTCGCGGAACACGCGAGGATGTCCGCGCGCACCGACGCACCGGGCCGGCGCTCCACAGCGCGCCACCGGCCGGGCCGGCGCGCCCACGGACCGGGCAGGGACAGGAAAAACGGAGGAAGCGGTGGCGGAGCCGAGTCGGCGGAGGATCCTGGGCCTGGGCCTGATGGCGGCCGCCGTCACTTCCTGCGGCCCCCGTCGCCCGGATGCGGCCCCCGCCGCGCACCCGTCCGCCGGGGCCGCGGGCGCGCCGGCCGCCCCGGCGTCCACGCCACCCGGCACCGCCGGCCCGGCCGCCGACGGCCACACCGGCCCGACGAGCGAGCGCTCCCGCCCCGGCAACGCCGACTGGGAGATCACCGACCCCGGCCCGGACGGTGCCATCGAGGGCTTCGCCGACCGGGTCAGCGTCCTGCCCGGCGAACCCTTCGGCCTGCACGTCTCCACCCCCGCCACCGCGTTCACCGTCTCCGCCTACCGGATGGGCTGGTACGACGGCGCCCGCGCCCGGCTGGTCTGGCGCCGCGAGCACGTCCCCGGCGGCAAGCAGGCCGCGCCGCACGTGGACCCGGCGACCCGCACCGTCCTGACCGGCTGGCAGCGCACCCTCACGGTGGACACCGCCGGCTGGCCCGAGGGCGCCTACCTGCTGCGCCTGGACGCCGAGGACGGCTCCGGGCGGCGCTACGTCCCGCTCACCGTCCGCTCGGCGAGCACCGCGGGCCGGACCGTGGTGATGAGCGCCCCGGCGACCTGGCAGGCCTACAACGAGTGGGGCGGCTACAGCCTCTACAACGGCCCGACCGGCGGCCTGGCCACCCGCTCGCTGAAGGTCGTCTTCGACCGGCCGTACGACTACGACCACGGTGCCGGGCTGTTCCTGGTCTACGAGGCGCCGCTGGTCGCCCTCGCCGAACGGCTCGGCCTGCCGCTCGCCTACACCACCGGCGTCGACGTGGCCCGCGAACCCGGCCTGCTGACCGGGGCGAGCGCCGTCCTGTCGCTCGGCCACGACGAGTACTGGTCGCCCGAGCAGCGGGCCAACGTGGTCGCCGCCCGCGACGCCGGGACCAACCTGGCGGTCCTGGGCGCCAACTGCTGCTACCGCCGGATCCGGTTCGAGCCGTCCGACCTCGGGTCGGACCGCACGGTGGTCTGCTACAAGGACGCCTGGGCGCAGGACCCGGGCCACCTGGCGGGCGCCCCGGCGACCACCGACTTCCGGACCGGCCCGGGCGCCGACCCGGAGAGCTCGATGCTCGGCGTCATCTACGACGGCTACCCGGTGGACGCCCCGTACGTGGTCACCTCGCCCGGGCACTGGGCGTACGAGGGGACGGGCGTCGCGGCGGGGGCCTCGTTCCCGCACCTGGTCGGAGTGGAGTACGACCGGGTGCACACCGGCTTCCCCACCCCGCGCCCGATCGAGGTGATCGCCCACTCCCCCGTGGTGTGCGACGGCCGGCGCTCCCACTCCGACACCGCCTACTACACCGTGCCGAGCGGGGCCGGGGTGTTCGCCACCGGGACGATGCGCTGGGTCGAGGCGCTGGAGGCCCGCGGCCCCGGCGGCGGCCGGGCCGACCACGGCATCGACTCGCACGCCGGGGACCTGGTCCGCCAGGTCACCGAGAACGTCCTGCGCGCCTTCGCCGCCGGCCCGGCCGGCCGGACCCACCCGGCCCAGGACAACCTCGACGCCGTCTACGGCCCGGCGTAGCCGCCCCGGCTCAGCCCGCGGACGGCGCGGTGAAGGTCTCCGCGGGACCGAAGTCCGAGAGGCGTTCCCTCGTCACGACGGGCCGGCCGGCCACCACCGTCGAGTGTTCGACCCGGACCGTCCGGCCGAGCCGGTCGATCCACAGCTGGACGTCCGCCGCGTCCGTGCCCTGGTTCTGCCGTCCGTCCCCGTACGTCGGGTCCGCACGGCGCAGCTCGGCCGGGGAGAGCCGGGCGGCCAGGTGGAACACCGGCACGCCCGCCTCGGTCTCCATGCCCTTGCGGGCGGCGGGCCCGGCGTCCAGCAGGACCTTGGCGTAGCCGTCCGTGTCCTGCGCGCCGGTCCCGGCGCTCGCCGGGGGCTTCTGGTCCGTCGTCCAGCCGGTCCCGCCGTTCTCCTTGTCCCGCCGGTAGACGGCCTGGTCGACGACCACCTTCTCCTCCCAGGCCAGGACGGAGGACCCGCGGACCATCTTGGTCTCCAGGCGGGATCCCTCGGCCGGGGTGTTGTGGTTCGCCCGGCCGGTGACGGTGAGCACGTCCTTCTCGGCGCCCTCGCCCGTCTCGACGGTCATCTCGGAGGTCGCCGCGTACGACTCCCGGGAGCGGTGGGCGACCGCGACCGCGGGGTCGAAGGCCCCGGTCGGGTCGGCGGGCGCCCCGGTGGCCTCCGTCGGTGCCCCGGTGGCTTCCGGTGGTGCTCCGGTGGTGGCGCCGGCGGGCACCCCGCCCACGGACGTCCCGGCAGCGGGCGGCGGCGCGGCGGCGTCGGAGCCGCAGCCGGTGAGCGCGGCCAGCGCGACGACGAGGGCGGTGGCGGGCAGGACAGTGGTGCGACGGATCGTCATGGGAGGTCTCCGGGGCTACTGTTCCGGGCGTTCGCGGCCCGTCACGGTACCGCATCGTGATCGAACGGGCTTCCGACCTCCGGCCGGGGCAGGAGGCGGTCGGAACGCCCGATACACTCGCACGGTCTCATCCGGAGCAGGCACGAGGGAAACAGAACATGGTCGAGGCCTCCCCCAAGGTCGTTGTGGTCGTCCCCACGTACAACGAGCGGGAGAACCTCCCGGTCCTCGCGGGCCTGCTCGCGGAGCTCCCGGTGCCCGACCTGCACCTGCTGGTGGTCGACGACAACTCCCCCGACGGCACCGGCGAGATCGCCGACAAGCTCGCCGCGGACTCCGGCGGCACCGTGGGCGTGCTGCACCGCACCGAGAAGGACGGCCTCGGCCGCGCCTACCTGGCCGGCATGGCCAGGGCCCTGGACGAGGGCGCCGACGTCGTGGTGCAGATGGACGCCGACCTCTCCCACCCGGCCTCGGCGATACCCGCGATGGTCGAGCTGCTGCTCGGCGACGACACCGCCGTGGTGCTGGGCTCCCGCTACGTCCCCGGCGGCTCCACCGCCGAGGAGTGGCCCTGGCACCGCAAGGCGCTCTCGGCCTGGGCGAACTTCTACGTCAACACGATCCTCAGCCTCGGGGTCAGGGACGCCACCGCCGGGTTCAAGGCCTGGCGGGCGGACACCCTCCGCGCCATCGACCTGCCGACCGTGCGGAGCAACGGCTACTCGTTCCAGGTCGAGATGAACTACCGGGTCGTCAAGCAGGGCATGACGATCCGCGAGGTGCCGATCCGCTTCGAGGAGCGGATCGAGGGCGCCTCGAAGATGAGCATGGGCGTGCAGGTCGAGTCCGCGCTGGCGCCCTGGAAGCTGCGCTTCAACCGCGAGGGCTGACGAGGCACCGACGGGACCGGGCGGAACCGGACGGGACCGGGCACGGCAGGACGCCGGCCCGGTGCGGTCGTACGGGTGCCGGACCGCCGCCGGAGCGGTGTGAACGGCCGCCGCGGGGAAAGAAGGGCGACATGGCCCTTCTCCCGGAGACACTCACGGACCTGGTCCGCCGCGGCGCCCGAGAACCGTTCGTGGTCCAGAGCGTCCGGGCCACCGTCGCGGCCACCATCGCCTTCGCGGTGGCGACGCGGCTGAGCAGCGAGCCCGCCCCGCTGACGGCGCCGCTGACCGCGCTGCTGGTCGTCCAGGTCACCGTCTACTCGACGCTCAAGACCAGCATCCGCCGGGTCAACTCGGTGGTGGTCGGGGTGCTGATCGCGATCGGGTTCAGCGCGGTGGTCGGGCTCTCCTGGTGGAGCCTCGGGCTGATCATCCTGGCCTCGCTGGTCGTCGGCCGGTTCGTCCGGGTCGAGGAGTTCGTCCAGGAGGTCGCGATCAGCGCGATGCTGATCCTGGGCGTGACCAAGCTGGCCTCGCAGGCCTGGGACCGGGTGCTGGAGACCCTCATCGGCGCGGCCGTCGGCCTGCTGTTCAACCTGGTGTTCGCGCCGCCGGTCTGGGTGGACACCGCCGGGGAGTCGATCGAGGACCTGGCCCGGCGGGCCCGCCAGTTGCTGCTCGACATCTCCGAGGAGCTGGGCCGCCCCACCCCGGTGGCCCGGGCCGCCGAGCGGCTGCACGAGGCCCGCCGGCTGGACCAGGCGATCGCCGACGTGGACGCGGCACTGCGCCAGGCCGAGGACAGCCTGCGGTTCAACCCGCGGATCAGCGAGGGGCTGCTGTCCCGGCTGGTGCTGCGCACCGGGCTGGACACCCTGGAGATCTGCGTCGTCGTGATCCGGGTGCTGGCCCGTTCGCTGACCGACCTGGCCAAGCGGCGCGCGCCCGGCGAACGGCTCTTCCCGCCGGACGTCGCGACGGGGCTGGAGGAGCTGCTGGCGCACGTCGGCGGCGCGATGGTGAGCTACGCGGTACTGGTGACCACCCAGGTGAGCCGCAGCGCCGAGGAGGCGGAGGAGCGGCTGACCGCCGAGCTGGCGGCGGCCTGGGCCTGCCGGGAGAACGTCGCCCAGGTGCTGCTGCGCAAGGTCCAGGAGCACCCGGAGGCCTGGCAGCTGCACGGTTCGATACTGGCCGAGGTGGACCGCATCCTGGACGAGATGGACCTGGAGCACCGCGGCCGGCGGCTGATGGAGGAACTGGACCGGGCCTCGGTGGCGAACCGGGAGCGGTTCTCCCGCTACGCCTGGCTGCGCCGCCTGCTGCGGGGCGAACGGGCCCGCGGCGGCCGGACGTCCGCTGCGGCGGACCGCCCGGCGGCGTAGCGGTGGAACACCCGGTGGTTTGGCGGGCGCCGGGGTCTCAGGGCATCAGCCAGGGCTCCTGCGGCAGCGGGTGGCCGGTCTCCAGGTAGGTCTTGAGGTTGGCGAGCACCGCCGACCAGCCCTGTTCGGCGTCCGCCCGGGCGGCCTCGTCGGCGAGGTCCACGTGGGTGACGGTGAGCCGGGTGAGGTCGTGCCAGCCCTGGAGTTCGAAGGTGACCCGGGAGGGGAAGGCGGCGCGCCCCTCCTGCGGCCCGGCCCAGGTGGTGACCAACAGGTGCGGGCGGTCGACCGCCTCGACGGTGCCGATGACGTCGGCGGTCCCGGAGCCGTCGGTCCGCTGGTGCTCCCAGGGCGCGCCGAGCAGCCAGGTGGAGACGTTGCGGTGGCCCCAGTAGAGGCCGGACTCGTCGGCGTTGGTGAGCGCGTGCCAGACCCGCTCGGGGGTGGCCCGCAGGTAGGTGATGCCGCGGTGGCTGAAGGCGGTCACGGGCTCACCCCTTCGCCGCGTCGAGCAGCGGCTGGATCTCGATCTTCTGCATCCGCAGCATGGCCGCGAAGACGCGGTCCGCCGTGGCCCGGTCCTCGCCCGAGACCAGGTCGAGCAGCACCCGGGGGGTGATCTGCCAGGAGAGGCCGTAGCGGTCCTTGAGCCAGCCGCACGGGCCGGGCTGGCCGCCGTCGGCGGTGAGTTCCGCCCAGAGCCGGTCGACCTCCTGCTGGTCGTCGCACGCCACCTGGAGCGAGATCGCCTCGGTGAAGTGGAACGCCGGGCCGCCGTTGAGGCCGACGTACGCGCGGCCGGCGAGCTCGAACTCGACGGTCATCACCGAGCCCGCCGGGCCGGGGCCGGTCTCGCCGTAGCGGGTGGTCCTGAGGACCCGGGAGTTCGGGAACAGCGTGGTGTAGAAGGCGGCGGCCTCTTCGGCCTGGTCGTCGAACCAGAGGGAGGTGGTGATTTTCTGCATGCGCCCGACGGTAACGGCGGGGTCCGTCGGGGCGGCCGAGCCACGGCCGGGGGTCACCGGATCGGCGCCCCCGGCCGTCGCCGGGTCAGTGCACCCAGCCCGCGAAGCGCCGGACGAAGCGCTGACCGGTGTGGGCGGTCACCACGACGTCGTAGCGGCCCTGCTCGTCCAGCGGCCAGGCCAGGTCGGCCTGCTTGCCGGGCTTGACCCAGACGGTCTGCGCGGTGCCCGCGAAGTCGTTGGGCGCGGCGGTGAAGGCCACGTCGGTCATCCCGTCGTTGACGAGCTGCAGGGTGAGCTTGCGGCTGCCGCGCAGGTCGACGGTGACGATCGGCACGCCGATGTCGTTCTGGCCGTCCTGCCCGTCGCGGACCACGGTGCCGGCGAAGCGCCGGACGAAGCCGTCCGGGCCGTGCACGGTGAAGTCGTAGCGGCCGTCGGTGGTGGCGGCGTCCCAGACGTACCGGGCGGTGGCGCCGGGGGCGACGGTGTACGGGGTGCCCGCGAAGGGGAGCAGGATGTTCGGGTAGACGGTGTACGGGAAGGCCACCGAGCCGTCGTTGCTCATCGTGCAGGTGACCTTGCCGGTCTTCCGGTCCACCTCGACGTCGGCCCACGGCTGGTACGGCAGCGGGCGGTGCGGGCGCTCGCCGCGCTCCTGGACGGGCATCGCCTGGGCGCCGACCGCCGGCAGCGCGACGCCGGGCAGCCTGGTGCCCGCGTCGGCCCTGGCCATCAGGGCCTTGGTGTCGGGCAGCACCGGGATCGAGAGCTCGGGGGCGGCGAAGTCGAAGCAGCTGGTGAGGTCGCCGCAGACGGCCCGGCGCCAGGCCGAGATGTTGGGCTCGGCCACCCCGGTGACCAGTTCCATGAAGCGCAGCACCGAGGTGTGGTCGAAGACCTGGGAGTTGACCCAGCCGCCGCGCGACCAGGGCGACACGACCCAGAGCGGCACCCGGTTGCCGAGGCCGATGGCCCGTCCCTGGGTGAACTCCTCGGGGGTGCCGGGCTCGGGGGTGGGCGGGACCATGTGGTCGAAGTAGCCGTCGTTCTCGTCGTACATCACCAGGAAGACGGTGTGCCGCCAGACCTCCGGGTTGGACGTCAGCGACCGCAGGGCCTGGTCGACCCAGTGCGCGCCGTAGGCCGGGCCGGCCTCCGGGTGCTCGGAGAACAGGTACGGCGCGACCAGCCAGGAGACGGTCGGCAGGGTGCCGTCCTTGCAGTGGCGGTCGAAGTCGGCGGGGTCGAACTTCGTCATCGCGTTGACGTAACGCGGGTCGTCGTGCGGGAAGTTGTGGAACTGCTTGAAGTAGGAGAGCGCGTTGTCGTCGTAGTCGCCGGTGCGCTCGTCCTTGCTGGGGTTGTGGTAGACGCGCCAGCTGACGCCGGCCGCTTCCAGGCGCTCGGCGTAGGTGGTCCAGTCGGCGACGGGGTTGTCGGTGACCGGGGTGTTGTCGATCCACGGGCCGGTGGTGCCGTCGCGGCCGGGGCCGGACGTGCCGGTCCACAGGTAGAGCCGGTTGGGGTCGGTCGGGCCGGCCAGCGAGGTGAAGTAGGCGTCGCAGACGGTGAACGCGTCGGCCAGGGCGTACTGGTAGGGGATGTCGTCCCGTGTGAAGTAGCCCATGGTGCGCTCGCCCTTGGCGGCGATCCACTTGTTCATCGCGCCGTTGTTGATGGCCTGGTGGCCGGTGGCCCAGTCGTGCGGCAGGCCGCCGGCGTTCTGCGCGTTGTACTTGGCGGTGTCCATCCGGTACGGCAGCATCACGCCGCCGTCGCTGCGCCGGCCGTCGGGCTGGCGGAAGACGTCGGTGCCGTCCGGGAACTGGAGCGCCTGCTTGTCGCCGAAGCCGCGGACGCCGGCCAGGGTGCCGAAGTAGTGGTCGAAGGAACGGTTCTCCTGCATCAGGACGACGACGTGCCTGACGTCCTTGACGGTGCCGGTCAGCGGGGTGCCGGGCTTGGCACCGGCGGCGGGAGCGGGGGCCGGGGCGGCGGCGGCCTGGGCGGCCGTCAGGCCGGACAGGGCGGTGGCGCCGGCGGCCGCGGTGGCGCCGACGAAGGTGCGGCGGGAGAGCTCGGGCATGACGAACTGGCCTCTCGGAGCTGGGAGTCGGGGAGCCTGGGAGCTCAGAGCTGGAAGGTGGCGACCGCGGCGGCGGTGTCGGAGGGCCACTCGTTGGCGGCGGAGCCGGGCTCGGGCTGCGGCCAGCCGACGGCCAGGATGTGCGCCTCGACCAGCTTCAGCGGGCCCGCGTACTGGACGTAGTCGGTGCGGTCCTGCGGCTCGGGGCGGTCGCCGCGCCGCTTGCGGGTGGGCGACCAGGTCGCACCGGGGGCCTTGACCGGGTCGCGGTTCTCCTCGCGGAAGGTGTCGGTCAGTCCGGCGCCCTGGAGGGCCACGGTGACCGGCCAGGCGAGCGCGCCGACCCCCTGGTGGGCGGCGGCGGTGGCGGTCGTCCAGTCCCGGTGCGAGGGCGAGGAGAGCGCACCGGCCAGCACCACCGGGGTGCGCCGGGCGATGTCCGCGCGGACGGCTGCGGCCAGCGCCTTGGCCTGCCTCAGCCGCAGCGAGCCGTTCTCGGCGGCCTCCACCTCGGCGGCGGTCCGGCCGTCCTGGACGGCGTACGGGCCGTAGCCCGCCTCGTCCAGGTGGGCGGCCCAGAAGCGGACGGTGCGGCCGCCGGGCAGCCGCAGGGTGGCCGCGGCGGCGGGCAGTTCGGCGGTCGGCGGGGTGACGTCGGTGAGCGGGTGGCGGCTGAGGATGCCGACGCTGCCCGGGCTCTGGTAGGCGTACCAGCCGAGGGCGTCGGCCAGGGTCCTGGCCCGCTCCCCCGCGGTCTCCTGGAGGGCGAGCACGTCCAGGCCCTGGGAGAGGACCACGCGCAGCTGCTTCTCCAGTGCGTCGGTGTGGGCCGAGCCCGCGTCGTGCAGGTTCCAGCTGGCGGCCTTGAGGCGCGGCGGGGCGGCCGGGTCCGCCACCGGGACGAGGACGGTGACGGTGTCGGTGGCACCCGCGCTGTCCCTGACGCCGACGACCACCGGCTCGGGGTTCCGGCCGGGGGTGGCGGGGGCGGTGCCGGTGAGCGTCCCGTCGGCGCCGACCGAGGCCCAGGCGGGGCCGCTCACCTTGCGGTAGGTGGCGGAGCCGGCCGGGTTGCCGGCCGGACGGGACCAGAGGCCGCCGAGCCGGACCGTCACCGCGGCACCCGGGGCGACGGGCGTGGCGGTGAACGCGTCGACGGCGGCGTGCGGGCGGACGACGGCGGGCTTGGGGCGGAAGGTGAACGGCCCGGTGCGGGCCAGGATGCCGTAGCCGTCCTTGGCGAGCAGGTAGGCGGTGTACGGGCCGCCGGTCAGCGCGGAGGTGTCGAGCTGGACGTCGCCCGAGGTGCCCGCGGTGTACTTCCACAGCAGCGAGCCGCCGTTGCCGGGCTGGCGGTCGCCGTCGTAGATGCCGACCCAGTTCTTGGCGTCGGGGGCGTCGGTGCTCCAGTGGAAGGTGAGCCGGTCGCCTTCGGTGGGGTTGGTGGAGGAACTGAACGTCAGGGCGCTGCCTGCGGCCACGGTTGTCCTGTCCGCCGCCCGGGGCCGGACCGCCGGGGGACGGTTCGCCGGGGCCGGGTTCGGCTGGTCACGGAGGCTGGGAGGAGGGGAGCGCCCGCAGTTGGCTGTACAACTGCGGGCGGCCCTCATTCACCCGAAGGCCGGCGACCGGCGCGTGAACGACGCATGACGGAGCGTCGGGCGGTACGGGAACTTCGCTGGGCGGGGCCGTCGGCCCGCGGCGCGGGTGCGGTCGCGGGTGCTTCGGCGGGCAGGTTCGCGGATGCTTCCTCCGGTGTTTCCGCCGACATGCCGCGAGGGCCGCGGCGGGAGGATCCGCCGCGGCCCTCGTCGGACCGTACTGTCGAACCGGGTGCCGCCCGGTCAGGCCAGGGCGAGGAAGAGCTTCTCCAGCTCGGCCTCGCTCATCGGCGCGGCGTCCTGGTCGGCGGCGGCCATGCACTGGCGCATGCCACTCGCGACGATCTTGAACCCCGCCCGGTCGAGCGCGCGCGAGACGGCGGCGAGCTGGGTCACCACGTCCTTGCAGTCCCGGCCCGCCTCGATCATCGCGATCACTCCGGCCAACTGGCCCTGCGCGCGGCGCAGCCGGTTCAGGACCGCGCCGACCGCTTCCTCGTCCACCTGCATGTCGGGGCCGCCTTTCACATCGACTGTCGATGGACAAGTGTACCCGGCGGGGTATTCATTCCCGGCTGGCGAAAGCCGTGCCCGGCGGCCCCGGGCACAGCTCGGCTCAGCGGCGGGCCAGGCGGCGCTCCCCGCCCGCGCCGGTCGCGTACGGCAGCTCGTAGTGCGCGAACACGGCGGGCTCGTCCTCGGCGGGCAGCACGTCGTCGGTGCCGATCGCCGGGGCCTGCTTGACCTGGTTGCGCGGGTAGGCCACCCGGAGGTAGTCCGGCCCGGCCACCGCCCCGTCCAGCGGGACGAACACCAGGCGGCGCCGGCCGGCGAAACCGACCGTGACCGTGCCGAAGAACGGCTCGTCGCTGGCCGTCTCGACGTAGACCGACTCCAGCGACCCGATGCGGTGGCCCTTCTCGTCGACCACGGCGTGGCCGCGCCACTCGCGGACGTCCGCCATCGCGATACCCACGGGCCTGACCTCCCGTCCCCGGCTGTTCCCCCGCCCGGACCTCCATCCTCCGCCGGGAGCGGCAGGGGCGCGCGGCGAGCCCGGGAGCCCGCCCCGCCCGACGAAAAGGGACATACGGGGGTGACCCGACCAACCGGCACCCGGGCCGTGACCTGGGCTTTAGGCTGTCCGCCAACAGGGCCGCGAGTGGATCGTCCGTGGCGCCCGGGGCAGAGGAGACGGCAACCGTGGGATACGAGAACATGTGGGAGTCCGGCGGGGCCGGGATCCCGGCCGACCTGCGGCCCGACGTGCCGCACCCGGCCCGGATGTACGACTACTACCTCGGCGGGAAGGACAACTTCCCCTCCGACCGCGCCGCCGCCGAGAAGGCGCTCGCCGCCAACCCGGAGTTCCGCTCCACCGCCCGCGCCAACCGCGGCTTCCTCACCCGCGCGGTGCGGTGCGTCGCCGAACTCGGCATCGACCAGTTCCTCGACATCGGCACCGGCATCCCCACGGCCGGCAACACCCACGAGATCGCCCAGGCGGCCCGACCGGGCGCGCGGACCGTCTACGTGGACAACGACCCGATCGTGCTCAGCCACGCCCGCGCCCTGATGGCCGGCTCGGGCCCCGGCCACACCACCGTCATCCGGGCCGACCTGCGCGAGCCCGCCGCGCTGCTGGACGCCGTCCGGGCGGCGGACCTGCTCGACTTCTCCCGCCCGGTCGGACTCGTCCTCGCCGCCGTCCTCCACTTCCTGCGGGACGAGGACCAGCCCCACCAGGCCCTCGCCGCCCTGCTGGACGCCCTGCCCTCCGGCAGCCACCTGGTCCTCTCGCACGGCACCGCCGACTTCATCCCGGCCGAGATCCGCGACCGGGTCACCGGTGTCTACGACAAGGCCACCGCACCCCTCGTCGGCCGCTCCCGCGAGGAGGTCCGGGCCTTCTTCGACGGCCTCGACCTCCTCGACCCCGGCGTGACCACCGTCCCCCTCTGGCGCCCCGACACCACCCCCGCCCCCGGCGCCGACCGCGTCAGCATGTACGGCGCCGTGGCCCGCAAGCCCTGAGCTGCGGGGCCGGACCGGCCACCGCCGGCCGGGCGGGCCTCAGTTCGGGCGGCCGGGCGGGACCAGGCCGGTCTGGTAGGCGATGGCGACGAGCTGGGCGCGGTCGCGGGCGTCGAGCTTGGACATCGCCCGGTGGACGTGGGTGCGGACGGTGAAGGGGCTGACGAACATCCGCTCGGCGATCTCCTCGTTGGTGAGGCCGGTGGCGGCCATCGACATCACCTCGCGCTCGCGGGCGGTGAGGACGGACAGCCGCTCGCTCGTGGAAACGGCGGAGGCCGGCTCGGGCTGGGCCAGGAACTGGTCGATCACGGCCCGGGTGGCGGCGGGCGAGAGCAGTGCCTCGCCCGCCGCGACGGTGCGGACGGCGGCGAGCAGCTCCTTCGGGTCGGCGCCCTTGCCGAGGAACCCGCCGGCGCCCGCGCGCAGCGCCTGGGCCACGTACTCGTCGATCTCGAAGGTGGTGAGGATGAGCACCCGGGTGCCGGACAGCGCCTCGTCACCGCAGATCTCGGCGGTGGCGCCGAGGCCGTCGGTGCCGGGCATCCGGATGTCCATCAGTACGACGTCGGGCCTGGTGGCCCGGGCGAGTTCGACGGCCTCCCGGCCGTCGGCGGCCTCGCCGACCACCTCCATGTCCTCCTCCGCGTCGATCAGCAGCCGGAAGGCGCCGCGCAGCAGGGCCTGGTCGTCGGCGAGCAGTACCCGGATGGTCATGCGTGGTCCCTCTCCTCTCGGACCGCGCCGTCCGCTCGGGCGGCGCCGTCCTGTCCTTCGGCTGGTGTCGGGCGATCGGCTTGTGCCGGGCGACCGGTAGGGGCGGCGCGCGCGGCCCTGGCGGCCCGGGCGACGTCGGCGGCGGTGAGGGCGACCGCGGACTCGGGGCCGTCGTCGCGGGCGCCGGTGCGCAGCGGCAGTTCGGCGGTGACCAGGAAGCCCCCGTCGGGCCGCCGGTCGGCACTGAGCCGGCCGCCCACCGCCCCGGCCCGCTCACGCATGCCGATCAGGCCGAAGCCGCCCTCGCTCGGCGGGTGCTGGGGCAGCGGCACCGCGCGGCGGCGGCCGGTCGCGGTCGGGCGGCCGTTGGCGACGCTGACCGCGACCCGGCTGCCGCTGTAGGCGAGGGTGATCTCGGCGTCGGCGCCGTGGGCGTGCTTGGCCACGTTGGTGAGCGACTCCTGGACGATCCGGAATGCGGTGAGGTCCACGCCGGGCGACAGCGGGCGGGCCTCGCCCTCGACGGAGAGCCGGATCGGCAGACCGGCCCGCTCGAAGGTGTTGATCAGTTCGGGCAGCCGGTCGAGGCCGGGGGCGGGTTCGAGCGGGGCGCGGTCCTCGGCGCGGCGCAGCAGGCCGACGGTGGCGCGCAGTTCCTGGAGGGCCGAGCCGGTGGCGTCGGTGATGTGGCTGAGCACCTCCCGGGCCTGGACGGGGTGGTTGTCCATGAGGTGGACGGCGATGGCGGCCTGGGCGTTGGCGAGGGCTATGTGGTGGGCGACGACGTCGTGGAGGTCGCGGGCGATCCTGATCCGCTCGTCGGCGACCCGCCGGCGGGCCTCCTCCTCGCGGGTGCGCTCGGCGCGTTCGGCGCGCTCCTCGATGGCCGCGAGGTGGGCGCGGCGGTTGCGGATGGAGTCGCCGAGGGCGCCGGGCAGCAGGGCCCAGGCGAGCACGCCGAGCCGTTCGCTGATCGGCCCGCCGGGGCCGAGCAGCAGGGTGATCCCGGTGAGCAGGACGGCGGTGACGACCGAGGCGCGCAGCGCGGTGGCACGGTCGGTGCGGATGGCGAGGAAGTAGAGGGCGAGCAGCAGCGGCGTGGCCACGGTCGGGGTGAGCCGGGGGCTGACCATGGCGAGCGCCATCGTGCAGAGCAGCGTGACGGCGACCACCGCGCGCGGGTGGCGGCGGTGGGCGAGCACGGTGACGGCGGAGAACAGCGCGATGGCGAAGGTGGGCGCGGCGAACGGGGTGAAGTGGCCGCCGTTCTGGTCGATGGTGGCACCGAGGCCGGTGACCGTGATCACGCCCGCGCCGCCTGCCGCGTCGAGCAACCGGGGATGGTCGCGGCGCAGGCGCTGCCAGATGTCGCTCATGCTCGTGCTCTCCGGTCGGGGGACGCTGGCCGCGCCCGCGCCCGGGCATCGCCAGTTCGTGCCGCGCCGCTCCCGGTGGGAGCGGCGGGCGGGGTCGGGGGCTCCGGACGTACGGCGGTCCCCGACAGCAACGGTAACGGTTGGGGTTCGAACCGCTGTCCGAGCCGTACGGGATCGGGCCGCGCGGGGTCGGGCCGAGGGGCGGTGCCCGGCCCGGGCCCGCGCGATGGCGGGACCGGGCCGGGCGGCAGCGCCCTAGACGGTGACGGACTCCCGGGCCGGGGCCGGCTCCGGGGCGGCGGTCACGAGCTTGCTGCCCTCGACGTCCACGTCCGGTATCAGGCGGTCGAGCCAGCGCGGCAGCCACCAGGCGCGGCGGCCGAGCAGGGCGAGGACAGCCGGGACGATGGTCATCCGGACGATGAAGGCGTCGAAGGCGACGGCCGCGGCGAGGCCCAGGCCCATCATCTTGATCATCGGCTCGCTCATCCCGATGAAGCCCGCGAAGACGGCGATCATGATGAACGCGGCGGCGGTGACCACCCGGGCGTTGTGCCGGAATCCGGTGACGATCGCCTCACCGGGCTCCTCGCCGTGGACGAAGCCCTCGCGGATGCGGGTGACCAGGAACACCTCGTAGTCCATGGCGAGGCCGAAGACCACACCGATCATGAAGATCGGCATCATGCTCATCACCGGGCCGGTCTGCTCCACGCCGATCAGGTTGGCCAGCCAGCCCCACTGGAAGACCGCGACCACGGCGCCGAGCGCGGCGACCACCGACAGCAGGAAGCCGAGCGCCGCCTTCAGCGGGACGAGGAGCGAGCGGAAGACGATCATCAGCAGGATGACGGCGAGGCCGACGACCACGGCGAGATAGGGCACCAGCGCGTCGGACATCTTCTGCGACACGTCGATGTTCATCGCCGTGGTGCCGCTGACCAGGACCGTCGCCCCGGTGGCCGTCTTCAGGCCGGCCGCGTCGTGGCGGATGGCGTGCACGATGTCCTTGGTCTCGGCCTCGCTCGGGCCGGTCGCCGGGACGGCGTTGAGCAGGGCCGTGTCGCCCGCCTGGTTGAACATCGGCGGGGTCACCGCGATGACCCCGGGCAGACCCGAGACCTTCTTGGCGACCTCGTCGGCGGCGGCCTTCGGGTCGGCGACGCCCTTGGCGTCCACCATGACCGTCAGCGGGCCGTTGAAGCCGGGGCCGAAGCCCTCGGAGAGCAGGTCGTACGCGCGGCGCTGGGTGGTGGAGGTGGGCTTGGACTCGTCCCCCGGCAGGCCGAGCCGCAGGTCGAGCGCCGGGGCGGCGAGCACCCCGAGGCCGATCACGCCGCCGAGCAGCACCGCGAGCGGGCGGCGCAGGATGAAGCGGGCCCAGCGGGCACCGCCGTTCTCCTTCGCGCCCGGGGCCGCCGCACCGCGGGCCTTGCGGGCCTTGCGCGGCAGCACCTTGCGGCCGAGGAAGCCGAGCAGCGCGGGCACCAGGGTGAGCGCGACCAGCACGGCTATGACGACCGTCCCGGCGGCGGCCATGCCCATCTTGGCCAGGATCGGGATGCCGACCACGGAGAGGCCGGCGAGCGCGATCACCACGGTGAGGCCCGCGAAGACCACCGCGGACCCGGCCGTGCCGACCGCCCGGCCCGCCGCCTCCTGGGGCGTCCGGCCCTCGGCGAGCTCGGCGCGGTAGCGGGAGACGATGAACACCGCGTAGTCGATGCCGACCGCGAGGCCGAGCATCATCGCGAGCGTGCCGGTGGTGGTGGAGAGCCCGAGCGTGCTGCCGAGCGCGGTGATCAGCGCCATGCCGAGGCCGACGCCGATGACGGCGGTGAGCAGCGGCAGGCCGGCCGCGAGCAGCGAGCCGAAGGTGATCACCAGGACGACGGCGGACAGCGCCATGCCGATCGCCTCGCTGCTGCCGCCCGCGTCGGGCTTGGCCATCAGCGCGGTGCCGCCGATCTCGACCTTGAGGCCGGCGTCCCGCCCGTGCTGGGCGGCCTGCTCGAGGGTGTCGGTGGCGGTCTTGGAGACCTCGCCGGCCTTGGCGGAGTAGCTCACCGTGGCGTAGGCGGTGGTGCCGTCCGCGGAGACGGCGCCCTTCATCTTGAACGGGTCCACCGCGCTGGTGACCTGCTCGGAGCCGGCGAGCTCGCCGACCGTGCGCTCGACGGCCTGCTGGTTCGGCGCGGCGGTGATCTTCTGGCCGGAGGGGGCGACGAACACCAGGCGTGCCGAGGCCCCGTCGGCGTGGCCGCCGGGGAAGCGCTCGTTCATCAGGTCGAAGGCCTTCTGCGCCTCCGTGCCGGGCATCGCGAAGCCGTCGTCGGGTGCGGCGGGCGCCTTGGCCGCGAGGACTCCGACGGCCGCCAGCACGGCGACCCAGAGGAAGGTCACCAGCCGGCGCCGGACGAAGGTCCATCGGCCCAGACGGTAGAGGAACGTGGCCACGGGAGAGCGGACTCCTTCGGATGCGGTTCTCGGGATCGGGAGGTGCCGCGGCCGGCCGGACGTCCTGGTGGACGCGGTCCGCCGCAGCATGACCAATCCTTGATCGCCGACCCCTACTCCGTCGTCGTCCCTGCGCAGGCCGTTTGCGTACTGCGGACGCAGTAGTGCCCTCCCCCGTACGGAGGAGGGCGCGTCCTACCCCGGAAGCAGCCCCTGGACCTGCGGCGGAAGCAGATCCGGTCACCCGTGCGGTCCGCGGCGGCGGGCCGCGGGCCGGTGGGCGAAGTAGCGTGATGTGCCTGACCCGTCCGCTGACGTGCGGTTCGGGAGGATCCGACCCGATCGGTGCTGCTTTCGCAGCCCGCCGCCGGAGGTGCCCCATGGGCGTTCCAGCCGCCCGCATCGTGTTCGACGAGAGCGACCGTGCGGCCGTCGCCGAAGCGGTGACCGAGATGCTCACCACCGGCGCGCTGACCCTCGGTCCGTGGACCGAGCGCTTCGAGCAGGCCTTCGCCACCGAGCACGGCGCCTCGCACGCCGTCGCGGTGAGCAGCGGCACGGCGGCGCTGGAGGTGATCCTGCGCGGCATCGACGTCCGGGGCCGCGACGTGGTCGTCCCCGCCGTCACCTTCTACGCGACCGCCGGCGCGGTGGTGCACGCGGGCGGGCGTCCGGTCTTCGCCGACGTCGACCCGGCCACCCTCGCGCTCTCCCCCGAGACCCTGGAGGCGGCGCTCACCCCGGACACCGCCGCCGTCGTCCTGGTGCACATCGGCGGGCTGGTCGGCCCGCAGGTCACCGCGGTGCGGGCGCTGTGCGACCGGCGCGGTATCCCGCTGGTCGAGGACGCCGCGCACGCCCACGGCAGCAGCTTCGACGGGCGCGCCGCCGGGACCTTCGGCCTGGCCGGGGCCTTCTCCTTCTACCCGACCAAGGTCACCACCAGCGGCGAGGGCGGGATGATCCTCACCGAGTCGCCGGAGCTGCGCGACGAGGCCCGGATCTACCGCGACCAGGGCAAGGGCTCCTTCACCACCAACCACCACGTGAAGCTCGGCTACTCCTGGCGGATGAGCGAGCCGCACGCCGCGATCGGGGCGGTGCACCTGCGCCGGC
The DNA here is from genome assembly GCF_053598475.1 of Kitasatospora sp. NPDC001119. Lineage (NCBI taxonomy): Bacteria > Bacillati > Actinomycetota > Actinomycetes > Kitasatosporales > Streptomycetaceae > Kitasatospora > Kitasatospora sp. NPDC001119. Next base: position 116,273 of record NZ_JBSFKI010000008.1, read on the forward strand.
TGAAGGAGTTCATCGAGACCCGCCGGGCCGTCGCCCGCCGCTACGACGCGGCGCTGGCCGAGCTGGACGGCCTCGACCCGGTGCTCGAACCGCCCGGCTGCCGGGGCAACTACTACAAGTACGTGGCGCTGCTGCCGCCCGGGGTGGACCGCGCGGAGTTCAAACGGGCGGTGGCCGAGGAGCACGGGGTGCGGCTGTCCGGCGAGGTCTACGACCTGCCGCTGCACCTCCAGCCGGTGCTCGCCCCGTACCGGCGCGGGCCGCTGCCGGTGGCCGAGGACGTCTGCGCCCGGCAGGTCTGCCTGCCGGTGCACTCCGACATGACCGAGGACGAGACGGAGCAGGTGGTCGACGCCGTCTCCGCGGTGTACCGGCGCCTGGCCGGGTAGCCGGAGCGAAGGGAGCAGGATCGTGCGGATAGCCGTCACCGGAGGCTGCGGGTTCATCGGTTCACACGTCGTGGACCACCTGATCGCGGCCGGCCACGACGTCCTCGCGGTGGACACCACCGACAAGTACCTCAACCCGGACGCCGAGCACGCGCGGCTCGACATCCTCGACCTCGGGGCCCTCACCGCGGCGCTGGCCGGCAGCGAGGTGGTCTACCACCTGGCCGCCATGGCCGACGTCGAGCAGGTCTCCGCCGACCCCGTCCGCGCGGTGCGGACCAACATCGACGGCACCGAGGCCGTCCTGGAGGCCGCCCGGCGCAGCGGCCTGAGCCGGACCGTGCTGGCGAGCACCGTCTGGGTCTACGGAGCCGCCCTCACCGACGGACAGATCGACGGCGGCGAACAGGAGCTGGACGAGCACGTGCCGATCGAGCTGGAGCACAGCGGCCATCTGTACGTGGCCACCAAGCTCGCCGCCGAGATGCTGGTGCACAGCTACCGCGAGCTCTACGGGCAGCACTTCACCATCCTGCGCTACGGCATCCCGTACGGCCCCCGGATGCGGGACGAGCTGGTCGTCGCCCGGTTCGTCCAGGCCGCGCTGACCGGTCGGCCGATCACCATCGCCGGGGACGGCCGGCAGAGCCGCAACTTCGTCTACGTCGAGGACCTCGCCGACGCCCACGTCCGGGCCCTCTCCCCCGCCGCCGAGGACCAGACCTTCGCGTTGGAGGGCTCGGCGGCCGTCTCGGTGCGGGACATCGCCGACACCGTGGACGCCCTGCTGGGGCCCGTCACCATCGAGCACATCGACGGGCGGAAGGCCGACTACGCGGGGCGGCGGATCTCCTCAGCGCAGGCGAAGCGGCTGCTGGGCTGGTCGCCGAGCACCAACTTCACCGCCGGCGTGCGGCAGTACGCGGACTGGTACCGGGCCGCCGTCGGCTCGGCCGCCGGCGCCTGACGGGGGCCGCCCGATGCCGCACGCCCTGCTGGTCTCCGGCTCGCTCGGGCAGGGCCACGACGTGATGGCGCAGGCCTGCGCGGACACCCTGCGGGAACGCGGCTGGACCACCGGCACGGTCGACGCCATGGCCCTGCTCGGGCAGCGCTCCGGCGCGGCCGGGGAGGCGGTGTTCCGCCGGCTGCTCGACCTGCCCGGGGTGTACGACGCCTTCCACTTCTCGGCGCTGCGGCCGGGCGCCCGGCTCGCCCTGCTCGCCGACGCGGCGGCCCGCGCCCGGCTGGTCCCGGCGCTGCGGGAGCTGATCGCGGCGCAGCGGCCGCAGCTGGTGGTCTCGGTGTTCGCCACCGCGACCTCCGCGGTCAACCGGCTGCTGCGGCAGGCCCCGGAGCGGGAGTTCCGGCACTTCGTGTTCTGCACCGACGTGACACCGCACCGGCTCTGGGTGCAGGAGGGGACGGACCTGTTCCTGGTCACCTCGGAGGTCGCGGCGTGCGCGGTGCGGCGGTACCGGCCGGACGCCGACGTCGCCGTCGTGCCGGCGCCGCTGCGGCAGCCGTTCTACCGGCCGCCCGAACGGGCCGTGGCGCGCGCCGAGTTGGGCGTGCCGGCGGGCGCCGCCTGCGTGCTGCTGATGTCGGGCTCCTGGGGGCTCGGCCCGCTCGCCCGCACCGCCGCCTCGCTGGCCGCCGCCGGGCCGCACGTACTCGCGGTGGCCGGGCGCAACCGGGAGCTGGAGCGCCGGCTGCGGACCGCCGCACGCCGGGAGCCCCGGCTGCACCCCTTCGGCTACACCGACCGCGTCCCCGCGCTGATGGCCGCCGCCGACCTGGTGGTCACCAGCTCGGGCGACACCTGCAGCGAGGCCCGGGCGCTGGGCCGGCGGCTGCTGCTCCTCGACGTGGTGCAGGGGCACGGGCGCGACAACCTCCAGCACGAGCTGGAGCTCGGCCACGCCGACGTCGCCACCGCCCGCCCCGCCGAGGTGGTCCGCAACGCCCTGGCCGCCCTCGGCCGCCCCGAGCCCCCACCGTCCGCCGGCGCCACACCGGAGGCCTGGCAGGCCGGGTTCGGGGCGGCGCTGCGACGGGTGGGGCTGGGCTAGCCGCGCGGGGGACGTGGTGCGGCACGCGGGTGGCGGCCGGTGCGTCCGTCACCCCGGACGGTTCCCCGCGCCCGACGGCACCCGGTGGTCGCGGAGGGGGCCGAGGGTGAGGCGGTGGGTGCGGCAGTGGGCGGCGATCAGTGGGAGGGCGGCGAGGGTGGCGCGCCAGGAGCCGGGGGCGGAGGTGCAGTCGGAGTCGTGCAGTAGGAGGGTGGCGCCGCCGGTGAGGCCGGGGCGGGCGGTCGCGTAGACGGACTCGCCGGTGGCCTCCGCCGTCCAGTCGCGGCCCCAGGCCGTCCACAGCACGCTGCGCAGGCCGAGCCGGCGGGCGGCCAGGGCCGGGCCGGCGGTCAGGACGCCGTACGGCGGGCGGTACCAGCGCGGGCGGGCGCCGCAGAGTTCGGTCACGGCCTCGCTGGCGCGGCGCAGTTCGCGCAGGTCGCGGGCGGGGGCCGGGTACCACTGCTGCCGGTGGTGCCAGCCGTGGACGGCCACCTCGTGGCCGCGCAGCACCAGCTCGCGGCCGAGCCCGGGGGCGCGCTCCAGCATCGCGCCGAGCAGGAAGAAGGTGGCGCGGGCGCCGAGTTCGTCCAGCGCGTCGAGGACGTACGGGGTGCTGGCCGGATCGGGGCCGTCGTCGAAGGTCAGGGCGACGTGGCCGGGCGCGGCGCCTTCGCCGGCGGTGCGGCGGGCCAGGGTGCGGCGCAGTGGCGGCAGGCGGACGGCGGCCGGGGCGAGGTGCAGGAACTCCGCGCCGACGGCGAGGGCAGTGGCGGCGACGGCGGCGGTGCCCGTCCGGTGCACGGCGGCGCTCACTCGAAGCGCGCGGCCATCCGGCGGAACACGCCCGGTGCCACCCCGTGGAGGCGGGACGGGAAGCCGAGCCAGTGCGGGACGTAGAGGCGGTCGCGTTCGGTGGTGATGGTCGCCACCACCGCGTCCGCGACCCGGTCCGCCGGGACCAGCCTCGGCCAGTCGCGCTCGTACGGGGTGCCGCGCCGCTCGAAGAACGGGGTGTCCACCGCGCCGGGGAGCACCAGGCGTACCCCGACGCCCGTGCCGCGCAGCTCGTACCAGAGGCTCTCGGCGAACATCGTCAGCGCGCCCTTGGTGGCCGCGTAGCCGGACTCCTCCCGCGAGCCGACCTGGCCGACGATCGAGCCGAGCAGCACGATCCGACCGCGGCGGCGCTCCAGCATGCCGGGCAGCAGCAGGCGGACCAGGCGCAGCGGGGCGGCGAGGTTGACCTCGATCATCCGGTCCAGGATGTCGGAGGGCGTCTGCGCGTACGGGCCGCGCCAGCCCAGGCCGGCGCTCGCGACCAGGGCGTCCACCCGGCCGGTGTCGGCCAGGGCGGCCTCGGCGAGGCGGGCCGGGCCGTCCGGCTTGCTCAGGTCCTCGGGCAGGGCGCGGCCGCCGGTGCGGTCGGCGAGTTCGTCGAGGCGGGCGCGGTCGGTGCCGGAGAGCAGGGTGAGCCAGCCGGCGTCGGCCAGGCGGGTGGCGGTGGCGCGGCCGATCCCGGAGGAGGCGCCGGTGATCAGCGCGACGGGGCGGCCGGCCGGGTCCGGCGGGGGCTTCAGGGCCTTCCGGTCCACGGGAGCCGCGGGGTCGGTGACGTCCTTCGGGTCCGACCGCCGGGGTCGGGAGTGGGGCTCCTCCGCCATCGGGCACCTGCCGCTCTGTGACCGCCTAGCCGTCCGTTTTGTCCGGCAAGTCACCTTCGCACGGCGGAGCCGTCCGGGCTACCGGGGCGGTACGGCGGGCTCCGCCTCGGCGTCCCGGTGCGGGGCGGACGGCTCCGTGGACCCGCCCTCGGGCTCCCCGAAGCGGGAGAGCACGAAGGTGCCGCCCACCGCCACCGCGAAGCCCGTCAGCGCGCACCACTCGAACCCGGGGCGCGCGGCGTCCCCGAGCACCGTCACGCCGACCAGCGCCGGGCCGAAGGTCTCGGTCACCGTCCCGGCGGCGGTCGCGGCCGTCACCGTGCCGCGCTGCAGGGCCAGGGCGTAGGCGAGGTAGCCGCCGAGGCCGCCGACGGCGAGGGCGTAGGCGGCCGGGTCGGTGAGCACGGCGACCGGGCCGGAGGCGTCCAGTACCCGTACGGCCAGGCTGGTCACGCCGAAGCCGGCCCCGGCCAGCAGTCCCAGGCCGGCCGCGGCCGCGTTGCCCTCCCGCCGCACCAGGACCAGGGTGGCGAGCAGCAGGACGGCGGTGGTGGCGAGCAGCGCCCAGTGGAAGGCGGGCGCGGCGTGGTCACGGCCCTCCCGGCCGGAGCCGAGCGCCAGCAGGGTCAGGCCGACGACCACGGCGAGGATGCCCGCGAGGTCGCCGCGGCGCAGCCGCGCGCCCAGCAGCCAGACGGCGGCCAGGGCGGTGACGGCCAGGCTGGCGTTGGTGACGGCCTGGACGAGGAAGAGCGGGAGGGTGCGCAGGGCGACGATGCTCAGCGCGAAGCCGACGATGTCCAGCAGGGTGCCGAGGAGGAACTGCCAGGACCGCGCCAGCGCGGCGAGCAGGCCCGCCCGGACCCGGTCGGCGCGCGGGGCCGACCGCGCCCCGCGCGCCTGGAAGACCGCCCCGAAGCCGAAGCAGACGGTCGCGACCAAGGCGGTGGTGAGTCCCAGCAGCATGCCTCTCCCAGCCTCCCGGGGCAGCGTCGATCCACCACCAGTCTGGGGCCGGGGGAACGGGGTCGCACGGGTGGAGCGGGTGGGACGGGCGCGGGGTCGGACGGGATCGGCTGGGCCCGCCGGGTGGACCCGGGCGGCGCGCGGTTTGCCGGCGGACGGTGCCGCGTCATCCCTGATCCATGATTCAGCACGCCATGCCACTCGCCGCATCCGGTCTGAAGATCGACTGGGCCAGGATGCCGACCTACAACACGATCATGTCGGTGGCCGCCGGCGCCGGACTCCTGCTGGTGGTCGCCCTGGGGCGCCGACTCCTCGTCCAGGGGCGCAGCACCACGCTCGAGGGCTGGGCGCTGGCGTTCGGGGCCCTCGGGTTCACGCTCGTCACCACCGGCCTGCACATGACCCTGACCTGGCCGCTGGCCGGGCAGGGGTTCCCGTTCGACAACGTCATCTTCGGCGAACCCGCCCTGGCGTTCGGCGTCTTCCTGCTGACCGCCTCCTTCTACCTCTGGAAGCGCGGCAGCGAGCTCCTCGCCGCGGACGGCGTCGACCGGACGGTCCGGGTGGCCGCGCCGATCTCGGTGTTCGTCTTCGGCATGGGGCTGGCCTGCTTCGGCATCGCCGCCGCGGGCTGGAAGTACACGCTCTTCGCCGCCCCGCCGGAGGAGCCGATCTCCGGGGAGTTCTCGGACTGGCCGTGGCTGGAGGCGAGCTTCATGTCCGGGTTGTACGTGCTGGTCGGCATCGGGGCGCTGCTCTTCCCCTTCGCGCTGCGGGACCCCCGGCGGTGGATGAGCCCGGTGATCGGCGTCGTGTGGGGGCTGGCCGGCCTCGCCTTCCTGGCGTTCGGCGGGCTGAACTACTTCACCCACATCGGGCTCATCGTCAACACCATGTGACCGGCCGCGGGTGTGGCCGGGGCGCCCCGTCACGGCCGGACGGCCACCCCCGCGTACAGCGAGACCTCCTCGGCGGCGACGGGCGCCTCGTCGGGGGACGGCCGCCACTGCGCGATGGGGACGAGCCCCGGCTCCAGGAGGGTCCAGCCGTCGAAGAAGCGGGCGATCCGCAGCCGGGTGCGGGCCTGGGCCGCGGTGCCGGCCGCCTCGTAGATCCGGGTCAGTGTGGCGATGTCCTCGGGTGCGAACTCGGGGCTGACGTGGGTGATCACCAGGGCGCTGCCCGGGACGAGGGCGGACTTGAGGTGCTCGACCAGCTCGTACGCGCCGTGGGCGTCGGGGACGAAGTGGAGCAGGGCGTTGAGGGAGAGCGCGACCGGCCGGGACAGGTCGAGGGTCTCCCGCAGTCCGGGGGCGGCGAGCAGCCGGGCCGGGTCGGTGGCGTCGGCCTCGACGTAGGCGGTGCGGCCCTCGGGGGTGCCGGTGAGCAGGGCCTGGGCGTGCGAGAGCACGATCGGGTCGTTGTCTACGTAGACCACCCGGGCGTCCGGCCGGACGCCCTGGGCGACCTCGTGCAGGTTGGGCGAGGTGGGGATGCCGGTGCCGATGTCGAGGAACTGGTCGAAGCCGAGCTCGGCGAGGGCACGGGTCGAGCGCTGCATGAAGGAGCGGTTGACGCGGGCGGCGGCGCGCAGCCAGGGCGCGACGGCGAGGGCGTGTCCGGCGGCCTCGCGGTCGGCGGCGAAGTTGGTGAACCCGCCGAGGAAGTAGTCGTACATCCGCGCCGAGTGCGGAACGTTGAGCCGCAGGTCCACCCCGTCGTAGAGACCCATCCGTGTTCTCCCCCCGATGCCGTGCCCGATCGATCCTCCCCGCCCACGATAGGCGCGGCCCCTCGTGTTCCGAACAGCTTCCGGGCATTCCAACCAACCGCTGGTTCCCATGAGATGACAATCTGTATTCGGATTGCAGCCTGGAGTGACAGGCCTGATGGAATGAGGATGGGCGCAGACAGCCCGACCCTCGGGTGGCCCGGTGCGCAGCCGGCGGCCACGGAAAGCAGGCCCGATGACGATCGACAGGGGCGCCCCGACGCGCAGGCACCGGGGCGGAACGGCCGTGGCGTACCTCCGCGGGACGGTGGCGGAGCCGACGGCCGACACCGACCCCGGACTCCGCTCCGACCCCGAACTTCGCCTGGGCCTCCCCTACGCGGCCTTCTGCGAGACCCACGAACCCGCCTGGCGCGCCCTGGCCCTGACCCGGATAGGCAGCCAGTCCGACGCGGAGCTGGTGGTCTCGGCGGTGAAGGCCGACCTGGCCCGCTGCTGGTCGCAGGTGCTCCGGTTCGAGGAACCGGCCGCGTACGCCTGGCGGTTGGCCAATCGGCACGTCGCGGACTGGGTGGCCTCCGAGGAGCCGGTCGAGGTGGAGGCGGTCACCTTCGCGGCGGTGATCGGCGCCTTCAAGCAGGTGGCGAAGGGGCTGCTGCACAGCGAGGCGGACGAGGTGCGGCTGTACGCGGCGATCCTCGAACTGCCGGACCGGCAACGGGACGTGGTGATCCTGCGGTACCTGCTCGGCCTGCACGTCAAGGTGATCGCGGCGTACCTGGGGCGGCCGGTGGCGACGGTGCACTCCAACCTCCGGCACGCCCGGGAGAGGCTGGCCCGACGGCTCGGGGTGGGCGAACTCCCGGACGGCGGCGGCGAGCTGTGACGGCGACACCGGAGGACCGGGCCCCGGACGGACCGGGCCGGGCCGACGGCGGGCGCACGGTGTTCCGCGTCCCGCGGCCCGAACGCGCCCATGCGGAGCGGATCGCCGCCGTGCGCCGGGCGCGGCTCACGGCCGCGCCCGCGCACCTGCCGTCGGAGCACGAGCAGGCGGCGTTCGAACTCGGCCTGGTGGTAGCCCTGGTGCTGGGCGCGCCGGACGCCTCGCACGGACTCGACCTGCTGGTGAACGCGCGCCGGATCCAGCCGGAGGGGGCCGAGGTGTTCGGCGCGCTGCTGTACGCGACCGGCAAGGAGGAGGGCGCCGAGTTCTGGTGGCGCTTCGCGGCCGGCTCCGGCAGCGGGACGGCCGCGTACTGCCTGCACCTGCACCACCTGATGCTCGGCGAGACCGACGACGCCGACTACTGGCGGGCCTGGTCGGACCAGCTGGCCATGGCCGAACGGCCGCCCGGGCCACGGGCGTTGCGGATGAACCGGCCGCTGCTGCCGGACGACGTGCGGCGCGACATCCTCTCCCGGGTGCACCACGGGCTGGCCCCGCAGCTGCCGCCCGCCCTCGTCGCGGTGATCGACCGGCTGCCGGTGCAGGACGGCGGCGAGGAGGAGGTGCCGAGCCCCTGGGGGCTCACCTCGGGGGCGACCTCCGCCTGTTCCTGGGAGGACCTTCCGTGGGACCCGGTGGATGATCACGACGACCCGTGGGGGTGAGCGCCGTTGGGGCCGCCGTGATCATCCCTTCAGGTGAGCACGGACAGCCGGGCGGCGACGGCCGGGTCGCGCCCGCTGCCCGCCTCGGTCCGCTCCCCCGCCGGAGCGGCGTACCGGACGACGTAGTGGTGCGGCGCCATCGCCGTGTCGCGTCCGGGTAGGGCGGCGACCACCGCACGGTGGGCCTCGACCGGGCCGAACGAGGGGTCAACGGTCGCCAGTTCCACCACCAACTTCCCCTCCTCCTCGGAGAGTCGGTGCTCCCCGAGGGCGGTCCGCAGCAGTTCGCGGACGGCCGCGAGGTCGATCCAGGCACCGTCGACCAGCCGCCATTCGCCGCTAAGGCCACCCCCCGGCGGGCCGAGCACGGCGGGCAGGTCGGACAGCAGCACCGGCCCCTCGGCGGCGGCCGCGAGCACGGCCGGCAGGGCCCGGGCGAAGCCCTCGGTCTCCTCGGGGTCGAGCACCTGGGGGCAGGCGATCAGGGCGAAGTCGAGGCTGCCGGTGATCCGCAGGATGGTGAACATCAGCCGGACCGGCAGCGGCGGGGCGGGCAGGACGGTGAGTTCGGGGTCGACGGCCGGGGGCGGCTGGGCGTCGGCGACGGCGGCCGGGATGGTGAGGCTCAGGTCGTTGACGACCACCTGGCGGGAGAACCGGGCCCCGCGCAGGTGGGCGGCGTCGTCCACCAGCTGCCAGACCTGCTGGGCGTCCAGGGTGCTGTGCCAGTAGGCGCTCAGCGAGGCGGACTTGGCGCGGCCGATCAGCTGGTCGAGGTCGGCCGCGCCGGTGTCGAGCAGGACCAGCGCGTCCTGCGCGAGGGTGCCCACGTGGTCGATCAGGGCGGCGCGCTGGCGGTTGGCGGAGAGCGCCGAGAACACCAGCTCGCGGCGGCCGGAGCGGTGGGCGACCAGCGCGGCGAAGGCGGCGAGCAGGACGACCGACGGACTGGCGCCGGTGCGCCGGCAGACGGCGGCGAGGTGGTCCGCGGCGGTGCGCGAGCGGACCAGCAGGGCGCTGTGGTCGCCGGGCGGGCCGGTGATCCGCGCGTCGGCGAAGACGACCTGCGGGCCGGCGGTCAGGACCCGGGCCCAGTGCCGCAGCGCGGCCGCGGCCCTGCGGCGGCCCTGGGCGCTCTGCTCCGCGACGGCGACCTCCAGCGGGGTCGGAGCGGTGACCGGCGGCAGCTCCTTCCCGGCGGCGAGGGCGTGCCAGTCCTGGATCAGCACCGCGGTGGCGGCGCCGTCGGCACCCGCGTGGCAGACCACGGCGACCAGCCGCAGCAGCCGCTCGCCCGCGGCGAGCATGGTGAACCGGACCCGCGGCGGAGCGTCGAGGGGCACCGGGACGGCGACATCCGCCCGGCCCAACTCGGCGGCCAGCACGTCCAGTTCGGCCTCGCTCCGACCGCCGGCCTCGACCACCGTGACGGCGAACCGGCCGTTCCGGTGCACCACCTGGCGGTCCGGGAAGCCGTCCGGGCCGGGGCCCGCGGGGAAGGAGGTCCGCAGCGACTCGTGGCGTTCGACCAGCAGGCGCAGGGCGACCAGCCCGGCGGGGACCGAGACGCCGTCGGGCACCGGCCAGACGGAGTCCTTGTTGATCCCCTCGGGCGGGTCGCGCCGGATGCAGAGGACCATGTTGCCCTGGCCCCGGGTGAGCGGGCCGGAGCCGCCGCCCTCGACGGCGTACCGGACGGTGATCCGCCTGGGGGTCGCTGTCGTGCCGCGCGGTGTCGCGCCGAGTGACGTCGGATCGTTCGGTGGGGCGTCCTGCGGTGTCACGTCGTACGCGCCTTTCGGCTCGCCGGGGAGGGCCGGGGAGGGTTCGACAGGGGGTGTGACCGGGACGCTACCAGCGCCCTCGCGAGCTGGTCCAGACCAAACCTCGACGGGCCCGATCCATCGTCAATTTTCTTTCCACACACGGCAGTTGACATGTATCGGCGATTCCCCGAGGGCCGCCACGGCAGCCCGGAACGGCTCCGCCACGGGAACGTCGCGGAGCCGGGACGGACCGGTGCCGAGCCCGCCCGGGTCGGCCACCAGCACCGGCGAGGGGCCGCCCACGGGCACGCCGAAGGACTGCGCGAGCCGCCCGCCGTACGCCTTGACGCAGGCCTCGCGGCGGCACCACAGGGCGGTGAACCGCGCCGCCCGCGCGGCCGGTTCGACGGGCTCGGCGACGAACCGCGCCTCCTCGGACGGGAACCAGCGGGCGGCCATCCGCTCGGCCGTCCGGGGGTCGTGGAGCCGCTCGACGTCGACGCCGACCGCCCGCCCCTCGGCGAGGGCCAGCGCCGCGAACGCCCCCGAGGCAGACCAGCTGACCCGCAGCCCACCGGCCGCCACGGGCTCGGGCTTGCCGTGCGGACCGTACCGCCAGACCAGTGCGGCCGGGGGCACGCCGAGCCGGGCGGCGACCAGCCGCCGGACGGCGCCGCGCACCACGGTGAAGCGCTCGCCCGCCCCTGGGTCCATCCGCGCCGCCCGGGCACGTTCGTCCGGGTCGAGCAGCGGCCACAACTCAGCGGCCGGCACAGCTGGTTGACGCGTATCGATCAGCCAGAGGTCGATCGGCGTCACGGCAGGGCCAGCGTGCTGAGCACGCCGAGCCGGCGGTCGTGCCCGGCCAGCAGCGCGGGCCGGCCGTCCGCCCGCCAGCGCGGGAAGTGGTCGGCCAGCTCCGCCCAGAGGCCGGTGAACGGCTGGGCCGGCGGGGGCTCCCCGGCCCCGAAGCCGGGGCCGAGCAGGAGCGCCGCCTCCGGCCCGAGCTTCTCGGCCTCGGCCCGGACCGCCTCCGCCGGGGAGGCCTCGCCCCGGGTCTGCCGGACGGCCAGACCCTCGCCGGGGGCCTCCTCGCAGACCAGCACCACCACCGCGTGCCGCTCCGGCAACGGCACCGGCCCGGACGGTTCGTAGTGCAGCGCGCTCTGTTCGGCGAGCACCACCACGGCCCGGCGGCAGGTGCCGGTGCGCTGGTGGGCGGCGGCCAGCCGCAGCGCGGTGAAGGCCGCCGCGCCGCCCTGGTCGCAGACCGCGAAGGAGAGCGGGCTCCCCGGGACGGACCGGCTGAGCGCCAGCGAGGACGGCGCGCCGGGCCGGACGTCCGGGGTGTCGAAGGCCAGGATCAGCAGGTCCGCCGGCTCGTCCTCGGCCAGCGCCTCGCGCAGCGGTCCGGCGGCCAGCTCCTCGTAGGAGTGGCCGACGCCCTCGCCCAGCAGGTCCTCGCGCAGCGGCAGGCCGTAGGGGCGGACGAGGTCGGAGACGAAGACCCGCAGGTCCGGGTCGAGCGAGGTCTCCGAGCGGCCGTCGGAGCGGCGGGCGAGCACCCGGGTGATCCGCAGGCCGGTGGGACCGGGGGCCACCCGGTCAGTCCTCGGGGATGACGTGCCCGGCGACGTAGTCGGCCAGCCTGGTGACCGACCGCAGGTCGTCCTCGGTGATCTGCTCGACGTCCACCTGGATGTCGAGCGACTCCTCCAGCTCCAGGATCAGCTCGATGGTGCCGGCCGAGGTGAGGCCGAGGTCGTCGAAGAGGCAGGCGTCCTGCGGGATCTCGGGCAGTTCGCGCTTGAGGACGCGCGGCAGGAGCTCGCCGATGCCGTGCAGGATGCGCTCGCGCAGTTCGGGGTCGGTGGTCTGGACCGCGGCTTCTGACATGGGTGTCCCGTCCCGTCGTACGTGGGATGTGTGCTCCGGGGCTTGCAGGCGCCCCGGGGCTCTGGGGTGGTGTGGGAAATGCGGCGTCGCTGTGCGGACGACGGCCGCCGGAGGAGTCGGCGGGCCGTCAGTACCGCATGGCCATCGCGGAGAACGTGGCTCCGACACCGGCGGCGGCGATCAGGTAGTGGTCGCCGCGGCGGAGCAGCCCCCGCGTGGTGGCGGTGTGGAGATTGATGAGGCTGTCTGAGGCGAAACTGTGCCCGACCGACCGCACGTTGTCCAGCACGACTTTCTCGACCGGATAGCCGATCCGGCGCGCGATCATCCGCCAGGACGCCTGGTTGACGTTGTGCGGCAGGATCGCGGCCAGGTCGGAGAGGTCCAGACCGGCCTGGTCCAGGGCGGCCTCGATCGCCTCCACCATCACGTTCGGGTACTCGCGCTGGTAGCGGGCGAGCAGGTCCGGGTCCTCGGCCAGCCGGCCGTCGAACTCCGGGCGCTGGCGCACCGCGAAGGAGAGCATCCGGTGGCGCTCGCCGTCGGCGCTGACCAGGCAGGCGGCCGCTCCCTCGGCGAAGATCCCGGTCTCGGGCACCACCTGGGCGTCCCTGGTGAAGGTCTTCTCGCCGGTCAGCACCAGGGCGAGCGCCGCCGGGTCGGGTTCGGCCGCGAGCAGCCGGCCGGCCAGGTCGATGGCCAGCAGGCCCACCGCGCAGGCGTGGTGGGTCACCGTGAAGGCGTCGGCGTGCGCCAGGCCACGGGTTTCGAGCAGGTCGTGCAGCGGGTTGAGCGGATGGGGCACCGCCACCGGCATGCTGCGGGCATGGATCACGAAGCGGACGTCGCGTTCGCGTCCGCGCAGCTCCGGCAGGTTGTCCAGGGCGGCTTCGAGCAGGTCGGGCAGCGTCCCGGTCGGATCCAGACGTAGCTGGTCCAGGCCGTGGAAGCGGCGGAAGAGACGGAGTTGACGTGGGGTCAGGCCGATGCGCTCGCCCACCGCCTCGATGGGAACGGCGTGTGGGGGGAGGTGGACGGCCACTGCCTCCAGTGCGGTCACCCGGGCTAGTATTCCGACGCCCGCCGGGTCGCACAAGTGATCCCGGGCCCCTCCACCGTCGCCGCCGCTCCCCGGAAGCCGCCAACTGCGCTCCGGTGCGGCCGCGTTCACCCCGTGCCGTCGAGCAGGTGGGAGATCTCTCATGCCGAACCCTGAACCCCTCCACCCCGACGCCCCGTTGGACCCGGAGCTGGTGGCCCTGCTGGTCGAGGCGGCCGGCGCGCCGCCCGACTGGGCGCGCCACGTCACCCCGGACGCCCGACTGGACGGCGACCTGCTGCTGGACGAGGCCGAACTCGCCGACCTGTCGCTACGGCTGCGCGAGCGCTTCGGTCCGCGGGCCGACCTGGCCGCGCTGCGCACCGGGCTGGACCTGGCCGCCCTGGAGGCCCTGACCGTCGCCGACCTGCGGCGACTGCTCCCCGAGGAGGACGCGCGATGACCCGGTTCCTGCTGGTGATGCCGCCGTTGACCGGCCACGTCAACCCGGCCGCGGGCATCGCCGCCGAGCTGACCGCACGCGGCCACCAGGTCGCCTGGACCGGCACCGAGTCCGTACTGCGCCCACTGCTCGGCCCGCACGCCGAGGTGCTCGGCACCGGCACCCGGGCGTTCCGGGCCCAGGGCGGGCACGGGCTGGCCGCGCTGCGCACGCTCTGGGAGGGCTTCATCGTCCCGTACGCGCGGTTCACCGCGAAGCCGCTGGACGCGATCGTGCGGGAGTGGCGGCCGGACGTCCTGCTGGTCGACCAGCACACCCCGGCGGGCGCGCTGGTCGCGCACCGGCACGGGCTGCCGTGGGCGTCCTTCGCGCCGGGGGCGATGGAACTGGGGCGCCCCTACCGGGCGTTGCCGCAGGTCGAGGCCTGGATGGCCGGGCTGCTGCGCGGGCTGTGGGAGCGCGCCGCGCTGCCTCCGGAGGAGTACCTGGACCCGCGCTTCTCCCCCGCCCTGGTGCTGGCGACCACCGGTCCGGCGCTGACCGGTTCGGCCCCGCCGCCGGAGCACGCGCTGGTCGGGCCGGTGCTGTCGGTACGGCCGCACGACCCGGACTTCCCGTGGGAGCGGCTGCTGCCCGGCCGGCGGCGGGTGCTGGTCACCATGGGCACGCTGGCCGGCGAGCTGGGCGCGGACTTCCTGGCCCGGTCCGTCCGGGCGCTGGAGCTGTGCGGCGACGACGTGCAGCCGGTGTTCGCCGCGCCGCGCGGGCTGCTGCCCGAACTCCCGCCCCGGGCCGTGGCGGTGGACCGGGCGCCGGTGCTGGAGCTGATGGCGCGCGGCGAGCTGGACGCGGTGCTCTGCCACGGCGGGATGAACACCGTGGGCGAGGCGCTGGCGCACGGCCTGCCGCTGGTCACCGCGCCGATCCGGCACGACCAGCCGGTCGTGGCCGGCCAGGTGGCGGCGGCCGGCGCGGGGCTGCGGGTGCCGTTCGCGCGCGTCGCGCCGGAACGGCTGGCGGGCGCGCTGCGGGCCGTACTCGACTCCACGGAGTACCGGCGGCGGGCGGTTCAGGTCGGCGCGGAACTGCTGGCCGGGGGCGGTGCGGTGGTCGCGGCGGACCGGCTGGAGGCGCTCGGCCGAACGGGCCCGGGCCGGCGCCCTGTAGCAGACCGGGAGACCGCACGTCCATTGGTCTAGGCCATTGTTTCCGGGGCGGGGTTCGCCCTAGGGTGTCGCAGCGGCACCGCCCTCCGCAGGTGCCGGGCCCCGCCTTCCCAGGTGCCGTGGCAGCCCATCCCCGCACGGGAGTTCCCGTTGATCGAGACCACGGGACTGCGCAAGTCCTACCGCAAGAAGACCTCCCGCCGCGGCGGCGACGACACCACCGTCGACGCCGTCCGCGGCATCGACCTGTCGGTCGCCGCCGGCGAGATCTACGGCTTCCTCGGCCCCAACGGCGCCGGGAAGACCACCACCCTGCGCATGCTGGCCACCCTGATCCGCCCCGACGGCGGACAGGCCGTCATCGCCGGGGCCGACCTGTTCACCGACCCCGCCGGGGTCCGCCGCCGGATCGGCTATGTCGCCCAGGGCGGCGGCACCACCGACAACGTCAGCGCCCGCGAGGAACTGGTGCTCCAGGCCCGGATGTACGGCGCGGCCAAGGCACAGGCCGGCCAGGCCGCCGCCGACGCGCTCAAGGCCTTCGACCTGACCGGGTTCGGAGACCGCCCGTGCGCCACCTACTCCGGCGGCCAGCGCCGCCGGGTGGACATCGCGCTCGGGGTGATCCACCAGCCGCGGGTGCTGTTCCTGGACGAGCCCACGGTCGGGCTGGACCCGGCCAGCCGGGCGTACGTCTGGGAGGAGATCCGCCGGCTGCGCACCGAGGGCATGACGGTGGTCGTCACCACCCACTACCTGGACGAGGCCGACGCGCTCTGCGACCGGGTCGCCATCGTCGACCACGGCCAGGTGGTGGCCGAGGGCACCCCCGAGGCGCTCAAGCGCGAGATCTCCGGCGACGTCGTCCTGGTCGGGCTGGACGCCGCGGAGGCCGCCTTCGAGCGCGCGGCCGCGGTGCTGCGCCCGCAGCCGTACCTACACCGGCTGGAGCAGAACGGCGACGAGGGGCTGCGGCTGTACCTGGAGGACGGCGCCGCCGCCATCCCCCAGCTGCTGCGCGCGCTGGACGCGGCGGGCCTGACGCCCGGCACCGTGCAGCTCCAACGGCCCAGCCTGGACGACGTGTTCCTGGCCCGCACCGGGCGCTCGCTGCAGCAGTCCTGACCCCGCACCGGGCGCCCGCCGCAGCAGTCCCGGCCCGCAGCGGCCGCCCGCCGCAGCAGTCCCGACCCCGCACCACCCGGACCCGCACCACCCGGCCCCGCACACCTCCCTGGGGAGACCGTGAAGCTCGCCCGCGACACCTGGCTGGTCTTCCAGCGCCAGCTGCTGCTCATGATCCGCACCCCGATCTGGATCGCCGTCGGCATCATCCAGCCCGTGTTCTACCTCCTGCTGTTCGCCCCGCTGCTGAAGAAGGTGCTCGCCTCGGAAGGCGCGCGCAGCTACGCCGACGTCTACCAGGTGTACGTACCGGGCCTGTTGGCGGTGCTGTGCATCTTCGGCGGGCTGTACACCGGCTTCAGCCTGCTCGGCGAGCTCAGGTCCGGCATCATCGAGCGCTCGCGGGTGACCCCGGTGAGCCGGCTGGCGCTGCTGCTCGGGCGGGCGATGCGGGAGATGGTGGCGCTGCTGGTGCAGGCCGTCCTGATCACCCTGATCGCGCTGCCGTTCGGGCTGCGGGTGAGCCCGCTGAACCTGCTGCTCGCCTACCTGCTGCTGGGCCTGCTGGCGCTGATGACCTCGGCGATCTCCTTCGGCATCGCGCTGATGGTGCCGACCGACGCGGCGATGTCGCCGGTGGTCAACACCATCGCGCAGCCGATCGCGCTGCTGTCCGGGGTGCTGCTGCCGCTCACCCTGGCGCCGGAGTGGCAGCAGCAGGCGGCCAGGTGGAACCCCTTCTACTGGGCGGTGGAGGGCATGCGCGCGCTGTTCTCCGGGCACGCCGGGGACGACGTGGTCTGGCAGGGGCTGCTGGTGGTCACGGTGATGACCGTCCTGGCGGTGTACTGGTCGGCCCGGCTGTTCTCCACCCGGGTGCGCTGACGGACGGCACGGAGGGGCCCGGCTCGCGATGAGCCGGGCCCCTCCGTCGTCCCCGTCGCGACCTCAGGCGGTCAGGAAGGCCGCCAGCTTCGCCACGCCGTCGATGATCTGCGCCTGCGTCAGCGAGCTGACGGACAGCCGCAGCCGGTGCTCGCCGCCGCCCGCCGGGTAGAACGGCGCCATCGGCGTCCAGAGCACCCCGTGGTCGCGCGCGCAGCGCTCCATGGCCGCCTCGTCGGCGACGAACGGCACCGTCAGCACGGCGAAGAAGCCGCCGTCCGGCCGGGTCCAGGAGATGCCCAGCCGGCGCCGCACGGAGGCCGGGAAGTGCCGGTCCAGCTCCCGCAGCAGGGTGTCCATGCCCGCCGCGTAGTGGGCCGTGGCAGGGGCGTTGGCGGCCCGCAGGCGGCAGTCGTGGGTCAGCAGCATGCCGCCGATGACGGCCTGGCTGAGCGCGGGCGTGTTGACCGTCGTCATGCTCTTCAGCTTGGCCAGCTCGTCCGCGAGCAGGCTGCGCCGCCCGTCGGGGCCGGCCACCTCCTGGTCGGCGACCACGTAGCCGAGGCGGGCCCCGGGGAAGCAGGTCTTGGCGAACGAGCCCAGGTAGACGACCTGGCGGCGGCGGTCCAGCGCCTTGAGGGTGGGCCGCTGCCCCGGGGTGCGGGAGAAGAAGCCGTACGGGTTGTCCTCGACGACGAGCACGCCCTCCTCGGCCGCGGCCTCCAGCAGCCCGGTGCGGGCCGCGACCGGCATGCTGGTGCCGGAGGGGTTGGCGAAGTCCGGGACGACGTAGAGGGCGCGCGGACGGCGCCCCTCGGCCCGCACCGCGCGGGCGGCGGCGCGGACCGCCGCCGGGTCGGGGCCGCCGTCCGGGCCCTCGGGGACGGGGCGGACGGTCAGGTCGAGCAGCCGGGCGGCGCCGGTGACGCCGACGTAGCAGGGCGAGCTCACCAGCAGGACGTCGTCCGGGCCGGCGCACAGGGCGCGCAGCGTCAGCAGCATGCCCTCCTGGGCGCCGACGGTGACCACCACGGACCCGGGGTCGACGGTCAGGCCCTCGTCGTTGGCCAGCGCGCGGGCGACCAGGTCGTTGATGAGGCCCTTGGTCGGGCCGTACTGGAACAGCGCGGTGCGCACCGCGTCCCGGCCGAGGCCGCGGTCGGCCAGGTGGGCGAGGTAGGTCTCCAGGTAGGCCGGGACGTCCTCGGGCTCGAAGAAGCCCTCGTAGGGGCGGCCGGGGGCGAAGGAGACGGCGTCCGGGTAGCGGGTGGTGACCTCGTTGAGGAAGGTCATCGCGTCCAGCAGCGGATCGGCCAGGGAGGCGTGCAGGTCGTCCAGTCGGAGGTCCGCCGCGGCGCCTCCCGGAGCGGGCGGAGCCGTCACCGCAGCGCCTCCCGGAGACAGCCGGCCGCGAAGGCCTGGGCCTCGGCGGCGTCGTCCAGGGTGCCGGTCATGGCGAAGAAGCCGTGCGGCATGCCCGGGTAGCGGCGCAGCTCGACCGGGACCCCTGCCGCGCGCAGCGCCTCGGCGTACTGCTCGCCCTCGTCCCGCAGCGGGTCGTACTCGGCGGTCAGCACGGTCGCGGGCGGCAGGCCGGCCAGGGTGGCGGCGCGCAGCGGGGAGGCGTACGGGCTGGCGCCGTCGCCCCGGTCGGCCAGGTAGTGCCCCCAGTACCAGTCCACCGAGCGGCGGTTGAACAGTGCCGGGTCGTCGTGGTCGCGCAGCGACGGGGTGTCGGCGCCGTGGTCGGTGTTGGGGTAGACCAGCAGCTGGTGGCGCAGGGCGGGGCCGCCCTCGGCACGCAGCAGGAGGGTGAGCGCGGCGGCGAGGTTGCCGCCGGCGCTGTCGCCGGCGACCGCGATCCGGTCCGGGTCGACGCCGAACTCCTCGGCCCGTTCGACGAGTTGCAGCAGTGCGGCGCGGCTGTCGTGGAGCGCCGCGGGGAAGGGGTGCTCGGGGGCGAGCCGGTAGCCGACGGAGGCGGTGACGCAGCCGACGGCGTTGGTGAGCCGGCGGCAGATCGCGTCGCTGGTGTCGGGCGAGCCGAGCGTCCAGCCGCCGCCGAACAGGTAGAGCAGGGCGGGCAGTCGGCGGCCGGGCGGCTCGGGGCGGTAGAGCCTCAGGGCGAGTTCGCCGCCGGGGCCGGGGACGCGGTGCTCCTCGACGGCGGCGACCGGCTCGGGCGTGCCGGCCGCCGCGCGGATGTCCGCGAGGTCGGCGGCACGGGCCTCGGCGAGGGTGAGGGTGTAGAGCGGCGGGGTCCCGCTGCTCGCGCGCCGGGCGCGCAACGCCTCGGCCTGGGGGTGCAGGGGCATGGGCGGATCCGTTCGGTGCGCGGGGCTCGGCGGCGGGTTCAGCAGTCTGCCTCGACGTACACGGTCTCGTCGGTGCGGAAGGCCGTGTCGAGGTCGGCGACGTCCGGACGGGCGCCCTGCCGGTAGGCGCACGGACGGATGCCGTCGGGGTCGAAGCCGGCCCGGGTGAGGACGTGCCGCAGCTCGTCCAGGTCGTAGATCCACTGGTGCCCGAAGTACCGGAAGATCTGGTTCACCAGGAAGGCGGGGCGCTCGGGCATCGGCGGGCCGAAGCCGAGGGTGGTCAGCCGGCGCCGGTGCTTGCCGAGGAAGCCGTCGCCGGTGGCGTAGCCGACCAGGTAGCGGGCGAGGTCGGGGGTGGTCAGGCGCAGGACGCCGCCGGGGCGCAGCACCCGGCGGGCCTCGCGCAGCCAGCCGACGGCGACCGGCATGGTGACGTGCTCGATCAGGTGCTCGGCGTACACCCAGTCGACGCTGGCGTCGGCGAAGGGCAGCGGTTCGGCGATGTCGAGCTGCGTGAACCAGCGGTCGCCGTCGACCCGGTAGAGGGTGCCGGGCGCGGTGGCGGCGTCGGGGCTGCGCAGGGTGGCGAGGTCGGTGCCGAGGCCCTCCGGGTGGGCGGTCCGGAAGGCGGCGAACTCGATTCCGGTGATGCCGAGTTCGCGCAGGCCCTGGTGGTCGCGCGGCAGCCCGCCGGGGTGCGCTTCGAGCGTGTCGCAGGTGGCGACCTGCTCGCTGAAGGCGTCCAGCCGGGGAGCCAGCCCGTCCGGGTCGTCCCAGTCCCAGCCCGGGAATCGTTCGTTCTGCTCGGTCATGTGTCGGACCTCCATGGGGGAGAACGCGGTTCGGGTACGGCGCGGTTCAACGGCGGTGCGGTTCAACTGCCGCGTGGTTCAACGACTGCGTGGTTCAACAGCCGCGCGGTTCAATAGCCGTGCGGGGCTCGGGCCCGGCCGGTCGCGCGGGGGTACGGGTTCAACGGCCGCGCGGGGGGCCAGGGTTCAGCGGGCCGGGCAGGGCCAGGGCACGAGGACCGTACGGTCCAGGTCGGCGAGCCGGGGGCGGCCCAACAGAGCCATGGTGTGCTCCAGTTCCTCGCGCAGCAGGTCGAGCACCCGGTGCACCCCGGCCTCGCCGTCGGTGGCCAGGCCCCAGAGCGCGGGGCGGCCGACCAGCACGGCGCGGGCGCCGAGGGCGAGGGCGATCGCGAGGTCGGTGCCGCTGCGCACGCCGCCGTCGAAGAGCACCGGCAGTTCGGCGGGAACGGCGTCGACCACCTCGGGGAGGGCGGCCAGGGCCGGCATCGCACCGTCGAGTTGGCGGCCGCCGTGGTTGGAGACCAGGACGGCGTCGACGCCGTGCTCGACGGCCAGCCGGGCGTCCTCGGCGGTGAGGATTCCCTTGAGGACCAGCGGCAGCCGGGTGCGTTCGCGCAGCCAGGCCAGGTCGGTCCAGCTCAGTGCGGGGTCGAACTGTTCGCGGGCGTGCTCGGCGATGCCCGAACGTCCGGCGGTGGCGCGGTGGCTGGCGGCCGTCAGGGCCTGGTCCAGGTTGACCGCGCGGACGGCCGACGGGACGGCGAAGCCGTTGCGCAGGTCGCGCAGCCGGCGGCCGATCCTGGGGGCGTCCACGGTCAGCACGAGCGCGCCGTAGCCGGCCGCCTCGGCGCGTTCCACCAGGGCGGCGAGGACGGCACGTTCGCGCAGCCAGTACAGCTGGAGCCAGAGCGGGCCGGTGGCGGCCGCGGCGATCTCCTCCAGCGTCCGGCTGGCGAACATGCCGGCGACCAGCAGGGCGCCGGCCCGGCCGGCGGCGCGCGCGGTGGCGGTCTCCCCCTCCGGGTCGACCAGCCGGTGGTAGGCCATCGGGGCGATGCCGAGCGGGAGGCTCAGCGGTGCGCCGAGCAGGGTCAGCGCGGGGTCGCAGGCGGAGACGTCGACCAGGGTGCGCGGGCGCAGCGCATGGCGTCCGAACATCTCCCGATTGGCCGTCAGGGTGCGTTCGGCGCCGCTGCCGCCTTCGATGAAATCCCAGATTTCCGGTGGGAGTTGGGCGTGCGCCGCACGCTCGATCCCGGCCAGCGTGAGAAGTCCCACGGGCATTCCTCGTTCCAGGACGGCCACACGCGGGCCGGTCCTGCTTCGGCAGCGTAGGAGCAACGACCACATTGGTATAGACCTTGATTTGACCAAACGTCTGTGCCATGGTCTGGCCACGGAATTGGCCGTTCGGATTTGTTAACGGCGTTCATGTCAAAATCCCCTCACTTGTGTGGAGCCGCGTTGACCGGCTTTCTCCCCTCCGTACTTCCGCCTGCCCTCCTGCCGCACTCCGACGCCCCGGACTCCTGGGTCGACCGGCTGCTGCTGGCCGGACCCGGCGGCGAGGAGTGCCTGCGCCTCGGCGCACCGCTCGACCGGGACGCCCTGCGCGCCCTGGTCGAGGAGCAGTCCGAACGGCTGTCGGCCGCCGGGCTCGGCCCCGGCGGGACGGCGGCGCTGCGGCTGCCGCCCTCGGTGGCGTTCGTCGCGGTGCTGCTGGCGTGCTGGCGCCTCGGCACCCAAGTCGCCCTGCTCGACCACCGGTTGACCGACCACGAGATCGACGCGGCGGTGGCCCGGCTGGCCCCGCAGGTGCTGGTAGGCTCCGCCCATCGGTCGGCGGCGGCCCTGCGCGGCTTCTCCGAAGTCGAGCCGGTGGCCGTCCCGCTGGCGGACGGGCACCCGGCCCGCACCGGACACGCGTTGATCCAGCTCAGCTCCGGATCCACCGGTCCGGCCAAGGTCATCGCCCGCACCGCGGCCGATCTGCTGCGCGAACTCGACTGCTACCGAAGGCTGGTGGAGTTCCCCCGCGAGGGCGAGCGGGTCGTCCTGCTCTCCTCGGTGGTGCACGTGCTCGGCCTGGTCGGCGGGCTGCTCAACAGCCTGCACGCCCGGGTCGCGCTCACCGTGCCGGAGCGGATGACGGCGGCGGGCATCCTCGCCGAGGTCGCCGCGAGCGACCGGCCGACCACCGTGATCGGGGTGCCCTTCCACGCCGAACTGCTGGCGGGGGCGGTCGCTCCCCCGCCGCTGCCCCGGCTGCGGCGGATGGTCGTGGCGGGCGAACTCGTCCGCCCGGGACTGCCCGCGCTGTTCACCGAACGGTACGGCGTCCCGCTCGGCACCATGTACGGCATGACCGAGACCGGGGTGATCGCCACCGACCTCTCCGGTACGCTCCACCCTGCCAAGCGGCCCGTGCACGGCATGCGACTGCGCCTGGTGAAGGGCGAGTTGCAGATCGGCACGGAGTCCTCCCCGTACCCCGGACTGGACGATCCGACCCGCTGGTCCGACGGCTGGCTGCACACCCGGGACGCGGCCGAGCTGGCCGCCGACGGCCCGGTCACCGTGCTCGGCCGACTGGACTCCCAGGTCTCGATCGGCGGCCTGAAGGTCGACCTCACCGAGGTCGAGCAGACGCTGACCGCGCTGCCCGACGTCCGCGAGGCCGTGGTGGTCTTCGACGGCGGCGCGATCGAGGCCTACCTGGCCACCGAACCCGGGACCGACCTCTCCTCCGTCCAGGACGGGCTGGCCCGCCGCCTGGCCGCCTACAAGCGGCCGCGCCGGCTCGCCCGACTGGACCGCCTCCCCCGCACCGCCACCGGAAAGCTGCTGCGCGACCCGGCCGCCCTGCGCGCGACCGCGACCGCCGGCTGACCGCGCCCACCGGCGCGCGGGCCGCACCCGGCCGCGCCCCGACCCCTTCGCGCCCCGACCCCTTCGCACCACCACCCCGACAAGGAGCCCACCATGCAGGACCGCATCCGCGCCTTCGTCCTGGCGGCACTCGCCGAGATGCAGTACGACGTCTCCGAGGTCACCGGGGACACCGACCTCGGCCCGGCCGGGCTGGACCTCGAATCGCTCGCCCTGGCCGACCTGTCGGTGCAGGTCGAGGACGAGTTCGGGATCAAGTTCGACCTGGACGAGATGGAGACCACCGCACTGATGACGCTGGACGAGTTCACCGGCGACGTCGCCCGCCGGGTCGACGCCCTCGCCGCCACCTCCGGCAGCGCCGCGTGACCGGCTCCCCGCTCCCCGACGCCCTGCCGGACCGGGCCGAGGTCCTGACCATGCTGGCGGCGTTCGGGCAGCGCGCCGTCGACACCGTGCCCGAAGACCTCGGGTCGCTCGAACTCACCTGGCTCGTCGCCGAGTTCGAGCAACGGTACGGACTCCAGCTGGACCTGGACGACGACCGCTTCGGCGCGGTGCGCACCGTCGACGACGCCACCGGGCTGCTGCGCGAGGCCGTCCTCGCCGACCGCGCGGGCGCCCGGCCGTGATCCCCGGGGGCACGGGCTCCGGCCCACCAGGCCGGGCGGCCGACCGCCCGGTGGTCACCGGTGTCGGGGTGCTCAGCGCCGCCGGGCGCGGGCTCGCCGCGCTCACCGAGGCCGCCACCCACGGCAAGGCCCTGTCCGGCCCGGTCACCCGCTTCGACGTGAGCGCCCGCCGCACCACCCGGGCCGCGCTGTTCCCCGACACCGTGCCCCTGGCCTGCACCTTCCCCCTGGCCAGGGCCGTGCTCGACGCGATCAGCCAGGCCTGCGGGCAGGCCGGGCTGACCGCCGCCGAGGGCGCCGGACTGCCCGTCCTGCTCGCCCTGCACAGCGACGAGCGCACCCGGGCGACCGCCGACGCGGTGGCCGCCGGGGTCCGTTCCGGGTGGGGCGCGCCGGGTGTCACCCGGGTGTACAACGGCGCCTGCGTGGCCGCCTCGACCGCCGTCGCCGACGCGGCCGCCCTGGTCGCCGCCGGGCGGCACGAGCGGGTCCTGGTCGCGGCCGGGCACCTGGTCGGACCGGGCGTCTTCGCGGTCTTCGACGCCGGACGGGCGCTCGCCCGGGACGGCGAGGCCCGCCCGTTCAGCGCCGGCCGCACCGGCACCCTGCTCGCCGACGCGGCCGCCGCCGTCCTGGTCGAGTCCGCCCCGGCCGCCGAACGGCGCGGCGCGCCCGCGCTCGCCCGGCTGGCCGGCTGGGGCCGGGCCGGGGACGCCCACCACGTCTGCCGCCCGGAACCGGAGGGCGACGGGACGGCCCGGGCGATCGGTGCCGCGCTCACCCGCGCGGGCGTCGATCCGGCCGAGGTCGGCTACGTCAACGCCAACGGCACCGGCTCGACCCTCGCCGACCGGGCCGAGGCCCGCGCCCTGCGGCGGGTGTTCGGCCCGCACACCGACCGTCTGCCGGTCAGCTCCAGCAAGTCCGTGCACGGGCACGCCCTGGAGGCCTCCGCACTGCTCGAACTCGCCGTCACCATCGGCGCGTTGGGAACCGGCCTGCTCCCGGTCAACGCCGGCTGGCTCGGCCCCGACCCGGACCTCGCGCTGGACCTCGTCCTGGACGGCCCGCACGCCGCCAGGCCGCCGTACGCCCTCAGCCTCAACTCCGCCTTCGGCGGCGCCAACACCGCCCTCCTGCTGGCCCCGGGATGACCGCCACCGCCATGACCACCGCCGAGAACACCCCTGCCGACCACACCCACGGACTGCGGATCCTCGCCGAGGCCCGCCGCCCCGCACCCGGCCTGGACGGGCCGCCGCCACCGCTGCCCGGCTTCGCCTCCTCCGCCTTCAACCCGCTGGTCGCCGACACCGCCGAGCACTGCCTGCGCGCCCACCACGGCGAACCGCCCGCCCCCGGACGGACCGCCCTGCTGCTCGCCAGCGCGAGCGGCGACCTCGACACCGCGCGGGCCATCGAGCGCAGCGCCGAACCCGGACAGCGGACCGGCCCGCTGCTGTTCTTCCAGTCCAACCCCAACGCCGTCCTCGGGCACGTCTCCGCGCGCTGGGGCCTGACCGGCCCGATCGTGGCGATCTGCCCGGCCGAGGCCGAACCCGGCGTGGTCCCGGCCGAGGCGTTCGAACTCGCCGCGCTGCTGCTCCAGGACGGCGACGCCGATCTGGTGCTGGCCGTGGCCGTCGAGCAGACGCCCGACGGGGACCTGGCCGCGGCCGTCCTGCTCGCCGGTCCGGCGGCGGGGAACCGGCCGGACTGACCCCTCCGAACCCTCCGACCGGACCGAACCGCCGCCCGAACCGCCACCCGGACTGAACCCCGCGACCGCCCCCGGCCGTAGGAACCATCGAGGCCCGGCGCCTGACGCAGCCGCACCCGGCACACCAGCGCCCCCGCCCGTCCCCGCCTCGCTCCCGGCACCCGCCGCCCGAGCGACCGACCGCACGCAGCCCGCCACTCGCCGCACGCCATTCGCCGCACGCCGCCCGAGCAGCCGACCGCACCCGCCGCCCCCGCGCGGCCGACCGACCCTGCCACCCGATCAGCCGCCCGGGCCGTCCATCGGCCCCGAGGGAGGGATCCACCCCCGTGACCATCCGCAGCCTCCGCACCCAGCTCGCGGACGACCCCGACGTGGGCGCCGGCAACGTCCTCACCGCCCGGATCGCGCTCGGGCTCGACCTGGACGTACCGCTGCTCAGCTTCGACACCCCGGTGGACGACCACCCCGCCTGGCAGCCGTTCACCCTGCGCGAGCTGGACCGCGCCGTCCGGGCCCGCGCCGCCGCGCTGCACGGCCTGGGCATCACCCGG
The DNA here is from genome assembly GCF_053598475.1 of Kitasatospora sp. NPDC001119. NCBI lineage: Bacteria > Bacillati > Actinomycetota > Actinomycetes > Kitasatosporales > Streptomycetaceae > Kitasatospora > Kitasatospora sp. NPDC001119. Next base: position 141,981 of record NZ_JBSFKI010000008.1, read on the forward strand.
CGCGACCCGGTGGTGGTGTACGCGAGCGACGCCGCCGACCACGTGCTCGCCTTCCTCGCCCTGGCCCGGCTCGGCGCCGTCCCCGCGCTGCTCAACCCCAACCTGGACGGCGAGCGCGCCGCCCGCTACATCGCCCGCCTCGGCGCGGCCGGCGTCCTCGCCGACCCCGCCCACCTGGCCGCACTGGCCGGCCACGACCCGGGCGCGCCGCTGCTGCCCGAGATCGCCACCCTCGGCGCCGGCGACCCGGACGCCGCCCCGGAGCCGTACCGGCACTGGTCCGGCGACCCGGTGGCGATCACCCACTCCTCCGGCACCACCGGCATGCCCAAGGCCGTCGTCCACTCCCACGCGAGCCTGTACGCCGCGATCCGCCACCGGCTGCGGCTGCCCCGCCCGCAGGGCCAGGACCGGATGCTCAGCGCGCTGCCCGCCCCGCACGCCGCCACCCTGATCGCGCTCAACCTCGCGCTCAGCTCGCACACCGAACTCGCCGTGCTCTCCCGGCAGTCCGGCGACGGCGTGCTGGAGGCCGTCGAGCGGTGGCGGCCCACCGGGGTGATCGGCTTCGCCGCCACCTGGGCCGACCTCGCCCGGCACGACCTCGCCACCCGCGACCTGACCTCCGTGGCGCTCTGGTGGAACACCGGCGACTGCGCCCACGAGGTGCACATCCGCCGCCTGATCGCCACCGGCAGCCGGGAGACCGTCACCCGGGCCGGCCGCACCCGGCTGCCCGGCTCGCTGTTCGTGGACGGCCTCGGCTCCACCGAGATGGGGCACTCGCACTTCTTCATCACCCACGGCCCCGGCACCGAGCGCTACGGCCGCTGCGTCGGCCGCCCGCACGCCTTCGTCGACTGCGAGGTGGTCGGCCCGGACGGCGAGCCGCTCGGGCCCGGCGAGGTCGGTGAACTCGCCACCGCCTCACCGACCCTGGCGCTCGGCTACTGGAACGACTCGGCCACCACCTTCCGCACCCGGCTGCGCGGCCGCTTCCTCACCGGGGACCTGATGTACCGGGACGAGGAGGGCTACTACTACCACGTGGACCGGGCCGTCGATTCGGTCGAACTCGGCGGCGGCAAGCGGCTGTTCACCGCGATGTCGGAGGAGCGGGTGCTGGCCGCCTGCCCGGACGTGCTGGACTGCACGGTGGTCGCGGTCCGGGACGGCGAGCGCGTCGTCACCGACGTGCTGCTGCTCCTCGTCTCGGACGCCGACCCGGCCGCGGACCGCACCGGGGCGGTCGTCGCCGCCCTGGACGAGGCCGCCGCCGCGACCGTCCGCAAGGTGCTGGTGGTCTCCCCCGACGACATTCCGCTCGGCCCGACCGGCAAGGTCCGCAAGGTCCTGCTGCGGGAGACCCACCTCGCGGCGGTGGGCGCATGAGCGAGCGGAGTGTGCGAGCAGGCGAGCGGGGCGGGCGCACGACCCCGCGCCCCGGCGCCGTCGTCACCGGCATCGGCCTGGTCTCCCCGCTCGGCCGCAAGCCCGCCGAGGTGTTCGAGGCGCTCACCGCCGGCCGCTCCGGCCTGCGCGCCGTCCCCGAGGGCCACGCCGCACACGGCTGGCTGCCCGCCGCCGGGCTCGCCCCCGCCGTGGACGGCCGGGAGGTGCTGCCGCCGACCGAGACCCGCTGCGTGGACCGCTTCGTGCTGCTCGCCCTGGCCGCCGCCGACGACGCGCTCGCCGACGCCGGACTGGCCGTCGGCCGGGACGCCGACCCGCACCGCACCGCCGTGGTGCTGGCCACCGGCGGCGGCGGACTGGAGACCTTCGAGCAGCAGTCGCACCGCCGGCTGGAGCGCGGCCGCCCCGGCGTCAGCCCGTACCTGCTGCCCGGCATGCTCTCCAACATGGCCGCCGCCCGGATCGCCATCAAGCACGGCATCCGGGGCTACAGCTCCGCCGTGGTGACGGCCTGCGCGGCCGGCGCCCAGGCGATCGCCGAGGGGCTGCGGCTGATCCGGGCCGGCGACGCCGACGTGGTGGTGTGCGGCGGCACCGAGTCCTCGCTGCACCCGACCATCGCCGCCGCCTTCACCAACGCCCGTGCCCTGGCGCAGGGTTGGGACGACCCCGAGCAGGCCAGCCGGCCCTTCGACGCCCGCCGCAACGGCTTCGTGCTCGGCGAGGGCAGCGCCGTCCTGGTCCTGGAGCGGGCCGAGCACGCCGAGGCGCGCGGCGCCGCCGGCTACGCGGACGTCCTCGGCTGGGGCGCCTCCACCGACGCCCACCACCCGACCATGCCCCGCCCGGACGGCACCGGCGCCGCCGACGCGATGCGCGCCGCGCTCGCCAACGCGGGCCTGGCCCCGGGTGACATCGACTACGTGAACGCCCACGGCACCGGCACCAAGCTCGGCGACGTGGCCGAGACCGCCGCGCTGCGCGCCGTCTTCGGCGCCGAGCCGCCCGCGGTCAGCTCCACCAAGGGCGCCACCGGCCATCTGCTGGGCGCCGCGGGCGCGTTGGAGGCGGCGGTGACCGCCCTGGCGGTGGCCCGGGGGACGCTGCCGCCCACCCTCAACCTGACCGACCCCGACCCGGCCTGCGACCTGGACCACGTCCGGGGCGCCGCCCGGACCGTCCCGGTGCGCGCCGCGCTGAGCAACGCCTTCGCCTTCGGCGGCCACAACCTCAGCCTGATCCTCGGCCCGGCCTCCACCCGGACCGCCCGCTAGCGGTACCGCCGACAGCCGCCGTCCGACTGCCGCCACCCGACCGCGGTCGCCCGCCGCGCACCGCCGCGCGGCGCCGGCGCGCCCCGATCCTCGATCCACCATCCCTCCCGGGGGGAGATCCCGTTGTCCATCCAGACCATCACCCACGTCGAGTTCCACTGCGCGGACGCCGACAAGACCGCGGCCGGACTCAGCGCCGACCTCGGCTTCACCGCCGACGCCCCGGCCACCGCCCCGGACGGCTCCCGCACCATCGGGCTGCGCCAGGGCACCATCCGGCTGCGGCTGACCTCCGCCGCCGACCCGGAGCACCCGGTGGCCGAGTACGTCACCCGGCACGGGGACGGCGTCGCCGTCCTCGCCCTCGGCTGCGCCGACCCGGCGGCCGCACTGGAGCGGGCCGAGCGGCACGGCGCCCGGGTGCTCGACCGGGCCGGCGCCCTGATCGAGGGCTTCGGCGACACCGCGCTGCGCCTGGTCCCGCTGCCGGACGCCGAGGCCACCCCGGAGCCCCGCCTGCTGGACGGCCTCGACCACGTCGCGATCTGCCTGCCGGCCGGCACGCTCGCGGAGGCCGTACGGTTCTGCGAGGACGCGCTGGACTTCCGCACGATCTTCGAGGAGTACATCGAGGTCGGCGAGCAGGCGATGGACTCCAAGGTGGTGCAGAGCGCCTCCGGCGGCGTCACCTTCACCCTGATCGAGCCCGACACCGCCCGCCGCCCCGGCCAGATCGACGAGTTCCTCGCCGCCCACGGCGGGGCCGGCGTCCAGCACCTCGCCTTCAGCACCCGCGACATCGCCGGCGCCGTCCGGACCGCCCGGGAGCGCGGCGTGGAGTTCCTGACCACGCCGGACGCCTACTTCGACGCCCTGGCCGACCGCTTCGGCGAGACGGCCATCCCGGTGGCGACCCTGCGCGACCTGCACGTCCTGGTCGACCAGGACCACGGCGGCCAGCTGTTCCAGATCTTCGCCCGCTCGACCCACCCCCGGCGCACCTATTTCCTCGAACTGATCGAACGGCAGGGAGCGGGCACCTTCGGCACCGCGAACATCAAGGCCCTCTACGAGGCCGTCGAACGGCACGGCCCCGCCGCCGAGGACCGGCCCGCCCCCGCACAGCCGAAGCAGGCCCGGCCGACGGCCGCCGCCCCCGCGTTCCGGCTCACCGAGGCCGAGCGCGCCCTGCTGCCCACCCCCGACGAGGTGGCGCACTACCGCGAGCACGGCTGGTACCTCTCCCGCAGGCTCTTCAGCGACGAGGAGCTGGACACCCTCCAGGCCGCCACCGAGGCGTACTACGCCGGCCACCGGGACCGCGAACTGCCCGTCCGGCCGCCCCGGTTGGCCTCCTGGCGGCCCGAGGACGGGCCGGTCCAGCGGCACAACGACTACGTGCACTACGAGAGCGACGCGATCGGCGCGATCCTGCGCAAGCCGCTGGTCGGCGCGGTGGCCGCGCTGCTCGCCGGCTCCGCGGAGATCCGGGTCTTCCAGTCGACGCTCATCTACAAGCCCCCGGTGCCCGAGGAGCCCAGCAACCGGGTGCCGTGGCACTTCGACAAGCACTACTGGCAGACCTGCGGCTCCGAGGAGATGCTCACCGCCTTCATCCCGTTCCACGACTGCCGCGAGGAGAACGGCACCATCACCATGGTCGACGGCAGCCACCGCTGGCGGGAGCTGCCCTCCGGCGAGGACTCCACCCGGCACTTCGCCGACCGCGACGGCTCCGAGCTGGAGTCCATCCTGGCCGCCAACGCCGCCCACAACGGGCAGCGGGTGCGCAAGGTCCCGATGCTGATCCCGCGCGGCCACATGTCCTTCCACCACTGCCGCACCTACCACGGCAGCGGCCCCAACCTCGCCTCCTTCCCGCGCCGGGCGGTCTCGCTGCACCTCCAGGACGGCGCCAACGAGTACCGCCGACACGACCGGCCGGACGGCGAGCCGGTGGTGTACAACCACGACGTGCTGGTGGGCCGGACGGACGACGGCCGGCCGGACTACGCCGACCCGCGGTTCTGCCCGACGGTCTGGCGGGGACGGCCGTGACCGCTCCCGCGCACCCGGCCGGCGAGGGCGCCGCACTGCCCGGTGGCCCCGCCCCGTTGGACACCCCCGCCGAACGCTACCGGATGCTGCGGCTGATCCGCGGCTTCGAGGAGCTGGCGCTCGGCCTGGTGAAGTCCGGCGCGATCCCCGGCGGCATCCACCCGTACATCGGGCAGGAGGCCGTCGCGGTCGGCGTCTGCTCGGCGCTCGGCCCGGGCGACCGGCTCGCCAGCACCCACCGCGGCCACGGCCACGTGCTCGCCCGGGGCACCGCGCCGCACCGGCTGCTCGCCGAGCTCCTGGGGCGGGTCGGCGGATCGAACGGCGGCCGGGGCGGCTCCATGCACGCCGCCGACTTCTCGCTGGGCATCCTCGGCGCCAACGGCATGGTCGGCGCCGGTGCCCCGATCGCGGTCGGCGCGGCCTGGGCGGCTGTCAACCCCGGACGGACGACGGCCGAAGGGCCGGAAACCGAAGGGCCGGGAACCGACGGCCCGGAGGTCGGCCGGTGCCCGGTCGCGGTGGCCTTCTTCGGCGACGGCGCGCTCAACCAGGGCGTCCTGCTGGAGTCGCTCAACCTCGCCGCGATGTGGCGCCTGCCGGTGCTGTTCGTCTGCGAGGACAACGGCTACGCCACCACCCTGCCCGCCGCCACCGCCGTCGCGGGCAGCGCCACCGGCCGGGCCGCCGCCTTCGGCATCCCCGCCGAGGAGGTGGACGGCATGGACACCGAGGCCGTCCGCACCGCCGCGCTGCGCGCCGTCGAGCGGGCCCGCCGCGGCCGCGGCCCGGGCTTCCTGGCCTGCCGCACCTACCGCTACGAGGGCCACCACACCATGGAGCGCCGGATGAAGCTGCGCTACCGCTCCCCCGAGGAGGTCGACGCCTGGCGCGAGCGCGACCCGCTCCCCCGGGCCGCCGCCCTGCTCGACCCGGCGACGGTCGCCGAGCTGGACCGCTCGGTGGCCGAACAGCTCGCCGCCGCCGAGGAGTTCGCGCTCGCATCGGAGCACCCGGACCCGGCGGGCGCACTGGACCACCTGTACGCCGACGGGCTGCGGCCCCGGGCGGGGGCGACGCCGTGACCAGGCTCTCGTACACCAAGGCGCTCAACCGGGCGCTGGCCGACGAACTCGCCGCCGATCCGGCGGTCTGCGTCTTCGGCGAGGACATCGGCGCCGGTCTGGCCGGGCCGACCCTCGGCCTGCTGGACCGCTTCGGGCCGGGCCGGATCGTCGACACCCCGCTCTCCGAGCAGGCCTTCACCTCGATGGCGGTCGGCGCCGCGCTGGCCGGCCGGCGCCCGGTGCTGGAGTTCCAGATCCCGTCGCTGCTGTTCCTGGTCTTCGAGCAACTCGTCAACCAGGCCCACAAGTTCTCGCTGATGACCGGCGGCCAGGCCACCGTCCCGCTGACCTGCCTGGTGCCCGGCTCGGGCTCCCGGGACGGCTGGGCCGGGCAGCACTCCGACCACCCGTACAGCCTGTTCGCGCACGCCGGGGTGAAGACCGTGGTGCCCGCCACCCCGACCGACGCCTACGGGCTGCTGCGCTCGGCGATCCGCGACCCGGACCCGGTCGTGGTGTTCGCGCCCGCCGCCGCGATGCCGGTGCGCGAGACCGTCACCTGGGACCTCGTCCCCGTCCCGCTCGGCCGGGCCCGGATCCACCGGCCGGGCAGCGACGTCACCGTGGTCGCCCTCGGGCACCTGGTGCACGACGCCCTCGCGGTGGCCGAGGAACTGGCGCCGGAGGTCTCGGTGGAGGTCCTCGACCCGCGCACGGTGTACCCCTTCGACTGGCAGGCGCTCGCCGACTCGCTGGAGCGCACCGGCCGCCTGGTCGTCCTGGACGACTCCAACCGCAGCTGCGGCTTCGGTGCCGAGGTGCTGGCCACCGCCGCCGAGGAGATGCGCCTGGTCGCCCCGCCCCGACGGATCACCCGCCCGGACGGCGCCGTGCTGCCCTTCGCCCCCGCCCTCGACCGCGCCGTCCAGCCCGGCCGCGAGCAGCTGCGGCACGCGCTGGACCTCGTGCTGAAGCACCGCTGACCGACCGCGCCCCGACGCGGCGCAGCCCCCGCGCACCTCGCGCACCCCGAACACGTCGATCGCCCAACAGCCCGACCAAGGAGCCCCGTTGTCCACGAACCGCTACCACTGGGACCGCTCGCACCCCGGCCTGACCAGCCTCCAGCAGGCCATCGACCCGCTGCGCCGCGAGGTGGTCGAGCACTCGGTGTACCGCTCGCTCACCGGCATCGAGCGGGTCCGCACCTTCCTCGGCAGCCACGTCTTCGCCGTCTGGGACTTCATGTCGCTGCTCAAGAGCCTCCAGCGCGACCTCACCTGCGTGGACGTGCCGTGGGTCCCGAACGGCCCGACCGCCAGCCGCCGGCTGATCAACGAGATCGTGCTGGTCGAGGAGAGCGACGAGCTCGGCGAGGGCTACACCAGCCACTTCGAGCTGTACGTCGAGGGCATGCGGCAGGCCGGTGCCGACCCGCGCCCGATCGAGGAGTTCCTGGCCCTGCTGGGCTCCGGCACCGCCGTGCCGGACGCCCTGAAGAACGCCGGAGTGCCGCAGCCCGCCCTGGACTTCACCTCCACCACCTGGTCGATCGTGGAGAACGCGCCGGTGCACTGCCGGGCCGCCGCCTTCGCCTTCGGCCGCGAGGACCTGATCCCGGACATGTTCACCCAGGTCATCCGGATCGACGACCCCGAGGGCGCGCTCACCGTCTTCAAGGACTACCTGGCCCGTCACATCGAGGTCGACGGCGAGCAGCACACCCCGATGGCGATGCAGATGCTGATCGACCTGTGCGGCGACGACCAGGACAAGTGGGACTCCTGCGCCGAGACGGTCCGCACCGCGCTGCGCGCCCGGCTCCAGCTGTGGACCGCGATCGAGCGGTCCTTCTGAGGCCTGCCGGAGGACGTCCGTCGTCACGGCGGAAGGGCGCCCACGGGGAACCGGCCTCCCCGTGGGCGCCCTTCCGCCGCCGGGGCCTGCCTTCGCACCCGCGCCGGCGGGGCGGGTCAGAGCACCTTGGGCAGCACCCCGGCCGAGGCGGGCGGCCGGTCCCCGGCCCTGCGGAACCGGTGCAGCGCCGCCCGGCCCTCGGCCCCGCGCACCCGGGCGGCGAGCCGGGCCGGCAGCACCACGGTGGCCAGCCGGCCCTCGCCCCGGAACCCCTCGACCGTCCAACAGACCCAGGGAATCGGATAGTTGGCCGCCGGACTGAACAGCACGGGCCGCTTCCCCTGGAAGCTCACCGCATAGGCGCCGAAGCCGCTCCAGTTGGAGAAGCTGAACCGGCGCGCCGCCGGGTCGAAGCCCAGCGGCACGCAGTCGCGCAGCCGGGAGCGGCCGAGGGTGGCCAGGAACCACAGGTTGGCGCGGAGGTTGAGGTGCGCGGTCGGGAACTCCTCGACCGCCGTGCGCAGTGCGCCCGCGAGCACCGCCGGTCCTTCCTCGGGCCGGTGCGGCAGATGGACCTCGCTGAGGAGGTTGCCGAGCAGCGCGGGCGACAGGCCCAGCCAGCGGCGCGCGTTGACCGGCACGGTCAGCATCCGCTCGGCGTCGTCCCCGTCCAACTCCCGCAGGGTGCTGAGGAGGTGGGCGCAGAGCACGTCCCCGGAGGAGAGCCGGCGCCCGGCCGCCAGTCCGAACTCCTCGCGCATCCGGGCCAGTTCGGCGTCGGTGAAGGCGATCTGGACGATCCGGTTGGCGCGTGGCCCGACCGCCACCTCGCGGGCCAGCAGCTCCGCCTCCGCCGCCGAGGGCAGCCGGAAGCCGGGCCGGCCGCAGTCCTCGTCCGGGAGTACCTCGGCCAGCAACTCGTCCTGGTCGTCGACGAGTTCGGCCTTCGGCAGCGGTTCGCCCTCGACCGCCGCGGACCAGGTCCGCAGCAGCAGCATGAAGCTGTGCAGGTCGCCGATCGCATGGTGCCAGGAGCAGCCGAGCACCGTGCCGCCGTCGGCCGTGCGGGTGAGGCGCACGGTGAGCAGCGGGACGCCGCCGTCGCGGGCGGCGGGGGCGTCCAGCGGGGCGACCAGTTCGGCGCCGGCCGCCGTCGCCCGGCCCATCGCCTCGGCGAGCGTGCCCTCCACGGTGTAGACCTCGAACGGCACGCCGGTGTCGTCGCAGACGGCCTCCAGGACGCCCTCGACGGTGCGCAGCCTTCCGGCGAAGACCGGCACCCGCTCCAGCGCCCGGGCCAGGCCGGCGGCGAGCCGGTCGTCGTCCAGCGGGTGCTCGAAGCAGAGCACGACCGAGACGGCGAGGTCGGCGAGCATGGTGTCCATCAGCCCGCAGCGCAGCACCCGGCCGGTGGCGTGCCCGGCCCGGACGGTCCGGGATCTTCGCAACTGCGGCCAGATGCTCATGGGTTCCGTTCCGAAGCACTCGACGACTCCCGGTGACGCGCGGGCGCGTTCCGGCGGCGCGCGATCCGCGGGCACGCCGAACGATAGTGGCGCGCGGAGGCAGTGGTCCAGTCCAATCCCGCACTCCGGCAGGGCTCTTCGGCCGGTGCGGCGACAGCGACGGCGATAGAATGCGCAGCATGGGAGAGCGCCCCGGCGCACCCTCCGCGCCGCCCCTCGTCCTGGTCACCGGCACCGCGTCGCGGGTGATCGACCCGAGCCGGGCCTACCACCTCGGCCGCGACCCGACCAGCGAGATCGTCCTGGACGACCCCCGGGTGTCCTGGCACCACGCGATCCTGCGCGCCACCGGAGGGCACTGGCTGCTGGAGGACGTCGACAGCACCAACGGCACGTACGACGAGGGCCGGCGGGTCAGCCGCGAGGAGGTCGGCCCGGGCACCCGGCTGCGCTTCGGCGACCCGGCCGACGGCCCGTCCGCGGCCTTCGCCGGCCTTCCGGCACCCACCGCGCACAAGCGGCCGTCGCTGGTCGCCCCGCACCTCTCCGGCACCTTCCGCCGTCCGAGCGCCGTCCACCGGCTGCTCGGCCGCACCGTCCGGATCGGCCGCTCCCGCGACAACGACCTGGTCCTGGACAACCTGGTGGTCTCCCGGTACCACGCCGAACTGCGCGCGCTGCCCGACGGCGGCCACGAGATCGTCGACCTGGACAGCCACAACGGCACCTACCTCAACGGCCGCCCCGTCCAGCGCGCCCCGGTCGGCCCGGCGGACATCGTCGGCATCGGCCACTCCGCGCTCTGCCTGGCCGACGGCCGGCTGGTCGAGTACACCGACACCGGCGAGGTCTCCCTGGACGTCCGGCACCTGGTGGTCCGGGTCGGCCCCGACCACCGGGTGCTGCTGGACGACGTCGGCTTCCCGCTCGCCGAGAAGGCGCTGCTCGCGGTGGCCGGGCCGAGCGGCGCGGGCAAGTCCACCCTGCTCAACGCGCTCACCGGGCTGCGCCCCGCCGACCAGGGCACGGTGCTGTACGACGGGCGCGACCTCTACCGCGACTACGCCGAGCTGCGCCGCCGGATCGGCCTGGTGCCGCAGGACGACATCCTGCACACCCAGCTCACCGTCCACCGCGCCCTGTCCTACGCCGCCGAGCTGCGCTTCCCCGGCGACACCGACCCGCACGAGCGGGAGGCCCGGGTCCGCGAGGTGATCCACGAACTGGGCCTGGACGGCCGCGCCGACCAGGTGATCGCCAGCCTCTCCGGCGGCCAGCGCAAACGGGTCAGCGTCGCGCTGGAGCTGCTCACCAAGCCGTCCCTGCTCTTCCTCGACGAGCCGACCTCCGGGCTGGACCCGGGGATGGAGCGCTCGGTGATGCGGATGCTGCGCGGGCTCGCCGACGACGGCCGGACGGTGGTCGTGGTGACGCACAGCGTGCTGAGCCTGAGCGTCTGCGACCGGCTGCTGGTGCTGGCCCCGGGCGGGCGGACGGCGTACTACGGGCCGCCCGGCGAGGCGCTGGGCTTCTTCGGCTACGAGGAGTGGCCGGAGGCCTTCGAAGCCTTCGAGGACGAGGACCACGACAGCTGGCAGCAGCGGTTCCGCGGCTCCCCGCAGTACGCGCGCTACGTGGCGGCCGAGGGCGTGCCGACGCCGTCGCCCCGTCCGCGCGCCCATCCGCACCCGACCCCGCACGAGCCCGCCGCGTCGGCCACGCCCGCCCTTCCCGCCGCTCCCGCCGCTCCCGTGATCGACTGGGACAAGCCGCAGGGCTGGTTCTCCCAACTGGGCACCCTGGTACGCCGGTACACCGCGGTGCTGGCCGCCGACCGGCTCTTCCTCACCATCATGGTGGTGCTGCCCTTCGTGATCGGCCTGATGTGCCGGGCGATGGCCGGCTCCCGGCTCTCCCCCGACAACGCCGTCAACTGCCTGCTCACGCTCTGCATCGGCGGGCTGCTCACCGGCGCCGCCAACTCGGTGCGCGAGCTGGTCAAGGAGCGCGCGATCTACCGGCGGGAGCGGGTGGTCGGGCTGTCCAGATCGGCCTACCTGGTCTCCAAGGTGGTGGTGCTCGGCACCGTCACGGTGGCCCAGGCCGCGGTGCTGACCGTGGTCGGCCTGGCCGGGGTGGACCTCTCCTTCGCGGTGCCGACCGGGGTGGTGATGCCGCAGCTGCCCGAACTGATCCTCGCGGTCGCGCTGCTCGCCTTCTCGGCGATGATGCTCGGCCTGGTGGTCTCGGCGCTGGTGGGCAAGGAGGAGGCCACCATGCCGCTGCTGGTCCTCCTCTCGGTGGTGCAGATCGTCTTCAGCGGCCTGATGCTCAAGCTGCACGGCGTCCCGGGGCTGGAGCAGTTCGCCTGGCTGGTCCCGTCGCGCTGGGGCCTGTCGGCGATGGCGCGCACCGTCGAGCTGCACGGCATCTTCCCGAACGCGATCACCGCCGACCCGATGTTCCGGCACCAGCGCTCCGGCTGGCTGGTTGGCATCGCGCTGCTGCCCGCGCTCTCGCTGCTGTACGGCCTGGTGGTGCTGGCCCTGCTGCGGCGGCACGAGCCGAGCATCATGCGGCGCTAGCGGAAGGGCGACCGCCGCATGGACGAGTTCGCGTTCCGCCCCACCCACGTCGCCCCGCCGGACGGGATGGCCTCCTGGGCGGCACCCGACCCGGCCCGGCCCGACGCCCGGCTCGACGCGCTGCTGCCGCTGCAACTGGTCGACCGCCGGGGCGACTGGGCGCGGATCCTCTGCTCCAACGGCTGGACCGCCTGGGTGGACGGCCGCCTGCTGGTCGCGCTGCCGCAGCCACCGCCCGCCGCCGGCGGCCCGCCCGCGCGGACCGCCGACCCGCGGCCGGCGCTCGCCGAGGCCGGGGGCGCACTCGACCGCTACCGCGCCCTGCTGGAGGACCTCGCCGGTGGCGCCCTCGACCTGGGGGCCTTCCGGGAGCGCACCCGGGGCCTGCGGATCGGCCTGGTGGTGGACGGCGAGGCGGTCTGGCTGTTCGACCCGGTGTACGACCGCTGGTGCTACGGCGACGGGCTCCAGCTCCAGACGTACGCGGCCACCGACCGGCCCAGCCCCTCTCCCGCGCCGTCGCCCGCGCCCGCGCCCGCGCACGGCCCGTCCGCGGAGGGCCCGTCCGCCCCCACCCGGACCGGTGAGCCGTGACCTCCGCCGAGCCGGATGCCACCGAGCGGGACGCCACCGGTCTGCCCGCCGGGCTGGTCGGGCGGCGGGTCGCCGGCTACCGGCTGGAGAACGAGATCGGGCGCGGCGGCATGGCCGTGGTCTACCGGGCCAAGGACCTGCGGCTCGGCCGGACCGTCGCGGTCAAGCTGCTCGCCCCCGAGCTGGCCCGCAACGAGGTGTTCCGGCAGCGGTTCATGCACGAGTCGGAGGCCGCCGCCGCGATCGACCACCCGCACATCATCCCGGTGTTCGAGGCGGGCGAGCAGGACGGCATCCTGTACCTCGCGATGCGCTACGTGGAGGGCGGCGACCTGCGCGCCCTGATCAACCGCTCCGGCCCGTTCCCGGTCGGGCGGGCCGTCCGGTTCGCCCTCCAGATCGCCTCGGCACTGGACGCCGCGCACGACCACGGCCTGGTGCACCGGGACGTCAAGCCGGGCAACGTACTGGTCGCCGCCGGGACGGACAGCGAGCACCCCGAGCACCTGTACCTGGCGGACTTCGGCCTGACCAAGAAGTCCCTCTCGCTCAGCGGGCTGACCACCGTCGGCCAGATCGTCGGCACGCTCGACTACGCGGCGCCCGAGCAGATCTCCGGCAGGCCGCTGGACGGGCGCTGCGACCAGTACGGCCTCGGCTGCGTGGTCTTCGAGATGCTCGCGGGCGCCCCGCCGTTCCGCCGGGAGAGCGACCTCGCGCTGCTCTGGGCGCACCTCAACGACCCGCCGCCCGCGCTGCGCGACCACCGGCCCGACCTGCCAGCCGCCGTCGGGGCGGTGGTCGCCCGGGCGCTGGCCAAGACGCCCGGGGAGCGGTACCCGAACTGCCTGGACTTCGTCGCCGAGCTGCGCGCGGCGAGCACCGCCGCCGCGCCGGAACCGTGGCGCGCCGACGGGCCGCCCACCCGGGTCGTCCCCGCGCTCACCCCCGACCCGCCCCCGGTGCCCGGGCCGCCCGCCTGGGCCGCACCGGTCGTCCACCCGCCGCCGTCGCCGCCCGCAGGGAGCCGTCCGTCATGAACGCCGTGAGCCAGGTCTTCGCCGTGGTCGCCGCGGCGATCCACCTGATCGTCTGGCCGCTGGAGAGCTTCCTGTACGGGCACCCGCGGGTGCGCCGCGTGCTGACCGGCAGCACGGCGGACGCCCCGGAGGTCCGGCTGTGGCGCGTCAACGTCGGTTTCTACAACCTCTTCCTGGCCCTCGGCCTGGTCACCGGCCTGGTCCTGCTGCACACCGGACACCCGGGGGCCGGGCGGGCGGTGGTGCTCTACGTCGCCGCGTTCATGGTCGCGGGCGGGATCACCCTGTTCACCTCGGAACCGAAGCTGTGGCGCGGTGCACTCGGCCAGGCCGTCCCGGCGGCGATCATCCTTCTGACGGAGGCTTTCTGACGTTCCATCACCATCTCTTCAGGCGTACGGCTAAACTCCGCCTACCCCGCGACGGTCGCGGAGGCTGGGGGTGGCAGCAGTGGCGAAGATCCCGATCACCGACCGGTACGTCGTCGGCCTCGGCTGTCGGGTGAGCGTCCAGCAGGGCCTCACCTCGACGAAGGTCAGATGGAGCGTCGCACACCTGCCGGAGGGCGGCTCGCCCCGGCCCACCGGCGGGAACAAGGAGATCGGCGTCATCTGCCCACGCTGCCGGCGTTCCTTCTCCGTCCGGGTGGAGACCGCCACCAGGGCGCGGGTCAAGCGGCTGGTCCACCGGACGGTGGGCTGGCTGCTGGTGCTCTCGCTGCTGGCCCTCGTCCCGATGCTGGTCCAACTGGGCGGCCGGACCGTCGAGGAGGGCGACGACCAGGCCGTCGACAACATCGGCCTGCTCTTCACGCTGGCCGCCGCAGGCGTGGTCGTCGGACCGTCGCTGCTGCTCAGTGCGGGCATCCACGACGGCATCGGGAAACTCCGGCTCATCCGGGCCGACGGCCGCAAGACCATGTGGGTGCGGGGCCACCGGCTGTTCTGAGCCGGGCCACGCCCCCCGCGCCCGTCACTCGGCGTCCGCCGGTACCTCGCCGCGGTGCCGCACCCGGGTGGCGAGCAGGGCGCCGAGCGCGCCGGTCACCAGCCCCCAGCCCGCCGCGAGCGGCACCGCCGTCCAGAGCACCGGGCGCAGGGTGAGGCTCCCGCCGCCCAGACCGGCCAGCGGGTTGCCGCCGCCGAGCACGGCGCCCAGCAGGTCGCCCAGGCCGCCCTGGCCGAGGCCGACACCGAGCACGGAGAGCCCGTAGTCGGCGTCCACCCGGGTCCACAGGCCCACCAGCAGCACGGTGACGGCGGTGGCGAGCGCGAACCGGACGGCGTGCCGCCAGAGCCGGACGGTGCGCGGCGCGCGGCGGGCCGCCAGGAAGGCGGCGGCGAGCAGCAGGACGGCGGCCAACGGCAGCAGCCACCAGCTGCGGGCGTCCTGCTCCGCGAGGGTGCCGAGGTCGATGGTCGCCGGCCCGCCCCCGGGGGTGCGCAGCACGGCGCTGAGCGGCTTGGGGACGGGCAGGCCGAGCCCGCCGACCAGCCGCCCGTGCCACGTGGCGCCGAGCCCGATGCCGAAGGCCAGCCAGACCAGGTCGGGCAGCGCGAGCAGCACCACGGCCAGGGTCTGCCGGGGGTTCCCGTGCACGACCGCGGTCAGCACCCCGGCCACCGCACCGATCGCCAGGTACGCCAGCAGCACCAGCCAGAGCGCGAACGCGGGCGGGCGGACCGCGAGTTGGTAGCGCACCAGGGCGGGCGGCAGCGGGGCCCGCCGGGACACCGCGAAGGTGACCGCGAGCACCACCAGCAGCCAGGCCAGCCCGATGCCCACGGTGGTCGGGCCGTCCGCGCGGAAGCCGACCTCCGGGGTCAGCCCGAGCGCGCCGCCGATCGACTGGGCCAGGTCGCCGCCGAGCGGGACGACGAAGCCGTGCCGGGCGCCGAGGGTGAGCAGCACCAGGGCGAGCACCCAGAGCAGCAGCGTCCGGCCGATCCGCCCGAGCAGCTCACCGCCGCCCGCGACCGCGCGGAAGCGCAGCTGGCGCAGGAACACCTCGGCCATCGCGACCGCGCCGACCACCGAGACGCTCAGCGGCATCGCGCTGATCCCGGCCCCGACCGCCGCGAAGTCCCCGGCGCCGCCGTCGAGTTCGACGGTGCCGCCGACGGCGAGCGCGAGCGTCGCCGCCAGCACGGCGGGAAAGCCGCCGTCCGGGAGGTCGTCGGCGCCGGCCAGCCAGAGACCGAGCGCGGCCACCGCCGCCATCGCGACCAGCCCGGCCAGCACCACGGCGAGCGCGTCCAGCCAGCCGCGTACGGCGCCGGGCGGGCCCGCGGCCCGGGTGGTGGGCTGCTGCATGCCGCCTCCTCGTCGCTCGCGGGGTGCACAGGGGTCCGGCCCGGGCGCGGCGCGATCGATCTCTGATCTACGCCCGATCTACGCCCGATCGGCTCCCGGCCGGGTTCCGGCCGGGTTCCGGCCGGGTTTCCAGGGTGGCCGACGGTCGGCGGGCACGCTCGGCGACGCCCCGGCACCTGCTGTTGCGGCGAACGGGGCAACGGGGGAGAAAGGGAAGCCACTGGCAGGAGCCTCCCGAGCCGGCCCCGGTCGGCCGACCGCCTGCGAAACGGAGCCTCGATGACCTCCCAACCGCCTCCGTCCGGCCTGCCCGGCCCGCCTGGTGAGCCTCCGCACGGTCCGCCGTCCGGTCCCCCGTCCGGGCCGTTGGCCGGTCGACCGTCCGGCGGCGGTACGGCCGGTTCGCCGTCCGTGCCCCCTCCGCCCTCGGGCCCGTCCGGGGCCGCCGGGGCGGGTGGCGCCGGGAGTGCGAGTGGTCCCGGCGGCGCGAGCGGACCGGGCGGGCCGACCGGACCGGGCGGCGCAGGCGGGCCCGGCGGGCCGTCGTCCGGCGGGCCCGGACGCGGGGCGCGCACGCCGTGGTGGCGCTCCGGGAAGGGACTGGCGCTGGCGGCGGGCACGGTGGCGGTGGCCGTGGTGGCCACCGTGCTGATCGTCAACAACCAGGGCGGCAACCACCCGGCCGTGCCGACCGCGAACGAGGTCGCCCTGCAGGCCCCGGCCGATCCCGGGCCGGACCCGTTCACCCCGTCGGTGGAGACCCAGGGGGTGAGCGCCCCCGCACCCGGCTCCGCCGTCCCGACCCCCGCCCCGACCGTCACCCCGACGGCGCAGCACCCGGGCGGCGCCTCGTCCCGGAGCGGTTCGCCGACCGCGCTCCACAGCGTCGAGGGCAGCTCGGCCGGGCTGTACGCCGGGTCGATGGGCAAGCCGAGCTGCGACACCGAGCGCCTGGTCAGGATGCTCTCAACCGGGGACACCGGGCGCGCCTGGGCCTCCGCCGCCGGCATCGCGCAGGCCGACGTCCCCGGCTACCTGCGCTCGCTGACCTCCGCCTACCTGCGGGTGGACACCCGGGTGACCAACCACACCTACAAGAGCGGCGCGGTGGTCGAGTACCAGTCCGCACTGGAGGCGGGCACCGCCGTCCTGGTGGACGCCCAGGGCGTGCCCCGGGTGCGCTGCTCCTGCGGCAACCCGCTGAAGCCGCCGGCGCTGGTGAGCAACGCGAGGTACACCGGGAAGGCCTGGGCGGGCTTCCAGCCGTCCACGCTGATCATCGTGGTGCCGGCAGCCCGACCGGTGACCGAGATCATCCTGGTGAACGTCGAGACCGGCGGGTGGTTCTCCCGGATGACCGGGCGGGTCGAGGTCGTGGACCGACCGGCCGAACCGCCGAAGGGGCCCCTGGTGCCCGGCATCCCGCCGCCGGGCCCGTGGACGCCGTCCACACCCTCGGCCACCTCCTCGACCTCGCCCGGTGCAACGTCGCCGGGTGCAACATCACCGGGCACGACCCCACCCGGCACGCCATCGCCCGGCACGCCGACGAGTTCGGGTGCCACCCCCTCAGGCTCCACAGGCGCCGGAGTCACCTCCTCGGGCCCGACGACCCCCGGAGCCACGTCCCCGACCAGCTCGGGTCAGCCGCCGGGGACGGCCACGACGACCAGCACCCCGCCCCCGTCCACGGTGACCACCGGCACACCGACTCAGACTCAGACACAGACGCCGACACCGATCACCAGGACGCCCTCCCCCGCGACGACGACCACCGCCGTCACGACGGCAACCGGGACCACGACGGCGACCACCACCACCGCCCAGGCGCCGACCGCGACCTGCGCGAGCACCGCGCCGTCCACCCTGCCGCCCTGCCCGACCGCGAGCGCCGCCACGCCGAGCTGACCCGGCACACGCCCCGCTCCGCCCCGCTGCCATCGACCCTCACCCGGCCAGTGGCAGCGGCGCACCTCAGGGCAGCAGCACCTTCGCGTCCTCGGGCCCGAGCACCCGGCCGTCCGCCGAGCGCACCTCGACCGGCGCGACGGGCGCACCGGACTCGCGGTCCACCAGGCGCGCCCGGGGCTCGCCCTCCTCGAAGAACCACTGGTCGCCCCACTGCCGCAGCGCCGTGATCACCGGGAACAGCGCACGGCCCTTCTCGGTGAGCACGTACTCCTGGTACGGGCTGCCGTCGGCGGCCGGCGCGAGCTCGAACACGCCGTTGGCGACCAGGCCGGCCAGGCGGGAGGACAGGATGTTCTTGGCCAGGCCGAGGTTCTTCTGGAACTGCCCGAAGCGGCGCAGTCCGTCGAAGGCGTCACGGACGATCAGCAGCGTCCAGCCGTCGCCGACGACGTCGAGCGGACGGGCGACCGGGCAGGCCGATTCCTCGTGCGTGGTGCGTTTCGGCACTTCTCCCACCTCTCAGCTCTCACCGGTCGGCGCCCAGCGTACCGATCAGAGCGTGGTTGCTTATTAAAACCAGGGTATGCCATGGTGTCGCGGTAGCACTTTGAAACCACCATGCCCCTTCGAGGGAGTCCGCCCATGACCTCACCCGCCCGCGCGTCCGCCGAGGACCCGACCGCCGCCGACCCGACCGCCGCCGACCCGACCGCCGACGCCCTGGCCAAAGCCCCGGCCGACACCCCCACCGGGGCCCCGCCGCGCGGCCTGTCACCGGCCATCGCCTGGCTGCTCTCCGTCGCCTGCGGCCTCGCCGTGGCCAACGTCTACTACTCGCAGCCACTGCTCGACCTGATCGCCCGGGACTACGGCATCGCCCCGGCGACCATCGGCCTGGTCGGCACCCTCACCCAGACGGGCTACGCCCTCGGCCTGCTCCTGCTCGTGCCGCTCGGCGACCACGTCAACCGCCGCACCCTGATCACCTCCCAGCTCGGCTTGTCCGTCCTCGCCCTCCTCGCCGTCGCACTCGCCCCCTCCGCTCCGCTGCTGCTCCTCGCGATGGCCGCCGTCGGCGTCCTCGCCGTCGTCGCCCAGGTGGTCGTCGCCTACTCCGCCCAACTCGCCGCCCCGGGCGACCAGGGCCGGGTGGTCGGCACCGTGACCAGCGGCATCGTGGTCGGCATCCTGCTCGCCCGCACCGTCGCCGGGACCATCGGCGACCTGGCCGGCTGGCGCGCCGTCTACGTCGTCTCCGCCGTCGCGACCGCCGCCATGGCCCTCGCCGTCGCGGCCGCCGTCCCGTCCGAGCGGCACCGGGCGGCCGAGCGGATCGGCTACCCCCGGCTGGTCGGCTCGGTGTTCACGCTCTTCGCCCAGGAGCGCGTGCTCCGGGTCCGGGCCGTCCTCGCGCTGCTCGGCTTCACCTCCGTCACCGTGCTGCTCACCCCGATGGTGCTCCCGCTCGCCGCGCCTCCCTTCAACCTCAGCCACACCCAGATCGGGCTCTTCGGCCTGGCCGGCGCCGCCGGAGCGCTCGGCGCCGGGTACGCCGGCCGCCAGGCCGACCGCGGCCGGGCCGAACGCACCGCCGGCATCGGTCTGCTGGCCATGCTGGTCGGCTGGCTCCCGGCCGCGCTGCTGCCGCACTCGGTCTGGTGGCTGGTGCTCGCCATGGTGGTGATCGACTACGGCCTGCAGTCCGTCCATGTCGCCAACCAGCACCTCCTCTACCAGGTCCGCCCGGAGGCGCAGAGCCGCCTGACCGCCGGCTACATGCTGCTCTACTCCGCCGGGTGCGGCGCGGGCGCGATCCTGTCCACCGTCGTCTACGACCACGGCGGCTGGACGGCCGTCTGCCTGCTCGGCGCCGCCACCAGCCTCACCGCGCTCGGCTACTGGTGGACGGCGGCCCGCCGCTGACGGCCGATCGGCCACCGGCCCCAGCGCCTACGCGTACGTCACCTACGCGTCCGCCACCGGCGCCTCCGCCGACGACGCCGCGGCGAGGACCTCCCGCAGCGTCCGTATGCCCTCGCGCCAGGCCGCCGCCTCCCCCGACTCGTCCCACAGCTCCGCGAGCTCCGACTCCTCCGCGACCACCCGGTCGAGCGCCGCCACCGCGAGCGGGCGCAGCTCGGCGGAGAGCGGCGGGACCGGCTCCTTGGGCCCGTAGGCGCTGGTCACCGCCGCCCCGCCCGGGCACTGCGCCGCCACCAGTGCGGCGGAGGCGACCGCCTCCACCGCCTCGTCCGAGTCCAGGAACTCCTCCGCCCGGACGGCGTACAGCAGCGCCGACCGGAGCAGCGCCTCCCGCTCGCCCGGCGCCGCGTCGTCCAGTCCGCCGCAGAAGTCCGCCGCCGAGTCGTTGTCGAAGTGCCCGATGTCCCAGGTGCCCATGCCGATCCCCTCACGCCGTTCGTGTTCGTGTGCGACGGATGCTTGCACACGGCACTGACAATCGGCCGGGCCGAGGGATATTCGCTGGTCAGGGCCGACCGCGGTGGGGCAGAGTGCCCCCATGACCACGATTCAGGGGCTGGACCGGGACGGGTACATCGCACGGGAGGGCTCGCTCGACCGCGTGCCGCCGGCGTTCGCGCCGGTGGTCACCGCGGCCCGGGAGCGGATCGCCGCGGCCTTCGCCCCCGACCGGCTGCACAGCGCCTACCTCTACGGCAGCCTCCCGCGCGGCACCGCCACCCCCGGCGTCTCCGACCTCGACCTGCTGCTCGCCCTGCGCCACGAGCCCACCGCCGCGGACCGGGCGGAGGCCGACGCCCTCGAGGCCGCGCTCGACGGGGAGTTCGCGCAGGTGAACGGGGTCGGCGTGGTGCTGGCCGGCACGGACACTCTGCTGAGCGAGCTCGAACGCCACGACCTCGGCTGGTTCGTCGCCTGCCTCTGCACCCCGCTGCTCGGCGAGGACCTCGCCGCCCGGCTCCCCCGCTACCGCCCCACCTCGCTGCTCGCCCGGGAGACCAACGGCGACCTGGCCCTGGTCCTCCCGCTCTGGCACGAGCGCCTGGCCGCCGCCACCACGGAGGCCGAACTGCGCGGCCTCACCCGCGCCGTCTCCCGCCGCCTCGTCCGCACCTGCCTCACCCTGGTCATGCCCCGCTGGGGCGGCTGGACCAGCGACCTCGCCGCTTCCGCCGAGATATTCGCCGGCTACTACCCCGAGCGCGCCGCCGAAGCGCGCCTGGCCGCCGCCCTCGCCCGCGGCCGCACCCCCGACCGGGCCGCCCTCACCGTGCTCGTCGACGACCTGGGCCCCTGGCTCGCCGCCGAGTACGCCGCCGTCCACGGCGTGAAGGCGCCGCGCCCGTGACGGCAGCACGCCCGTGACGGAACCGCACCCGGACGGCCGGCCCTACGGCCCGGACCACCGGTGCGTCCCGCTCCCGCCGGCCCACGGCATGCTCGTCCCGGACGTCGTCGGCGGGCGGACCGGGTACGTCGAGGTCCTCGACCCGGCGGCCGCTCCGGGACACCAGTCCCGGCCGGGGCTGAACTCCCCGCCGCCGCAGGGGCTTCAGTCCACGCACGGGATCCCGCCCGCCTTCACCGCCGGCCCCTGCATCGGCAGCCCCGCCGCCGAGTCGGCGGAGGTCTCACCCGGCGCGGCCGACGGCACGGCCGTCGGGCTCGGGGTGCGGGAGACGGCGAGGGTGAGCAGGACGCGTCCCGCGGGGATCCCCGACGAGAAGACCGCGTTCACCCCGTAGCGGGCGGCGAGGCGCTGCGCCTCGGCCTTGGCCCCGGCTCCGTACCCGACCGCGGTGGCCCGGGTCCTGGCCGGGGCGTCGCCGATCCGGCCCGTCTGGTAGCCGAGTTCGGCCAGCGCCCGGGACTCGTTGGCCGCCGCCCCCGCCCCCGCGACCGCGTTGATGTCGACCACCGCCTTGGGCGTCGCGCTCGGCGTCGGGGTCGCGGAGGGCGACGGGGCCGGGTCGCCCGGCGCGTCCCCGGACGGCGCGACGGGCACGACGGCGGGGACGGCCGGCGCCGGCTCGTGCTTGAAGAGCTGCCGGACGATCTTCCTGATCAGGTCCGGGTTGACGGTGTTGACCTCCTGCCCGCCGACCGTCTTGAAGCCGCTGATCGGCAGGGTGTTGAACTCCACGTTGCCGCCGGTCAGGTTGGGCGCCTGCTGGGCGAAGTCGAGGATGTTCCACTCGTTGTCGATGACCACGTCCTTCTTCACCACCGCGAACAGCTTCTGCATCTGCCCGAGGTCGTTCAGGATGCCCTGCTGCTTGAGCCGGTACTCGACGGAGGAGAGGAACGCCTGCTGCCGGTGGGTGCGGTCGAGGTCGCCGTTGGTGAGGTGGTGGCGCTGGCGGACGAAGGAGAGCGCCTGCGCGGCGTCGAGGGAGCTGATCCCGGCCGGGAGCTTGAGGCCGGTGCCGCCGCCCTCGTGGGTGGCGGTCCGGGCGATGATCGGGTCGTCCACGGGGTGGTTGAGGCAGACCTGGACCGGCTCGACCGCCTTGGCGATGTCGTAGAAGCCGATCAGGTTCACCTCCGCGAAGTGGTCGATCGGGACGTCCAGGAAGCTCTGCACGGTCCGGATGGTGGCCGAGCGGCCGGCCTCGCGGCTCTGCCGTTCCAGCGCCGCCTTGGAGAGCCCCTTGCCCGCCAGCTTCTGCTCGGCGGCCTCCTTGGCGATGCCGTACGCCTCCTTGATCTTGTGCATCTTCCCGTCCGCGCCGACGGTCTGCACGTAGTCGTCGCGCGGGACGGAGAGCGCGGTGACCTTGCCGCCGTTGGCCGGGATGTGGAGCACGATCAGGGCGTTGGTGTTGTACCCGCCGATCTCGCTGGAGCCGGCGTGCAGTTCGTCCTCCACGAACTGCCGGGGCAGGTCGTTGCCGTCCATGTCCTTGCGGCTGTCCAGGCCGATCAGCAGCAGGTTGACGGACTTGTCGAGGTGCGGCGGGGCGTTCTTCCTGGCCTCGCTCAGCGCGGTGGACTTGATCATGCCGTCGTCCAGGCTGCGGTACTCGTACCAGGTGAAGCCGCTGGCGCCGAGCACCGCGACCGAGACGGTGCAGGCCAGGGTGCGCCCGGCGACGGTCAGCGGGGCGGCGGCGCGGCGCGGGTCGTAGCCGCGCCGGCCGCGCAGACCGCGCTGCCCGTGTTGGCCGCGGCCGCCGGTACGGCTGTTGCCGCGCTCAGCCACGGCGGCCCCTTCCGGCCGGGACAGCCGTCCTGCCGGTCCGCCGGCGCTCCGGCACCGCCCGGCGGCGGGCCGCCGTGACACGGACCGCGACCACGACGAGCGCCACCGCCACGGCCGCGGCCATCACCGGGAACGCCCCGACCACCCAGCGCAGCGCGCCGGTGCCGAGGTTCCTCCCCTGGTACTTCCCGGGGTGCGCCAGGTACTCGACGCCCGAGGCGGTGAGCAGCACCACGACCGGAGCGGCCGTCACCACCCACCACCGGCCGGTGCGGCTGCAGAGCAGCGCCGCGGCCGCCGTCCCGAGCACCGAGCCCACCGCGAAGAGGAGGCCGACGCCCGGCCCGTCGAGTTCGTCCGCGACCGCTCCGAGCAGCGGCAGCCCGACCGCCGAGAACGCGGCCGCCGTCCCGCCGCGCCGGCGCGCCTGCTGCCTGCGGCGGGCCGCCCCGGGGCGCGGCGACCGGACCTGCCGGGGCGCCGCGGTGTCCGCGCGCCTCCCGGGGGCGCCTGCGGCTCCCGCACCGGCCGGCCAGGAGCGCTGGGCGGGCAGGGCGCGGTCCTCGGTGCGGGGCCCCGCGTCCTGGTACGGCGTTCTCGCCCGCTGACCGGCCATGCGCACTTCCCTCGATCGTTGCGGCTGCGGCGGCGCGATCGCACCACCGCGCGTGCCGGGACGCCGTCGGTCCTGCCGGGGCCCTGGCGGCGCCCTGGTGACGTCCTGGTGGGGACCAAGCCTCTACATTGCTGTAGAGGTTGGGCTGGAGCATACAAAACCCATTTCAGCAAAGTCATCCGCTGCCACCCGGCAGCGACCGACCGCCTGGTGGACCGTCGTTAGGATGGTCATGATCCCCGCCACGTCGGCACACCATCAGGAACGCATCAGAGGAGCAGAGCGTCACCATGTTTGAGAGTCTGAAGAACCTCGCGGGCAAGGCCACCGACCTCGCCCGTGACCACGGCGACGTGATCGGGCAGGGCCTGGACAAGGTCGGCGACGCGATCGACGACCGCACGGACGGCAAGTACAGCGGGCAGATCGACACCGGCGTCGAGAAGGCGAAGGACTTCCTGCGCAACCTCGACGGCGACCAGAAGCCCGCCGAGTAACCTGCCGCAGGACACGATCGGCCGCACGACGGTCGAACGACCGCACGGGCGAACGGGGAGGGGCGGCAGCGGTGAGCGAGGAGAAGAAGGGGCCGGGCTGGGGGCAGTGGCTGGTGCTCACCGTCGCGGTCGTGGTCGGGCTGGGCCTCCTGCGCGGCAACGACCACGACGGCGCGGCCTCCGCCGACCCCTCCCCGACCGCCGCCGCCCCGTCCGTCCCCGGGTCCGGCGGCGCGCCGTCGGCCGGCGGCTCCGCGAAGCCGTCGAAGCCCTCGGGCCGCTACGACCCGGCCGACTACGCGGAGCCGGTCCGCCGGTACGCCACCGAGGCCGGGGTCAACCCGCAGCTGCTGATGGCGATCCTCTACAACGAGTCGTACAAGCCGCACGACCCCGAACTCGAACGGGCCTGGCAGCGCGGCAAACCGGACGCCTCCTTCGGCATCGCCAACATGCACCGGGCCGCCTTCGACGACACCAAGCCCGGCCGCCCCTTCGCCTCCCGGCAGTGGGAGGAGCTCCCGGACGACCGGGACCTGGCCGTCCAGGCGGCCGCCTGGCACCTGCACGACCTCGCCGCCCAACTTCCCGCGCGCCCGGGCGTGTCGCTCAGCCGGGACGAACTGGTCGCCCTCGGCTACAACGCGGGCGCGGGCAACATGCTGGCCTTCGCCCGGGGCGTCAAGATCGGCTCCCAGGCGCAGTCCTACCTCGACCGCCTGCGGGACAACTGGTCGAAGTCCGGCGAGGCCGTGAAGTAGCGCCTCCGGGCGGTCAGCTGACGGCGATCCGGGCGGACCAGACCCTCCGCCAGGCCAGCGCGTCGGCGACCCCCTCGGCGATGCCGCGCCGCGGCTGCCAGCCGAGCAGGTCCCGCGCGGTGTCCACGACGGCGTAGCAGCCGATCACGTCCCCGGGCCGCGGCCCGGCCTCCCGCACATCGAGGCTGGCGCCGACGGCCTGTTCGAAGGCGGCGATCAGCTCCCGCACGGTGGTCCCGTCGCCGGTGCCGACGTTGATCACCCGGTAGCGGTCCGCCACGCCCGGGGCGATCACCTCGTCGAACCGGAGCAGCGCCGCGACGTGCGCCTCGGCGAGGTCCTGGACGTGGACGTAGTCGCGGATGCCGGAGCCGTCGCGGGTCGCCCAGTCGGTGCCGGTCACGGTGAACGGGGTGCCGGTGGTGTGCGCCTCGATCAGCTTGCCGAGGGCGTGGGTGGGCCGGAGGTCCTGGAGGCCGGTGCGCAGCTGCGGGTCGGCGCCGATCGGGTTGAAGTAGCGCAGGGCGATGACGCGTTGGCGCTCGGCACCCTCGCCCCGGGTCCAGTCCTGGAGGACCTGCTCCATCATCTGCTTGGTGCGCGCGTACGGGCTGCCGGCGTCGACCGGGCTGCTCTCGTCGACCCGGGCGTCGGGGGTGGGGGCGTAGATCGAGGCGGAGCTGCTGAAGACGACCCGGGTGCAGCCGTGGCGCTGGAGGGCGTCCAGGAGTTCGACCGTCTTGGCGACGTTCTCCCGGTAGTAGTACAGCGGCTTGGCCACGGACTCCGGTACGACGATCTTCGCGGCGCAGTGCACGGTGGCGTCGATGTCGGGGTGCTCGGCGAAGATCCGGTCGAGCAGGGCCGCGTCGGCGATGTCGCCCCGGTAGAAGAGCCGGTCCGCGACGAACTCGGTCCGCCCCCGGGAGAGGTCGTCCAGCACGACCGGGGTGATCCCCCGGTCGAGCAGGGCGGAGGCGACGGTGCTGCCGATGAATCCCGCGCCGCCGGTGATCAGGACCTTCTTCATGCGCGAGCGCTCCCTTGCGGTCGTCCGGGCGCCCAGTGGCGCCCGGTGACCGGAAGGGACGTCGGTTCGCACCCGGCCGGTTCCACGACGGGGCCGCTCCCCCGGAGACGGCCGGCCCGCGCCGGGCGGCTCAGCCGCGGTGGCGGCGCAGCCAGAGGCCGGTGGCGACCAGGACGACGGCCGCGCAGGCGGTGCCGATGGCCGCCCAGGCGGTGGCGTCGGAGGTGGTCGCGTGGACGCGGCCGGGCGCGGCCTCCCGGGCGGAGACGGGGGCCGCGGTGGTCCCCGTCCCGGCGGTGGTCTCCCGGAGCGGGGCGGGGGTCACCTCGGCAGACCGTGGCGAGCCGTCCCCCGGCTGGGCCTCGGCGAGCGGCGAGCCCCCCGTCCCCGCGGGCGCCGGGTCGGTGACCACCGCGGTGTCGATGTCGAGCTCGCCCTCGCCGTGCCCGGGGGCGGGGGAAGAGCAGTCCACCGTCACCCGCCAGTGCCCGACGGGCAGGATCTCCCGGGTGGTGTACGTCCCGGGACGGCCGGGGGCGGTGACCAGGCGCCAGGGGCCGACGGCGCGCCCGTCGGTGGCCGTCGCGGAGAGCGTGCCGGCGAACTCCCCGGTCACCGGGTCGTGGTCGTTCTCCCAGGTGGCGACGGTGCTGACGCGACCGTTCTGCTGGCCGGTGACGTCCAGGTGGACGCTCTCGCCGTGGGCGGCGGCGGGTGCGGCGGCGGCGAGCAGGGCCGCCGCGGCGAGGGCGAGGGCGCTGAGGTGGGGGCGGGTTCGCATACGGGAGGGTCCTCGGGGCGGTGTGGGGGCAGGGACGCTGGGAACGGCCGGCGCCGGGAACGGCCCGCCACTGGGTGGGCGGCGGCCGGTCCCGGCGCGACGGACCTTCGGGCCTGCGGGTCTTGGGGTCCGCGGGCGTCGGCGGCTCGGGTCGGAGGGTGCGGCCGGCGTACGGGCCGACCGGTTTTACGGGCTCACAGGAACAGCCTTACCCCGTTCGGCACACGAGGACTTCAGCAACGAACAGTTCTGGTAAGAGAGGCCGCCGTTCGACTGCGGAGACTCCGGCCGCCGCCCGCGTCGAGGGTGAACCCGCCTCCGTCAGCGGCGAGTTGACACGTCCGCGCGGCCGCTTCGGGGTGCGGCAGCCGGGCGGTGCGCCGGACCGGGGCCGCCGTGCCGCCAAGCACGGCGCGGCGGCCCGGGTCGGCGGAATTCGGCGTGATCTGACTGATGGCCGCCTCGGGAGCCGGTCCTCCCCGGGGTCGGGGGCGGGGCCGGGGGCGGGGCCGCGGCGGCCAGGGCGCCCTGCGGGTGGGCCGGCGGCGTCGGCGCGGCCCGCTGCTCCGGTGTCCCATCGCGTTCCTCTCCTCGCGCGACGGCCCGTGCCCCTGCGACGGAGGGGCTCGGGCCTTCCGACACTCCGGAGAGCGGGAAGGGCGAGCGGGAATAACAGAAACCTCTTGCGAAAATCCCCGGGCCGTTCGATCGAGTGGCGGCCGGGGACGCCGAACCGGCCCTGGGCGCAAGGCGCAACCGCGCAGGGCGGAGCCGGGGAGCGAGCAGGGGGCGGAGCCGGGGAGCGAGCAGGGGGCGGAGCCGGGGAGCGCGAGCAGGGGGGCGGGCGCTCCCCGGCAGGCGGTGGTGGCGGCCACCCGGCCGGAGTCCCGGGGCGTGCGACTCCGTCGGCCGTGACGGAATGCTAGACCCGTCGGCAGGTGCTGACCAGTGCTCTGACCAGCGGATTTTCCGCCCCGGACATGCCATCGCCAGCCAGGGTGCGACGTACCGTCAGATCCGACGTACCGTCACATCGCCGGACGGTCAGGCCGCGGCCTTCACCGGCTCCGCACCGAAGGCCGCCGCGCCCGCCCAGGGCCGTACCGCCGCCGTCGCGCCGGTGCCGCAGCCCCCGTGCAGCCGGGCCAGCCCGGCCGCCAGGACGACCCGGTCCCCGCCGAGCCAGAGCCGCAGGGCCGCCGAGAGCGCGGCGCTGGCCGGCCCGGCCGCGGGGCCGCCGGTCCGCACCAGCCGCTCGCCGAGCAGCGGCAGCAGGTCCGCGACCGCCGCGGGCAGCCACAGCGTGAGCGCGAACGGCGCCGGTCTGGCCAGAACGCGTAGCAGCGGCAGGACGCAGGCGTCGTCGTGCAGCGCGGGGATGACCTCCAGCAGCCCGTCCACCGCCACGTCGGAGACGTCGCCGCCGTGCCCGCGCGCGAGGTCGCGCAGCAGCGCGCGCTCGGCGGCGGTGATCCGGACGGTCAGCATGACCTCGTCGCAGTCCATGGTCCCGGCCCCTGTCGTGGAGAGTTGGTGGTGTGGTCGTCGGGTCGTGGTGTCAGTCCTGTGCCGACAGGGTTCCTGCCCCGATCCGGCCCTCCGATACCGGCGCTATCAGGCCGTAGTGGCCGTCGAAGCGGCGGTAGAGCACCCGGGCCCGGTGGTCGCCGGGGTCGGTCCAGCCGACGAACGGGCGGCCGGTGAGCCAGAGCCGGCGGGCCGCCTCGGCGAGGTCGAGCGGGGGCATCGCGCTGGTGCCCGCGGCCCACAGTTCCACCGTGCCGCCCGGCGTGCAGCGGTGCACCAGGCCGTCCCGTCCGGTCGCGGCGTCCGCGAAGAGGTGGAACCGCCGGTCGAGGGCGAGCAGTTCGAGCACGGCCTGCTCGGGGCCGCGGCGGGCGAGCACGACCGCCTTGTGCCGGGCGATCCGCCGCTGGGCGAGCGGACGGTCGGCGAACTGCGGGCGGTAGGCGCTCTCGTACGCGACGGCGAAGCCGATGTCGCCCTGCTCGCGCAGCCGGACGGCCCGGCCGGCCAGTGTGCCGAGCACCAGGTCGACGGACTCCCGCGCGGTGCCGGTGGCCAGCTGCACCCGGACCGGGCCGACGCCCGCCAGCTCGACGTCCGCCTGGGCCAGCGCGGGCCGGGTCACCGAGCGGTTTCGCGAGCGGGTCAGCCGCAGTCGCAGCGCGTGGGTGTCGGGGCCGAGCGCCGCGGCGGTGGCCAGTGCCCGGGCCCGGGCGTACTCGGCCTCCTCGCGGGGCAGCTCACCGCGGATCTCCACCCGGACGTCGAGGGCCGGCCGGTGGCGCAGACGGGTCATCAGGTTCCTCCTTCTTCGCATCCATGCTGTCCCTCGTACGCCCGTGCGGCGAGGGTCCAAAGACCCTGCCCCGCGGGCGAGCCGCCGACCGCCCGGAGGGTCGCATCGGCGCAGGTCAACACCGGATTTCGAGCACGCACGAAAGGGTCGATCCACTCGGCCGTTGGAGTGATCCCCGCACATTCGGCGCAACGCTCGGGAAACCGGCGCGTTTGTTCAACGTGCGCCCTCCCGCCGGGGGCGCGCGCGGGGCCCGCGCTGGGCGGACCCCCGGCTCCCGGCCGGCCCGCCGCTGCCACCCGGCATCGCCCGCACCGGCCCCTCTGGTGAGAGGTAGTGTCATGTCCCTGCTGACCGAGACGCGGAAGCTGATCGTCCCCCCGAGAACCGCACCCGGCCCGTCCCCGCTGGCCCGCGCCGCCGTCCCGCCGCTGGCCCCCGGCGCCCTGCCCGGCCTCGGGCACGCCGGCGCCCTGCTGCGCGACCCGCTCCGCTTCCTCGGTTCGCTCTCCCGCCACGGCGGGGTGGTCCGCATCCGCCTCGGCCCGCGCACCGTCTGCGTGGTCACCGACGCCCGGCTGGTCCACACCCTGCTCGTCGCGCTGGCCCACGACTGCCCGCGCGGCGCCGTCCAGGACACCCTCAAGACGGCCTTCGGCGACGGCCTGCTGATGTCCGAGGGCCAGGCCCACCGGGACCGCCGCCGGATCATCCAGCCGGCCTTCGGCCCGGACCGGATGGGCGAGTACCTGGCCGTGATGCAGCAGGTCACCGAGGAGCGGGCCGGACGCTGGCGCCCCGGGCAGGTCCTCGACGTGGCCAAGGAGATGAACCACCTGGCGCTGGAGATCGTCACCCGCACGCTGTTCGACGCCCGGCTCAGCGAGGACGCCACCGTCGCCTTCCACCGGGCGCTGCCGGACCTGGTGAAGGGCCAGATCGTCCAGTCCCTCTACCCGAGCCCGGCGCTCGCCCGGCTGCCGCTGCCCGTCAACCGGCGCTTCGACGACGCCGTCCGGGTGCTCAACCGGGTGGTCGACCAGGCCGTCAACGGCCGCGCCGCGGGCGCCGAGGAGGGCCGCCGCACCCTGCCCGCCCTGCTGCGCGCCGCGACCGACCCGGCCAGCGGGTGCCCGCTCACCGAGGCCGACGTGCGGTCCGAGGCGATCGCCATGTTCGGCGCGGGCACCGAGACCGTCTCCACCACGCTCACCTGGCTGCTGGACGAGCTGCTGCGCCACCCCGAGGTGGAGGCCCGGATCCTCGCCGAGCTGGACGAGCACCTGCCCGCGGGCACCGTCCCCACCCTCGAGGCGCTGGCCCGGCTCACGTACACCCGCAGCGTCACCCAGGAGGTGGTGCGGCTGCACGCGCCGAACGCCTTCCTGATGCGCACCGCCCGGGTTCCGGTCGATCTGGGCCCGTACCGCGTCCCGGCCGGCACCGAACTGCTGTACAGCCTCACCGCGCTGCACCGCGACCCGCTGCGCTACCCCGAGCCCCTGAGCTTCCGGCCCGAGCGCTGGCAGGACGCCGGCGGCACCGGACGGCCGTCCTTCCTGCCGTTCGGTGCGGGCAAGCACAAGTGCATCGGCGAGGCCTTCGCCTGGGCGGAGCTGACCGTCGCGGCCGCGGCGATCCTGCGGCGCTGGCGGCCGGTGGCGGTGCCGGGTGCCCGGGCCCGCGAGGTGGTGTGGACGACGGTCCAGGCGCACGGCCTGCGGGTGCGGCTCGCGCCGCGCGGCGCGCGCTCCCCACGCAGGAGCTCCACCGCGGCCTCCCGCGAGGGTGATACCGGCTCCTCACCGGGGGACACAGTGCCCTCCTCCCCTGGTGAGCCGCCGTCCGGCCGGTGCCCGTTCACCGGCGCCAGCCGTGCGACCGCCCCCGCCGACCCGGCCGCCCCGGCGGACCTCCGGTCGCGTGCCGACCTGCTCCTCTCCGCCGACCGGCACGCCGACTGGGCGGTCCGCCGCGGCCTGCTCACCCCGGCGGAGCTGCCCCGCTACCGGGGGTACGCGCTGCACGAGCTGATCGGCTACGCCTATCCCCGCGCCCGGGGCACCGAACTCGACCTCCTGGTGGACATGCTGGGCTGGTTCACCATCCTGGACGACCGGTTCGACGGCCCGCCCGGCCGCCACCCCGTCCAGGCCCGCGCCGTGGTCGACCCGCTGATCGCGGTCCTCGACGGCGCCCGCGGCGGGAGCCCTTCCGAAAGTCGACTACTGCTCTCCTGGAGGGAGTTGTGGGAGCGCCAGACCGCCTCGATGTCCCCCGAGTGGCGCGCCCGGGCGGCCCGGGAATGGCGGGCCTGCCTGGCCACCTTCCCCGCCGAGGCCGACCACCGCGCCAACGGCACCGTGCCCGCCCTCGGCCTCGACCTGACGGACACCATGTGGCTGCGCCGGCACGGCAGTTGCCTCTACCCGTTCATGAACATAATGGAACGGGTCCACGGCACCGACGCCCCGGCCGCGCTGCACGCGGAACCCGCGCTGCACCAGCTGCGCGCCAACACCGCCGACGCCGCCACGCTGATCAACGACCTCTACTCGCTGAAGCGCGAGGAGCGGCAGGGCGGGACGGCGTTCAACACCGTGCTCACCCTCGAGCGGGCCCACGGCTGCACCCGCGACCGGGCGGTCCACGCGGTGCGCACCCGGGTGGCGCAGCTGCAGCAGGAGAGCGAGGAGCTGCGCCGCGACCTGCTGCGCCGCCACCCGGCCGGGCGCTGGTACCTGGACGGCACCCGGGAGCTGGTCGCCGGCGTGCAGGCCTGGACCAGCACCA
The DNA here is from genome assembly GCF_053598475.1 of Kitasatospora sp. NPDC001119. NCBI lineage: Bacteria > Bacillati > Actinomycetota > Actinomycetes > Kitasatosporales > Streptomycetaceae > Kitasatospora > Kitasatospora sp. NPDC001119. The sequence continues at coordinate 173,545 of NZ_JBSFKI010000008.1, forward strand.
GCCACCGCTACCGCGTGCGGGACCGGGAGGCGCGCCAGTGAGCGGCCCGGTCCGGGAGCGCTACTTCCGGCCGCCGAGCGCGAACAGCAGCAGCACGAAACCGGCGAACAGGTGGGTGGCGAAGATGTAGATGCCCGCGCGGATCAGCATCGCCTTGCGGCGCCGCTTCTCCTCGCTCGTACCGTCCCCGCCCGTACCGCTCCCGCTGGTACTGCCCTCGCTCACGCTGTCGTCGCTCGTGCTGGCGCTCATGGTGGTGCTTCTCCTCGGATCGGGCGGACGGGCCGGGCGCGGCTCAGCGGGGCCGACCGCCGGGGGCGCGCAGCTCGGTGAGCAGCGCGCCCTGGTCGGTGATCAGCTCGGTCAGGATCCGGCGGGCCGCGCGCAGCAGTTCGGCGACGTCCGGGGTGCTGAGCGCGTACACCACGGTGTTGCCCTCACGGGTCGCCGTGACCAGCTGGGTGCGGCGCAGCACCGCGAGCTGCTGGGAGAGGTTGGACGGCTCGACCTCGATCTCCGCCAGCAGCTCGCGCACCGGCCGGGGGCCGTCCTGGAGCAGTTCCAGGACCCGGATCCGTACGGGGTGGCCGAGGGTGCGGAAGAACTCCGCCTTGGCCTGGTACAGCGGCACCGGCATCGTCCGCGCTCTCCCTCGGGTCCGGCTGGATGGTCGTCCGGCCGGGCGGGGATCTCCGCCGCGGCCGGTAGGCATCATCGCGACAGATGAAGATTTCTTCAAGTCGTCACCGCGCGTCGCCGGGGTGCGCCGGAATCCGGAAGGCCCCGACCGGGCGCTCCGCCGGGCGGTCGCGATCGGGTCGGGGCATGCGAAAGCCGAGCCCGGGACGCTGCCAACTCCCGGGCTCGGCAGTCATGGTGATGAGCCGTCAGCAGACTACAGGCACATCGACCGTGGCCGGGACCTGCCCGCTCCAGAAGCCCTCGACGTCGAAGGAGACGTGCACGGTGGACCCGCACGGCACCGTGCTGGAGACGCCGTCGACCCGCACGGTGGAGACCTGGAACACGGTGCGGCCGTTCACGGTGCCGAGCGAGGCCCCGCCGGTCACGTTGGCCGACAGGTGGGTCACCAGCTCCTTCGGCGCCGGCGGCCACGGGGTGCCCGGGGACGGCGGGCCGGCCAGGCCGATCTTCCCGTAGACCGCGACGCTGTCACCCGTCACGTCGGCGCAGGCGTAGGTGGCCAGGCCGGCCTGCAGGCTGGAGTAGCCGCAGGTGGTGACGGTGGCGGTGGTGGTGGCGGCGGCCGGGGTCGCGGCGATGGCCGGGACGGGGGCGGCGAGCAGGGTGACGGCGCCGGCGGCGATCCAGGTGGCGCGAATCATGCGGTTCATCGGTGCCTCCTCCTTCGGAGGGTATGAGGACGGACTGGGAACAGGTGACGTGGTACATATGACATTTCATAGGCCCACGACAGAAACTTTGACATGCGATTCCTCGGCCATGAGGCGGATTTACCCTCGGAAGTCAGGTGTCGACCGAAACTGAACCTTCGATGGCGCAATCAGCGCCGGACAGTCGAACGGGTGCCCCCGTCCAGGGGACGCCCGCGTGGAGCCCGGGTGAACCGTTTCCGAACGCCCCCGGAGCCGCCTTCGAAGCCGCCGCCGAAGCCACTGCCGAGCCGCCGCCGGCTCAGCCCAGCGAGCCGCGCAAGGCGTCGACCCGGGCCACCGCCTCGCTGAAGGCGTGCCGGTCCAGGCGGCCGTCGTCCAGGGCGGCGGCCAGCGCCTCGGTGGCCTCCTCGCCCTGCCGGGGGTCCCGCCCGGAGCAGAGCATCAGGTCCATCCCGGCCGCCGCGGCGGCCAGCGCGCGGTCACCGGGGCCGCCGTACGGGGCGAGCGCGGCGGCCTCCATGGCGTCGGTGACGGTCACGCCGTCGAAGCCGAGCCGGCCGCGCAGCTCGCCCTGGATGATCGCGTGCGAGAACCCGGCCGGGTGGTCCGGGTCCAGCGCCGGGTAGATCGCCCAGGAGGCCATCACCAGGCGCACGCCCGCCGCGATGGCCACCCGGTACGGGGCCTCGCCGCGGGCGCGGAGCTGCGACAGCGGGACGTTCAGGGTGACCGGGCTCTCGTCGGTGTTCGCGCCCCGGGGCGCGGCGCCGAGACCGGGGAAGTGCTTGGCGGTCGCGGCCACGCCGAGGCCCTGCTGGGCGGTGAGGAAGGCGCTGCCCAACTCCGCCACCTTGGCCGGGTCCTGGCCGAAGGAGCGCTCGGAGTGGTCGATGAAGTTGTCCGGCGTGTCGTAGACGTCGAGCACCGGGGCGAGGTTGAGGTTCAGCCCGGCGTCGGTGAGGGTCCGGGCGGCGCCCGCCCCGGACTCCGCCGCCGCGGCGACCGGGTTCGCCGCCAACCCGACGCGGCGGGCGGAGAGTTCGGGCGCACCGGGCAGCCGGCGGACCTTGCCGCCCTCCTGGTCGGTCATCAGCAGCAGCGGGCGCGGATCCGGCGCCTCGGCGGCGGCCTGCTTCAACTCGGCTATGGCCTCGGCGAGTTGCTCCGGGCTGGTGATGTTCTCACCGAACAGGATCACCCCGGCGGCCCGGCCCTCCCGGATCGCCTGGAGCGTCGTGGCCGACGGTATCGGGCCCGGGTACGACAGCACGACCCGCCGCCCGGCGAGCACCCGGGAGTCCTCCTGCGCCAGGCCGGCCATCGCCGCGGTCCTCTCGTCCGGTGCGCCCGGGGCACCCGGAGCGCTCGGGGCACCACGCGGCGGGGCGGGCGAGCCGAGCGGCACCGGCCCGAGCGCGGCGCCCATGACGGCCAGCACCACCCCGAACTGGGCGACACTTCGGAACAGGGCCATCACGCCTCCCGGTCGACAGGTGACTTCGGCATGTCAACGTACCCAGGGGTGCGGCGCGGCATTCCCCCATACACCGTATTCATCCGATAATCCGACTCAATCTCCGCGAGGTGACGCCGCCCCGCCGACCAGCCGGCCCAGGACGGCCACGCCCTCGGCGATCTCGGACACCGAGCCCGCCGCGTAGCCGAGGACCAGGCCGGGCGAGTGCGGCAGCCGGGCGTGCCAGGACAGCGGCTGCACCTTGACCCCCTCCGCCAGGGCGGCGGCGGCCAACCCCGTATCGGTACGGCCGCATCCCTCCGGGAGCGTCAGCATCAGGTGGAGGCCGGCCGCCGCGCCGTGCACCGTGGCCCCCGGCAGGTAGGTGCGGATGGCGTCGATCATCGCGTCCCGGCGGCGGCGGTGGCGGCGGCGCAGCAGCCGCAGGTGCCGGTCGAGGTCGCCGGACTCCATCAGCCGGGCGAGGACCAGCTGGGGCAGCACCGGGTTCCCGAGGTCGGCGAACCGCTTGGCCTCCAGGACGGCGTCCCGCAGCCGGTCCGGGACCAGCAGCCAGCCGGTGCGCAGCGCGGGGGCGAGCAGCTTGGAGACGCTGCCCGCGTAGCAGACCCGATCCGGCAGGACCGCCCGCAGGGCCGGGACGGGCGGACGGTCGTAGCGGTGCTCGGCGTCGTAGTCGTCCTCGATGACCAGGCCGCCCTCCGCCGCCCAGCGCAGCAGTTCGCGGCGCCGTTCGCCGCCGAGCACGACACCGGTCGGGAACTGGTGGGCCGGGGTGAGCAGGACGGCCGGGGCGCCGGTGGCGCGCAGCGCGTCGACCCGGACGCCCTCGGCGTCGACCGGGACGTACGGGGTGGCGGCGAGCCAGTGGGCGAGGTGCTGCCGGACGCCGACCGAGCCCGGGTCCTCCACCGCGACCTCGTCGATGCCCGCCCGCCCGAGCGCGCGGCCGAGCAGGGCGAGCGCCTGGGCCGTACCGGCGACGATCAGCACCTCGTCGGGGTCGGCGCGGATGCCCCGGTTGCGGGCCAGCCAGTGGGCGACGGCCCGGCGCAGGGCCGGGGTGCCGCGCACGTCGCCGTAGCCGAGGTCGGACGCGGCGAGGCCGTCGAGGACGGCCCGTTCGGCGCGCAGCCAGGCGGCGCGGGGGAAGGCCGCGAGGTCGGGCACGCCGGGGGTGAGGTCGATCCTGGCGGGGGCGCCGCGCAGCCGCTCGAAGACCTCGGGGTCGGGGTCGTCCCGGAACAGCGCGGGCGCCTGGCGGGGCGGCCGCGCCGCGGGCACCTCCCCCGGTACGACGACGGCCGTGACCGGTACGGCGGTGGCCGCGACCACGACTGTGCCGCCCCGACCGCGGCCGGCGACCTGCCCCTCCTCGGCGAGGCGCCGGTAGGCGTCGGTCACCACCCCGCGGGAGACGCCGAGTTCGGCCGCCAGCACCCGGCCGGCGGGCAGCCGGGCCCCGACCGGGAGCCGCCCGTCGGCGACGGCCTCGCGCAGCCGGCGGGCGAGCCAGTCGGTGAGGCCGCCGGGCGGGGCCTCGGCGGTGTCGAGCTGGAGGAAGTCGGCGCCGGCCTCTTTGGACCGGTCGGATGCCTCGGCTTTGGACCTGTTCACCGGACCATAGTGGCGGCGAGGGTGGGGCCATGACCACGGAAACGACGGCGCCCGCGAACGCGGCGGCGCCGGAGCACGGGCTCGACCACGGCCCCGACTACGTCCACGGCTACTCGGAGACCGAGGCCCGGCGCCTCGGCGACCAGGCCGACACCCTCGCCGAACTGCTGCACGCCGGCACGGCCTACCCCGCGGGCAGCCGGGTGCTGGAGGCCGGTTGCGGGGTGGGGGCGCAGACCGTGCACCTGCTGGCCGCCAGCCCCGGCGTGCGGCTGACGGCGGCCGACCTCTCGGCGGACTCGCTGGCCCAGGCCCGCTCCCGGGTGGCCGCGCAAGCACCCGCCGCGGACGTCACCTGGCACCACGGCGACCTCCACCGACTGCCGTTCCCGGACGGCTCCTTCGACCACGTCTTCCTCTGCTTCGTGCTGGAGCACCTGGCCGACCCCGCCGCCGGGCTGGCGGCGCTGCTCCGGGTACTGCGGCCGGGCGGGACGATCACCGTGATCGAGGGCGACCACGGCTCGGCACTCTTCCACCCGGAGACCCCGGCGGCCCGCCGCACCGTCGACCACCTGGTCCGGCTGCAGGCCCGGGCGGGCGGCGACGGCCTGCTCGGCCGCCGCCTCCACCCGCTGCTGACGGAGGCCGGGTTCGCGCGGGTGACGGTCCGCCCGCGCACGGTCTACGCCGACGACGCCCGGCCCGCCCTGGTGGAGGGCTTCACCCGCCGGACCTTCGTCGCGATGGTCGAGGCCGTCCGGGCGGAGGCGCTGGAGGCCGGACTGAGCACCCCGGAGGCCTTCGACCGGGGCATCGCGGAGCTGCGCCGCGCGGCCGAGCCGGGCGGGACGTTCCACTACACCTTCTTCAAGGCGGTGGCGGTCCGGCCGTAGCGCGGGCCCGCCGGGACCTGCTCCTGCCGGAGCGGGCCCCGCGGGCGGGGTCGTGGACGGGGGTCACGATCGCGCCCGCGGGGCCCGCCTGGGAGCCAAACCCCGACCGGGGCACTACTCCGGGCTGTCCCCGAGGTCCGCCAGCAGGGTGCGCATCGCCTCGACGAGCGCCGTCCGCTGCGCCTCGTCGAGGCCCGCCAGCATGCGGTACTCGGTGGCGAGGTGGTCGGGCAGCGCGCGGTCGATCAGGTCCCGGCCCTCGGGGGTGAGGGCGACCTCGCGGCTGCGGCCGTCCTGGTCGCTGCGGGCGCGGGTGACCAGTCCGCGCGCCTCCAGCCGGTCCAGCCGCTGGGTGATGGCGCCGGAGGTGACCATCGCGGACCGCATCAGGCCGGTGGGGGTGAGGCGGTAGGGCGGGCCGCTGCGCCTGAGAGTGGCGAGGACGTCGAAGGAGGCGGCGTCCAGCCCGTGCTCGGCGAAGGTGCGGTTGAGCGCCGTGTCCACCAGCCGGTAGAGGCGTTTGAGCCGGCCGAACACCTCCATCGGGGAGACGTCCAGGTCGGGGCGCTCGGTGCCCCATTGCGCGACGACGCGGTCCACATGATCTGCCACGGGTTCAGGGTAGGCGATCCCGACCATATTCCTTAGCGCTGAGGTAACTGTGAGCCACGTCACTCACTCGATGCGGTGAAGAATGCCTTAGCGCTGAGATACATTGCCTTAGTGCTAAGAAATCGCCTCGCCCTCGTCCTGGTGACGGCCCTCGCCCCGGCGGTCTGGGGCACGACCTACCTGGTCACCACCGAACTCCTGCCGCCCGGGCGCCCGCTGCTCGCCGCCGTCATCCGCTGCCTGCCCGCCGGACTCCTCCTGATCGCCCTCACCCGCCGCCTGCCGCAGGGCAGTTGGTGGTGGCGCTCGCTGATCCTCGGCGCGCTGAACATCGGGGTGTTCCAGGCGCTGCTGTTCATCGCCGCCTACCGTCTGCCCGGCGGCATCGCCGCCACCGTCGGCGCCGTCCAACCCCTGGTCACCGCCGGGCTCTCGGCCCTGGTCCTCGGCGACCGGCTCACCCTGCGCACCGTGCTGGCCGGGATCGCGGGCGTCGCCGGCGTCAGCCTGCTGGTACTGCGGGCCGACGCCGAGCCGGACGCGGTCGGGGTGGTCGCCGCGCTCGGCGGTGCCGTGGTGATGGCCGCCGGCATCGTCCTCTCCAAGCGCTGGGCCTCCCCCGCCCCGATGCTCGCCACCACCGGCTGGCAGCTCACCGCCGGCGGACTGCTGCTGGTGCCGGTCACACTCCTCACCGAGGGCGCCCCACCGTCCCACTACAGCCTCGCCAACGTGCTCGGCTACACCTACCTCTGCCTGATCGGCGCGGCCGTCACCTACGTGCTCTGGTTCCGCGGGCTCCGCGCCCTGCCGCCGACCTCGGTCTCCTTCCTCGCCCTGCTCAGCCCGGTCGTCGCCACCCTGCTCGGCTGGCTGGCGCTCGGCCAGGACCTCAGCCCGCTCCAGGCGCTCGGCGCCCTGGTCGTGCTCGGCTCGCTGCTCGCCGCCCAGATCCAACGGCCGCGCACCGCACCGGAGTCCGCGCCCGGAGCCGGGCCGACGGCCGCCCCGCGGCCCGTCCGCGAGAACGCCTGACCCCGCCCTGCCCCACCCTTCCCACCCCTTTCCCACCACCTCCAGGGAGTACCCCATGCGCATCACCGTGTTCGGCGCCACCGGCAACGTCGGCCGCCGGGTCGTGGCCGAGGCCCTGTCCCGCGGCCACCACGTCACCGCCGTCGTACGGGACCCGGCGAAGCCGCACGACCTGCCGCCCGCCGTCACCCTGGTCGTCGGCGACGCCCGGGCGCCCGAGGACGTCGCCCGGATCGCGGCCGGACAGGACGCGGTGGTCACCGCCACCCGCCCGGCGCCCGGCAGCGAGCACGAGCTGGCCATCGCCACCAAGGGCCTGCTCGCCGGGATCGCCGGCACCGGCGTGCGGCTGCTGGCCGTCGGCGGCGCGGGCAGCCTGCTCGTCCCGGGCGGCGGCGGGACCACCCTGGTCGAAAGCCCCGGCTTCCCCGACGCGATCCGGCCCATCGCCCTGGCCTGCGGCGAGCAGCTCGACCTCTACCGCGCCGCCGGCCCGGACACCGACTGGACGTACCTGAGCCCGGCCGCGCTGCTGGAGCCCGGCGTGCGCACCGGCCGGTTCCGGACCGGCCGCGACGAGCTGCTGGTCGACGCCGACGGCACCTCGGCGATCTCCATGGAGGACCTCGCCGTCGCACTCCTCGACGAGACCGAGCGGCCCGCCCACCGCCGGTCCCGCTTCACCGCCGCCTACTGACCACCTGCCCATCCACCTGACCACCCGAGGCCCTGGCACCCCCGCCCCGGCGGGGGTGTACTCAGCACCACCCTGAAGACGGCAGTGGGGGTGATCGATCGTCAGACCGGGGCCGGACATGATCGTTCCTGTGACCGAGACCGTGACCAAGACCCCGGCCCAGAACCAGAACCAGACCCGGAGCAAGGCCGGGAGCCGGCCCGCCGAGACCGCCCCGCGGCGCGCCCGGCGCAGCCGCCGTGCCGTGCTGGCCGTCGCCGCCGCCGTGCTGGCCGGCCTGGCGGCGCCCGCCACCGCGGGGGCCGCCAGCGGGCGTGACCCGGGCGACGCCGACCCGGCGCCCGCCCGGTACACCCACCAGAGCCTGAACTGGCAGCCCTGCGCCCAGCAGCCCGCGCTGGACTGCGCCGCCATGACCGCCCCGCGCGACTGGCACCACCCCGGCGTCGGGGCCGACCTGACCATCGCCGTCTCCCGGCACCGCGCCACCGACCCGGCCAAGCGCAAGGGCACCCTGCTGATGGCGGCCGGCGGCCCCGGCGGCTCGGGCCTGCTGCGCCCGGCCGGGCTGGCCGGCGCCGCCCCGGCGCTCGGCGCCGCGTACGACGTCGTCGGCTTCGACCAGCGCGGGGTCGGCGAGAGCACCAAGGCGGTCTGCCAGACCCCGGAGGAGTTCCAGGAGTTCCTGGCCGGCGACTACCGCGACCAGTCCCCCGCCGCGATCGACCGGGTCATCGCCAACTCGAAGAAGCTGGTCGCCGATTGCCAGGAGCGCAGCGGGGACCTCCTCCCCTACCTGACCACCGAGCAGACGGCCCACGACATCGACCTGTTCCGCGGCCTGCTCGGCGAGCGCAGGCTCAGCTACTACGGCCCGTCCTACGCCTCCATGATCGGCGCCTACTACGGGACGCTCTTCCCGCACCGGGTCGAACGGATGGTGCTGGACAGCAACATCGGCTTCGACGGCACCTGGGAGGCCTTCGAGCTGGGCCAGCCGATGAGCTTCCAGCGCCGCTTCGACGAGGACTTCGTGCCCTGGCTCGCGGCCCGGGACGCCACCTACCACTGGGGCGCCACGCCGGAGCAGGTGCGGGCGCACTGGGAGCAGCGGCGGGCCGCGCTGCACGACTCCCCCATCGTCGAGGGCCCGGTGACGATCGGCCCGAACCAGCTGGACAGCCTCACCATGTCGGCGATCTACCGGGCGGCCAACTTCCCCGACCTGGCCGGGATCCTGGCCACCGTCGACGACTGGCAGGGTGCCGCTCCGGCGACCAGGGCGGCGGCCGCGAAGGCCTTCAACAGCTACCTCAGCCCGGAGTTCCTCGCCGAGTACTTCGCGGTGACCTGCAACGACACCCCGTGGACCAGGGACCTGGGCAGCTGGATCGAGCGCGGCGCCGAGAACACCGCCCGCTGGCCGCTGGCCGGGGCCCGGACGCTCGCCTTCAGCGCGGTCTGCGCCGCCTGGCCGGTCGCCCCGGCGCCCAAGGTCACGGTGACCGGCGCCCACCTGCCGACCACGCTGATGCTCAACTCGGTGCACGATCCGGCGACCTACTACGAGGCGGCGCTCGGCGCCCACCGCGCGCTGCGCGGCTCCAGGCTGGTCACCGTCACCGGGAGCGGCGACCACGGCCAGTACCCCACGTCCAACACCTGCGTCAGCGCGGTGGTCGAGCGCTACCTGCTGGACGGCACCGCACCGGGGCGCGACCTCACCTGCCCTTCCCCGCAGGCCGGTTGAGACCGGCCGCCGGTCAGTTCCGGGGCCGCGCCCGCAGTCTGCCCCGGAGCCAGGCGAAGCCGACGGCCAGCCCGGCGAACCCTCCGACGGCGAGCTTGATCCCGGCCTTGGCGACGATCCAGCCGACCCACGGGACGCCCCACCCCAGCCAGTGGAACACGGCCAGCAGGACCGCGGCGCCGAACAGCGCCGCGAGCAGGGTGACCACGACGGCGGCGGCCCGTGAGAGCTCCCGCGGGCCGTCGGCGTGCTCCCCCGCGGCCGTGCCGTCCGGGTCGGCGGTCGGGTCCTTCGTCATCTCGTTCGTACCCCCCTCGGTCATGAGGGCGATGATACGGCGTCAGCGGTAGGCGTGGTGGGTGTCCCCGACGTGCTCGCCGGTCTCGTCGTCGGGGAAGCTGACGGCCATGGTGACGCGGTACTCGTGGACGTCCTCGCGGTGTCCCGGCACCCGCGCCCAGGCCAGCGAGTGCACCTCGGCCTCGGGGGCCTGCCGGCACCAGGCGGCGGCCTCCTCCAGGACGCCGGCGGGGGACCGCCCGGTGCACACCACGGCGGTGTACGCGGCGACCGCGACGTCCCCACCGGAGCGGCGGGTGCGCGACACCGCCCGGACGGCCGCGGCGGCCTGGGTCAGGTCACGGGCCAGGTCGTCCACCACCCGAGGGGGAGCCGGCAGGACGACCGTCCCCTCGGCGAGGGTCTCCGGCAGGTTCGGGCTCACGGTCTGGACCTCCATCCGCATCATCACGCGGCACAGCATGCCGGGCAGTCATTCCTGGCATGCCCATTTTCACCAGAACGTCACCCGTCCAGGGCCGAGTCGGGGTCGCGCCCTGGCGTCCCGACGTCCTTCCTGGTAGTGGCGCCACCGACGCCCTCCGACGTTCCAGCAGGTCAGCAGGGGCGGCAGCGGGCGGCGCCGGGGGGCCCGAAACGCCGCGGACGCACCACCCCCGTGCCCCGAACCGCCGGTCCGGCGCCCGGGAGCGCCCGTCCCACCGGTGTTGGCCTCCCGGTCAACTCTCCGTACCGGAACGGGAGTTGCCGCCGGGTCGCGGTCGGGAGGCGGTAGGCGGCGCAGGCGGCCGGACGGCACGGCGCCCGGCCGCACCCCCGCTGAGGTGCCGAGTTAACCCCTCGGAGGGCTCCGGTCCGCCTCCCGGTCACCCTGTCCCTGTCAGATCGTCGTGATACTAATCGTGGCGGCGGCGGGCCCGGTCCTCGGCTGGACGGGCACGATGACGACAGCTCAACCGTTCCGGAAGGGTCCGGACGGCAACGGGGAGGGGCAGCGGATGACTGTGCGGATCGGCAAGGCCAAGGACGGGCGGAAGGTCCGGATAGGCAAGCGGGTCACGGGGACGGCGGCGGCCTTCGCCGCGCTGGCCGCGCTGACCGGCTCTCAGGTGACGGGCATCGGGCTCGCCCCGGCCGCGGTCGCCGACGCCGGTCCGGCGAACGGCGCCGCCGATCAGGGCGCCGGCCGCTACCTGCCCGGCGGCGGCCCCTCGACGGACCTCCCCGGCACCTTCGGCACCGGCGTGCCGGCCGACGGCGGCGGCACCGTCCAGCTCCCGCAGCCTCCCGGCACCCTGCCCGGCCTGCCCTCGGCCGGCCCGTTCGCGGCCACCGGCCCCGCGCTGCCCGCCACCGTGCTCGCCGCCTACCGCCAGGCCGAGGCCTCGCTGGCGCAGCGCTCGCCGGGCTGCCACCTGCCGTGGCAGCTGCTCGCCGCGATCGGCCAGGTCGAGTCCGGCCAGGCCAACGGCGGCCAGGTGGACGCCGCCGGCACGACGCTGACGCCGATCCTCGGCCCGGCCCTGGACGGCAACGGCTTCGCCGCGATACCCGACAGCGACGGCGGCCGCTACGACGGCGACGCCCGCTGGGACCGCGCCGTCGGGCCGATGCAGTTCATCCCCTCCACCTGGGCCTCCTGGGGCGTGGACGCCAACGGCGACGGCAAGGCCGACCCGAACAACATCTTCGACGCCGCCGAGAGCGCCGGCCGCTACCTGTGCGCGGGCGGACGCGACCTCGCCGACCCGGCGCAGCTCGACCGGGCGATACTCAGCTACAACAACTCCGGCGAGTACCTGCGGACGGTGCGCAACTGGATGGCGCACTACGGCAGCGGCACGGTGACCACCGTCCCGAACCGTCCGGGCTCCCCGGTGCCGCCCGCCCCGCTGCCCTCGCCGTACCTCCCGGGCCTGCCCACCGGCGGTTCGGGCACGGGCACCGGCGGCACGCCCAGCACGGAGCCGCAGCCGCCCGCACCGGTCACGCCGACGCCGGACCAGTCGCCGAGCCCCCAGCCGACGACGACCCCGAGCGCCACCGCCACGCCCACGCCCGGCGGTTCGACCTCGCCGTCGGCGACGCCGACGACCACCCCGAGCGGCGGCGCCTCCCCGACGGCGACGCCGACCGGCACGCCCACCACGACTCCGACCGGTACGCCCACGGGTACCCCGACCGGTACGCCCACCAGCTGCCCGGACCCGACGGCCACCCCCACCGGCACGCCCACCCCGACGGGCTCCCCGTCCCCGGCCGCCACGCCCACCGGCACCCCGACGGCGACGCCCCTCCCGGGCTGCCCCACCCCCACCCCGACCGCGACGGACACCCCGAGCGGCGCGCCCAGCACCACTCCCAGCGCCGCCTTCTCGCCGTCGGCCGCCCCGACGAAGTGAGCAAAGGGGCGCGGTTCCTCCTGAGGAACCGCGCCCCGCTCAACCGGCGCTGCCGGTCACTGCCTCACGGCCGCGCGCCGTTGTCCGACCCGACCGCCCGGAAGCGCTGGGCGACGACCGGCGTCCCGTCGTCGACGACCGGGACGCGCCCCATGACGCCGGCAGCGCCGGGCACCCGCCGCAGCGGGTCAGAGGTGCTTGACCAGCTCCGGCATCAGGTCCTGGAAGGTCCGCCCGCTGGCGGGCTGGCCGATCGCGGTCATCTGCCAACCCGTGGCCGTGCGCTGCACCTTGGCCATGACCTGGGCGGTGTACGGGCCGCCGGCGGTGAGCGTGTAGCGGGCCAGCTCGACGCCGGTGGTCTCGTCCACCAGCCGGCAGAAGGCCGCCTCGACCTCCTGGAAGGTCTGCCCGGTGAAGGAGTTGACGGTGAAGACGATCTGGTCGACCTCCGCGGAGACGGCGGTCAGGTCGACCGTGATCGACTCGTCGTCGGTCGCGTCGCCCGCGCCGCCGACCAGGTTGTCCCCGCTGTGCCGGACCGAGCCGTCGTTGCTGTTGAGGTGCTGGAAGAACACCACGTCCACCGGACGCCCCTGGGCGAACAGCACCGCCGAGGCGTCCAGGTCGATCTCCCGGCCGGCGGCGAGCAGCTTGGCGAAGAAGCCCTTGCGCTCCGCCGCCTTCCAGCCGAGGCCCATCCGGACCAGGCTCAGTTGTCCACCGCCCGGCTTCTCCAGGCTGATCTTCTGTCCCTTGGCCAGCGAAACGCTCATCGCGTCCTCCTCGTTCTGCCACCGCCCGTGCCGCGAATCTACAGCACTGTAGAGAATTTATGATCATCGACGGCGCCCTGCGAGCACCCCTACCCCGAACTCCCCCGGACCTCACCCCGACAACGGTCCGCACACTGAGGGAACCGGCGGTCAGACGTCTGGCGTAGCCGTGGACCGCGACCGGACGACCGGGGCGGCGCACGGTCTAGGGTCGGCCCCGGGACCGCCGCCGGCAACCACGGCGCGCCATCCGCGCACCGATCGCCGTACGCCACGATCCACCGTGCTCACGACCCACCGTGCTCACCACTCGCAGTGCTCACGACCGTTCCCGGGCCAGGCCGACCCGCGCCGGCCCGCTCACGCTGGGGGGACCACCATGCCCGAGCAGCACGAAGGAACCGAACAGCACACCACCCCCGAACGCCCGGGGGGATCCCGCCTCGGCCGCCGCAGACTGCTCCGGGCCGGCCTCGGCGCCGGCGGCGCGCTGGCCACCGTCCGGCTGCTGAACGGCGGCGCCGCCTGGGCCGCCGGGCCGCCGCCCGCACCGGCCGCGGCCGAGGACTACGGAAACTCGGAGTACCAGGGCCAGTGGCCCACCTCCCACCTGGCCGCCACCCCCGGGGCCGCCGCGCAGACCTGGCCGGACTGGGCCCGCTACGCCCGCATCGCCGACGGCACCTTCAACGAGCCCGCCGACATGCAGAGCGCCGTGGACGCCCTCAAGGCGCAGGAGGTCAGCGTCATCGAGCTGGACACCCTGCTCTCCGACTGGCTCACCGACGCCCAGTTCGCCGCGCACATGGCCGAGGTGAAGCAGTTCACCGGCCTGGCCCACGCCGCCGGCCTCAAGGTCGTCATGTACTACCCGTCGCTGGAGCTGATCTCCCCCGGCGGCGAGAAGGGCCGCTCCTTCTACAAGAACGACCAGGGCAAGAACTGGGTCCAGCGCGACCTCGCCGGCAAGCCCAACGTGTTCTACGGCAGCGTGGTGGTCTGGGTCGACCCGGGCGACGAGAGCGTCTGGCTCAGCCCCAACTCGCCCTGGCGGGACTACTACCTCAAGCGGATCAAGGGCGTGGCCGCGACCGGCGTGGACGGCATCTGGCCGGACGTCCCGATCTACTTCGACGGCGTGCAGACCTGGTGCGACGCCTCCACCTGGGGCGCCGCCGCGTTCAAGGCCGACACCGGCCTCGCCCTGCCCACGGCCGCGAACTTCGCCGACCCGGTCTTCCGCCGCTACGTCGAGTGGCGCCACCGCAACCTGCTCCAGTTCCAGCTGGACATCGCCGACGCGGGCCGCTCGGTCAACCCCGACCTGGTCACCTTCGTCGAGACCGTGTCGATGGACTACCGCTACGCCACCTCGATCGGCCTGGACGGCGGCTACCTGCGCCAGGCCCCCGGCGCCGTCAGCCAGGTCTGGGAGGTGGACATCCTCGGCAACTACGACGGCATGCGGCACGCCACCGCCTCCGACTGGGTCTGCCTGATCTCCATGTACAAGTACGCCCGCGCCGCCAGCGGCACCAAACCGGCCTGGGCGTTCTCCTACGGCTGGCAGGCCGACGACGCCTCGCTGGTGATGTCCCAGCTGATCGCGGCCGGCTGCAACCCGTACGAGGTGAAGACCCCGTTCAAGAACGACACCGTGGACGCGGCGATGCGCACCCGGATGTACCGCTTCGTGCGCACCAACCAGACGAAGCTCTACGATCCGGCCTCGATCGCGCAGGTCGGCGTCTACCACTCGGCGCCGTCCCGGGACTACGTGGCCCCGGGCGAGGGCAACGGGATGTACGTCAACGCCAAGGCCCCGGCCGGGATCGCCGACTGGTGGGGCGGCGACGACCCGCAGATGAGCTGCGCCTCGCTCCCCTGGCTCGGCGAGTTCCGGGGAACCGTCAAGGCGCTGGTCTACGCCCACGTCCCGTTCGACACGGTGTCCAGCCCCGGCCTGACCGCCGACGACCTGGCCCGGTTCAAGGTGCTGCTGCTGCCCAACCTCCAGGCGGTCTCGGACACCGAGGCGGCGCTGCTGCGCGGCTTCGTCTCGGCCGGCGGAACCATCGTGATCACCGGCCCGGCACCCACCGCGCTGGACGAACTCGGCGGCCAGCGCACCGAGTTCGCGCTCTCCGACGTGCTCGGCCTGCGCAGGGCCGACCCGCTTCCCACCGGCAAGCGGAACTCCTACGGCAGCGGAAGCTGTTGGTACGTCAAGGCACTGCCCGGGCTGAGCTACCTCACCAAGACCGACCAGGCCTCGGCGGACCAGCTGCTCACCGCCGTCCAGCAGGCCGCCCCACCGGCGGTCACCCTCGCCGGGGACCGCCGGATCTTCCTGGACGCCCGGCGGCTCGGCGCCGACACCGTCGTCCACCTGGTGAACTTCACCAACTTCGGCGACACCCCGGCGGCGTTCCGCAGCGCACCCGCCAACTGCACGCTCTCCTACGCCCTCCCGGCCGGGGCGGGCGTCACCGCCGTCACCGTCGCGAGCCCGGACGGCACCGACCCGGCGCCCAAGGCCGTCCCGTACACCGTCACCGGCGCGACGGTCAGCGTGCCGCTGACCGTCGCCCAGTACTCGGTGGTGACGATCACCACCGCCTAGCGGTTTCCAGGGGCCTGGATGCGCCAGAGGGCGGCGGGGTTGGCCTCGCCGCCCGGGGCGGACTCGAAGGCGATCCACTGCCCGTCCGGGGACCAGCTCGGCGCGCCGTCGTAGGCGGTGTCGTCGCGGGTCACCCGGACGGGAGTGCCGCCGCCCGCGTCCACCACGAAGACCTGGGCGTTCGGCAGGTCGCCGAGGTTGGAGGAGAAGACCAGGAAGCGGCCGTCCGGGGACCAGCTCGGGTCGGTGTGCTCGCCCGGAGCGTCGGTGACCCGCCGCAGTCCGCCGCCGTCCGCGTCCACCGTCCACAGCGACCAGTCCTCGCGGCCCGCGCTCCGCCGCTGGAAGACGATCCGGTCGCCCTTCGGGGACCAGTTCGGCTGCCGGTTGTCGGATCCGGTGCCCCGGCCGTCCACCAGCAGGACGGGCGCGCCGCCGCCGCGGCGGACCTTCCAGAGCGAGTCCTGCTCGGCCGCGTCGCCGTGCACCGCGGCGTGCTCCGGCTCCCAGCTCTGCTGGAAGACGATCCACTCGCCATCCGGGGAGAAGCTCGGTTCGCTGTAACCGCTGCCGTCGGCGTGGCTGGTCACCCGCTCGGGGGCGCCGCCCGGCTTCATCAGCCAGACCTCGTCGTGCCCGGACTCCCGGTCGGTGGCGAAGGCGAAGGCGTCGGCGGCGGCGTTCCAGCTGCTGCCGGGGAGGTTGACGGCCGCCTTGTCGGGATCCTCCAACACCGTACGCGGCGCGCCGCCGTCCAGCGGCAGGACGCCGAGGGCGGCGGCGCCCTTGTTGTAGCCCCCGCTGAACTCGGTCAGCAGCACCGAGCGGCCGTCCGGGGCGAAGGCCGGGTTCTGCGCGCTGTGGCCGCCCCCGGCGCGGTAGAGCAGCCGGGCACCGTCGGCGCGGCGCTCGGCCCCACTCGGGGAGGTGCCGCTCGGGGCCGCGCCGGTCGGGGCCGCGCCGGTCGACGACCCGCCGGCCGACGGCGCACCCGTCGGTCCGGGCGCCGGCTCCTCCTCGGAACCGGAGCCCGAGCTGCCGCAGCCGGCCAGGAGCACGACGGCAGCCAAGACCGCCGGGAGCATGCGAGTCCTCATGCCCCACAAGCTAGTTGACGAGTCGTCAGTTGTCGTACGCCGCCAGGCGGATCAGGGCGCAGCCGTCCGGCAGGCCCCGCCGGCGCCCCCGCCCGTCAACCGCCGCTCCGCTCCAGCCGCACCAGCGCGTCCACCGCGACCCGGCCGCCCTGGCCGCCCCCGTTCGCCTCGGCGCCCTCGGCGCTCCCGGCGCCCGCAGCGCCCTTGTGGCCCGGCTCGCCGCCGACCGTCCGGTGCACCCGCTCGGCGCGGACGGTGCGCAGCCCGCGGTCGGCGAGGTCCGCCAGGACGTCCTCCGGGGTGAAGAGCACGGCCGGGTCCTGCGGGCCGCCGACCCCCTCGGTGAGGTTGCTCAGGTCGTGCCCGATGACCAGCAGGGTGCCGCCGGGGCTGAGCGCGTCGGCGGCGCGGCGCAGCGCGGCCCGGCGCTCCGCGGCGGGGATCTGCAGGTAGGCGACCAGGACGAGGTCGTAGCCGGCGGCGGGGGCCTCGTAGGCGCGGGCGTCGCCGTGGCGCCAGGTGAGCCGGTCGGCGACCTCGTCGGGCAGCTCGGCGGTGAGCCGTTCGGCGCGCTCCAGGGCGACGGCGGAGAAGTCCAGTCCGGTGACCTCCCAGCCCTGGGCGGCCAGCCAGATCGCGTTGCGGCCCTCTCCGGCGGCCAGGTCCAGCGCGTGGCCGGGAGTGCGCCCGGCCAGTTCACGGACCACCCACCGGTTGGGCGCGGCACCCCACACCAGCTCGCTCGCGGCGTAGCGGTCGTCCCAGTCCTGGCTGTCCATCGCGCGTCCTCCGTTCGACGGGCCTGCTCGTACCGGCCAACCTACCGGGCCGCCGCCGACCCGGCAGGGAACGGTCCAGCGGGCGGACACCCTTGACGGCGAATATTGGTCCAGTCCAATCTGTTCAGTCGTGACGTGCACGGGTCGGCCGCCCGTCGCGTCCGCACTCCGCTCGTCAGCACACCGCTCGTCAGCACGCGTCACCAGCCCGCGCGCCCCCACCGCGCCCGGGCCGGCTCCCCTCGGCCCGTCCCGGGCCACCGCACCGCCGGAACCCCCCACACATCCGGAGGACCCACCGCATGCACGACCGCGTCACGCCCGCACGGCCCGCCCACCCCGCCGGGGAGCGCGCCGACCGCCGGGCCGCCCAGCGCAGAAGAGCCACCGCACTGGCCCTGGCCGCCACGCTGACCACCAGCGGCGCCGCCATCGCCCTCACCTTCGGTTCCGCCTCGGCCGCCCCGGTCAACCTGCTGACCAACGGCGACTTCGAGACCGGCACCCTGGCCGGCTGGACCTGCTCCAACGGCTCGGTCGTCACCACCCCGGTGCACGGCGGGAGCCGCGCGCTCGCCGGCGCCGCCTCGGCCGGCGACACCGCGCAGTGCCAGCAGACCGTCACCGTCCAGCCGAACACCACGTACACCCTGGCCGGCTGGGTGCAGGGCAGCTACGTCTACCTGGGCGCCACCGGCACCGGCGTCAACTCCTCGGCCTGGACGCCGGGCGCGACCGGCTGGAACCAGCTGAGCACCACCTTCACCACCGGTGCCACCACCACCTCCGTCACGGTCTTCACCCACGGCTGGTACGGCACCGGCACCTACTACGCGGACGACCTCACGCTGACCGGCCCGGCCGGCCCCACCTCGTCCACCAGCCCGACGGCCACCGGCAGCCCGACCGCCACGGCCAGCCCGACGGCCACCGCGAGCCCCACCGCCACCGGCAGCCCCACCGGGAGCCCGACGGCGACCGGCAGCCCGACGGGCACCCCCACGACCACCACCCCGACCCCGACGGCCACCGCGAGCGGCCCGGCCGGGGACGGCAAGGTCACCACCCCGACCGGCTTCGCGGTCACCAGGACCACCTCCAACGCGGTGGTGCTCACCTGGCAGCCGTCCACCCTCACCAGCGGCGACGGCCCGGTCGCCTACAAGGTGTGGTCCAACGGCCAGCTGGTCGCCACCTCGATGGGCACCTCCGTCGCGGTCAGCTCGCTGCTGCCGGGCAGGAGCTACACCTTCAGCGTCCAGGGCTACTCCGGCGGCCACGCCTCCGCCCAGTCCGCGCCGGTGAGCACCACGACCGCAGCCGCCCCCGCCCAGCAGCCGATCCGCTCCGCCTACTTCGACCAGTGGGGCGTCTACGAGAACGCGTACAACGCCAAGAACGTCGACACCAGCGGCGCGGCGGGCAAGCTGGACGTCGTCCACTACGCGTTCGCCAACATCGACCCGACGAAGTTCACCTGCTTCCAGGCGGTGAAGGCCTCCGACTCGGCCAACGAGTCCAACCCGAACGCCGGTGACGGCGCGGGCGACGCCTACGCCGACTACCAGGCCGACTACGGCTCCGCCACCAGCGTGGACGGCAGCAGCGACACCTGGGAGCAGCCGCTCAAGGGCAACTTCAACCAGCTGCGCCAGCTGAAGGCCAAGTACCCGAACCTGCGGTTCACCATCTCGATCGGCGGCTGGACGTACTCCAAGTACTTCTCCGACGCGGCGGCCACCGACTCCTCCCGCAAGGCCTTCGTCTCCTCGTGCGTCGACATGTTCCTCAAGGGGAACCTGCCGACCGGCGTGGCCGGTGACGCCTCCGGCGGCGCGGCCTCGGCGGCGGGCCTCTTCGACGGCGTCGACCTCGACTGGGAGTACCCGGGCTCGGCCGGCGGCCACACCGGCAACCACTACTCCGCGGCCGACAAGCAGAACTACACCCTGCTGCTCAAGGAGTTCCGCACCCAGCTGGACGCCCTCGGCGCCGCCCAGGGCAAGCGCTACCTGCTGACCGCCGCACTGCCCAGCGGCCAGGACAAGGTCGCCCAGCTGGAGACCGACAAGATCGGCGCCTACCTGGACTACGCCGACGTGATGTCCTACGACATGCACGGCGCGTGGGACGCCACCGGCCCGACCAACCACCAGGACCCGCTGCACGACAGCCCGGCCGACCCGACCACGCCGATCACCCCGGGCACCCGCAAGTACAACGTGGACACCACGCTCGCCGCGTACACCACCGGCCTGCCCGAGTACGGCATCCCCGGCGGCTTCCCCGCGAACAAGATCGTGCTGGGCATCCCGTTCTACTGGCGCGGCTGGACCGGCGTCCCGGCCGGCTCCAACTACGGCCTGTACCAGAGCGCGACCGGCCCGACGGCGAAGAAGCCGCTGAGCCAGGAGGCCGGCCTGGCCGCCTGGAAGGAGCTCAACCCGACCGCGGCCCAGACCCACTGGGACCCGGTCACCGAGAGCAGCTGGGTCTACGACGGCACCAACTTCTGGACCGGCGACACCCCGCAGGCCGTCCAGGCGCGCGGGGCCTACGCCAAGGCCAAGGGCCTGGGCGGGCTGTTCGCCTTCTCCCTGGAGAACGACGACGCCGCTGGCACCATGCTCAACTCGATGGACAGCAGCCTTCGCTGACGTTTCGTCATGCTTCGTCAGGAATGAGCGATGGCCCGCGCGGAGACTCCGCGCGGGCCATCCGCGGTCTTCCCGTCCCGGGCTCGGCCGTCGCGACCCGGCCGGCCGCGGCTCAGCGCGGCGGCACCGGGTCCGCCCCGCCCGCGCCCGGGCGGCAGCGCAGCAGCCGCCCGGCGGTCAGCCGGGCCCCGCGCAGCGCACCGTGCCGGTGCAGCGCCCGCACCGCGTAGGTCGAGCAGGACGGCGTGTACGGGCAGCAGGCCGGACGGCGGGGGCTGACCTCGGCGCGGTAGTAGCGCACCGCGCCGTACAGCACCCCGGCCGCGAACCCGCGCGGGGCGGGGGCGGACGGATCGGCCGCCCGGCGACCGCGCGCCCCGGTGAGGGCGAACCGGACGCCGGAGGCCATCATCACCGGGATCAGGGCGATCAGGCAGGGGTCGGCGAACTCGCAGCAGCCGTCGACGCAGCAGTCCGCGCCCTCGTCCCGGGCGCGCTTGCGCCGCTGGACCTTGGCGTGGTCCTCCTTGCGGTAGCGCTCCCGGTAGTCCTCCCAGGCCCGGCGCTGCTTCTTCCGCCGGAGCCGTTCCGAGGCGGGCAGCCACCACCAGGCGCGCTCCGGGCGGGCCGGCGGGAAGTGGGCGCCGAGATCCGGCGTCGGGTCGGACACTGCTGACGATCTCCTCGTTCTCTCCGCCGGGGGCCGACCCCCGACGATCCGGGCAAGATTATCCGAAGATCATCTGCCCGGATCCGCCCTGCGGCCGACGGCCCGCAAGCAGCGGCCCGCGACCGGCGAGCAGCGGCCGGAGACCGGCTCAGCCGCCGAGGTTGAGCGAGGGGAAGAGGTCCTCGAACGGCTGGGTGGTCACCGAGACGCTCCGGGAGAAGGGGTTGTCGAAGTCCCAGATCATGAACAGCAGGAAGGCGATCAGCACGCTGAAGCAGAGCGCCAGGGTCAACTCCCTCGGCGTGCGCCGGATCTGGAGCGCGAAGAGCATGCCGACGGTCACCACCGCACCCCCGATCAGGCCGAACCAGACCACCCCGGGCATCGTCGGCCCGGCGTTCTGTCCGCGCGAGTTGCGGGACTCGGACGCCTGGCTGACCCGGTCCATGATCGGCTGGTAGCCCTGCGACTCCAGGTCGGAGGCAGGCGAGCGGGTGGCGATGTCGTTCTGGAGCTTCTGGAGCAGCTGGTCGCCCTTCTCGGTGATGCCACCGGTCTCCTGCATGTAGGACCACTCGGTGTTCACCACGTACGAGACGTAGGTGTCCACGTCGGCCCGGACCTGGTCGCGGAACTCCGCCGGGTAGATCACCGCACGGTCGCTGATCTCGCGCAGCGACTGCGCCTCGCGGAACAGGTCGTCCTGGGCGGCGCCGCGCGCCTCCCAGACACCCGCGATGGCGAGACCGAGGACGATCGCGTAGACCACCCCGATCATCATCGTGATGTACTCGATGACATCCGGGGTCTCGTCGGCACTCTCCTCGATCGGTCGGCGCTGCCTCAGCACCACCACCGCCATCACGACGGCACAGGCCGACGCCATGGCGATGATCAACGCCACCCACTCGGACATGGGAACTCCCTTCTCTGGCTTGGCTTGTGACGGAACGGAAAGCTCACGGGGGCGGCCCCCGACCGCTTCGGCCCGCTCGGGTTCGGTTCGGTTCGGGACCGCGCGGTAGGACGGGCCCCCGCCGACCGGTAACCGGTCGGCGGGCCCTCAGGGGACGGTCAGGACGGGCCCGAACGGCCGCCGCGTCCTCGGCCACCACGGCCCGGGCGCAGGGCCGCCGCCGCGAGCACACCGGGGACCATGATCACCAGCAGCATGGTGGTCATCGAGGTGCCCTGGTGCTGCCGGGCCATGGGCGCGGGCTTCGCCCTGGGGGCGTGGAACACCGGCTGCGCCGACGGGGTCGGCCACAGCGGGCTCGGACGGGCCGAACTCGGCGAGGCCGCGGGGCTGGGGGCCGCCGGACCGGGCGCGGCCGGGCTCGGGACCGCGGGCGCGGGAGCCGCCGGAACGGGGAGCGGCGGGGCCTGTGCGGGGGCGGGCGCCGCCGGGGCCGGGGTCGCCGGCGCGGGGGCGGCCGGGGAGGGCCCCGGAGCGGGTGCCGACGGCGGCACGGAGGGCGGGACCGAAGGAGCCGGGGACGCCGAAGGTGCGGGCGACGCGGGCGACGGGCTGGGGGACGGCGTCGGGCTGGGAGACGGTGAGGTCGGCGACGACGTGGCGGTAGGGCTCGGACTCGGGCTCGCGCTCGGACTCGGACTCGGGCTCGCGCTCGGCGTGGGGCTCGGAGTCGCGCTCGGACTCGGCGTGGGGCTCGGAGTCGGTGACGGCGTGGGAGTCGGCGACGGCGTGGCGGTCGGTGTGGGGGTGCGGGTCGGGGTCCGAGTCGGCGTCGGGCTGGGCGTGTGGGTGAGGGTCGACGTCGGGCTCGGTGTGGGCTTCGGACTCGGGCTCGGGCTCGGGCACGGGTGGTGGTGATGGTGGTGATGGTGGTGCCAGCCGTGGTCGCCGTACTCGTCGTCGCCGTACCCGTCGTCGTACTCGTCGTCATCGCCGTCGTCGTGGCCCGGCCCGAGCTGCCCGGGGCCACCCTGCCCCTCGACCGGCCGTCCGGGCTCGCTCCGCAGCCCCGCCGGACGCGAGGGCGAGGAGAAGGGCGGCGAGGACAAGGACGGCGCCGAGACGGACGGCGCCGGAAAGTGCGCCGAGGGGAACTGGGGCGGGGGGAAGTGCGGCGCGGTGGGCTTCGGGGCGGGCTTGGGTGTGCGGCAGGGGTGGTGCCCGTGCGGGGGCTTGGGCCCGTGGTGCCCCGGACCGACGCCCGGCGCGGCGCCGACGCCGACCTGGACGTCCACGTCCACGTCCACGCCGACGGTCACCTGTCCGCCCGGCCGCACCGACATCGAGAGGTCGGTCTCGTCGCACACGCAGACGTCCACCACCGGGCCGTGCGGGTACCCCCCGGGATGCCCGGCGCCGGACGCGGTCGCACCGCCGACCAGCGCGCAGATCGCGACCACGCCGGCCGCCGCGCCGATCAGCCGCACCCGCCGCCCGGGGGCCGCACCCCCAGCGACGCCGGACGGTATCCGGCAGATCTGCCGACGCTGGGGCATGGGCTCCACACACCTCTCGGATCGTCCGGGGAGGACGGAACGGGCTCGGGCCGACCGGCCGCGAAGGAACGGGCAGGACGGACGGAACGGGCGGAAAGGTCGAATACGGTCGCGTTCCCGACGGAAGTTCCATCGAGTACGACCAGAAGTGATCAGACACGGTCAGGCGGACGGCCCGCCTTCAGGGGGCGGGCCGTCCGTCATCAGGTCAAACGATCATCGAGCCGACCGGTAACGGCCCGCGCTCACCGTTCTGCGCGCTCAGCTGCGGCGGTGGGCGATCTCCACGTTCTCCAGCACGCCGACCGCGTCCGGCACCAGGATGGCGGCCGAGTAGTAGGCGCTGACCAGGTACGAGATGATCGCCTTCTCGTCGATGCCCATGAATCGGACCGACAGCGAGGGCTGGTACTCGTCCGGGAGGCCGGTCTGGTGCAGGCCGATGACGCCCTGGTTGTCCTCACCGGTACGGATCACCAGGATCGAGCTGGTGTTCTCCTTGGTGATCGGGATCTTGTTGCACGGCAGGATCGGCACCCCGCGCCAGGCCGGCACCTGCTGCCCGCCGAGGTCGACGTGGGTGGGGTACAGCCCGCGGGCGTTGAACTCCCGGCCGATCGCGGCGATGGTCCGCGGGTGGGCGAGCAGGTAGTCGGGGTCGCGGCGACGGTTGAGCAGCTCGTCCAGGTCGTCCGGGGTGGGCGGGCCGGAGTGGGTCTGGATGCGCTGGTCGAAGTCGGCGTTGTTGAGCAGGCCGAACTCCGGGTTGTTGACGATCTCGTGCTCCTGGCGCTCGCGCAGGGCCTCGATCGTCAGCCGCAGCTGGTGCTCGGTCTGGTTCATCGGCTGGTTGTACAGGTCCGCGACGCGGGTGTGGACCTTCAGGACGGTCTGCGCGACGCTCAGCTCGTACTCGCGCGGCTTGAGCTCGTAGTCCACGAAGGCGCCGGGCAGCTCGTACTCGCCGTGGTGGCCGGCCGACATGGCGATCTCGGCCTCGCCGCGCTCGTTCTGCGCCTGGAGCGGCAGGGCCAGGAAGCCCTGGAGGTGCTCCTGGAGGCTGGGCGCGTTGTCCCGGATGGCGGCGAAGTCCGCCCGGGTCAGCGTCAGGGCGACACCGGAGGTGGCGGTCTTGGCCGTGAACTCCCAGACGGCGTCCGGGTTCAGCAGCGCGTCGTCACCGAAGCGGTCGCCGTCGCCGGCCACGCCGACCACGGTGTCGTCGCCGTACTTGCCGGTGCCGATCTTGTTGATCTTGCCGTGCGCGATCAGGAAGATCTTGTCGGCGGCCTCGCCCTGGGTGGTGAGCACCTCGCCGGGGCCGAAGTCCCGCTGCTGGCAGCGGTCGGCCAGGGCGGTGAGGACGTCCTCGTCCTCGTAGCCGCGCAGCAGGGCCAGCTCGCCCAGCTCGGCCGGGATCACCCGGACCTGGGAGCCGGTCTTGATGAACTCCACCACCCCGTTGCCCACGGCGTAGGTGAGCCGACGGTTGACGCGGTAGGCGCCACCGGCCGCCTGGACCCAGGGGAGCACCTTGAGCAGCCAGCGGGAGGTGATCTCCTGCATCTGCGGTGCGGACTTGGTCGTGGTGGCAAGGTTCCGGGCAGCAGCCGTCGCAAGGCTCTGCTGCTTGGCCTGCACTGCCTCCGGGCTCGTGTCCACGGTCATCGGCAGGGCTCTCCATTCCTGTGATCGGGTCACACGTCCAGGGGCACAGCGGCCCGCCCTGACGCATGCCATGACGGATCATCAGATCCGTTTATCGGTGGGGGCGTTGGCGATTTACGCGAGAAGGCGACCACCGTCTCCCGGCGGCCCACCCGGAACCCTAGATCATCAGGACCCGACGGAGCCCGAACGAAGGCTCACTACCCCCCGATAGGGTGAATCTTGCCCGGTCCGCCCCCATCTCCCCGCAAACTCCGGGAACATCCGTTCGCCCCGGCGATCCCCCTGCGGCCAACGGCCTTTCCACCCCGGTCGGGGCCCGGCCGGACGGCCCGGAGACCACCGTCCGGCGTCAACCCGACGCACCGTCCCGGCGGTTCGGACACCCGCGCGCCGCCGGGCTCCGACCGCCGCTCCCCGCGGCCGACCACGGGAAACGCGAACGGCCCGTCAGGTGCCGGCACGGGGGAGGCCGGCACCTGACGGGTGAACGGGGGGTGTGCGGTGGGCGTCCGCGCCGGAGAGGACGGTGCGCGCCTGTGGTGCTCCGCCGATGACACCGGTGGGCCGGTCGGACCATTCGGGTCAGCCGGGTCATTCAGGTCAGGCGGACCAGGCCGGTGAGGAAGGCCGGTCGAGGCGGGCGGGTCAGGCGCAGGCGACCTGGGTGCCGGGGACGCCGACGATGCCCGAGTTGTTGGCCTCACCGCCCTTGTACTCGTAGTACAGGTAGGAGTAGAGGTCGATCCGGGTGCCGGGACCGCAGGCCGAATCGGGGGCGACGGCGTACGTCACCGTGAAGGCGCTGCTGGCACCGGGGGCGAGTGGGACGTTGTACCGGGCGATGCCGCCGTGGACGTTGTCACTGCACCCGTTGGTCTGGGTGCCGCAGGCGGTCGCGGTGAACTTCAGCCCGGTCTCCAGACTCGTGGCGTAGGTCTCCTGGACGCTCTGGTAGACGAACTGGATCGGGGTGTCGTACGGGTTGGTGAGCGTCAGGGTGACGGTGAACTCGCTCCCCCGGACCGTCGTCTGCTTGTCGGAGACGGCCGTGAGGGGCAGTTGTCCGTCGGCCCGGGCGGCAGGGGCGGCGGAGAGGAGCAGACCGACGACGAGGGCCGGACACGCGGCGAGCGCGGCGCGACGCGGATGTGTTCTGCGCATGACCAAGGAGCGTAGGCCCCGCCTCCGCCGGGGTTGTGCTCCTCGGCCCGGGTCCGTACCGACGCAGGAGCGGCGAGCGGACACCGCGCACCGGCCGCTCTCGTTCCGCCCCCACGGGCGCACCCGGGGGCCTATCCTTCGCCGCTGCTCCCGGGGCGGCCCTCACCCGCACGGCGGCAGGATGTCGCAGAGCGCGCCGAGCGCCGCCGGGTAGGCGTGGTCCGGCGGCGTGGCGTAGCCCACCACCAGGCCGTCGACGGCGGGCATCGCCTCCTCGCCGACCGCCGGGTGCCGGTAGTCCGCGAGCCCCTCGACGGCCAGGCCCCGGTAGGCGGCGGCCTTGAGCACCGAGCGCTCGGTGCCCGGCTCCAGGCGCAGCACCGCGTGCAGGCCGGCCGCGATGCCGGACACCTCGACGTGCGGGGCGCGGGCCGCGAGGGCGGCCACCAGCTCGTCCCGGCGCTCGCGGTAGCGGCGGCGCATCCGGCGCACGTGCCGGTCGTAGCCGCCGGAGTCGACGAACTCGGCGAGGGTCAGCTGGTCGAGGGCGCTGGCCCAGCCCTCGCGCTCGCCCTTGGCGGCGAGCACCCGGTCCACCAGGTGGTCGGGCAGCACCATCCAGCCGAGCCGCAGCGCGGGGGTGAGGCTCTTGCTGGCGCTGCCGAGGTAGACCACCCGTTCGGGGTCGAGCCCCTGGAGGGCGCCGACCGGCTGGCGGTCGTAGCGGAACTCCCCGTCGTAGTCGTCCTCCAGGACCAGCCCGCCGCGCCCGCGCGCCCAGTCCACCACGGCGGCGCGGCGCCCAGGGTGCAGCGGGCCGCCGGTGGGGAACTGGTGGGCGGGGGTGAGCAGCGCCGTCCGGACGTCCGGGTGGTTCGCCAACTCGCCGGTCCGCGCGCCCCGTTCGTCGATCGGCAGCGGAACGGTGGTGACGCCGGCGGCGGCCAGCAGCCCGCGGTGGAAGCCCAGCCCGTACGCCTCGACGGCCAGCGGGCCGTGCTCGGCGGGCGGCAGGACGGGCGCGGCGCCGTCGAAGAGCAGCCGCAGCGCGTGGGCGAAGCCCGAGCACACCACGATCCGGTCGGGGTCGGTGCGCACGCCCCGGGCGCGGGCGAGGTAGTCGGCGAGGACGGTGCGCAGTTCGCGCCGGCCCTGGGGGTCGCCGGGCCCGAAGGCCTCGTTGGGGGCGGCGGTGAGGGCCCGGCGGGCGGCGGCGAGCCAGGCGGTGCGCGGGAAGGAGGAGGCGTCGGGCTGGCCCTGGCGCAGGTCGTGGGTGGGGCCGGGGCGGCGGGAGGGCCGGCGGGCCCGGCCGCTCGGAACGGGCTCGGCGCGTTCGGCGACGGTGGTGCCGGAGCCCTGCCGGGCGGTGAGCCAGCCCTCGGCGACGAGTTCGGCGTAGGCCTCGGCGGCGGTGTTGCGGGCCAGGCCGAGGTCGGTGGCGAGGGCGCGGTAGGGCGGCAGCCGGGTGCCGGGGGCCAGTCTGCCGCTGCGGATCGCCTCGCGCAGGGCCGTCATCAGCGCGGCACGCCGGCCCCCGGTGGCGGGGAGGTCGAGGTGCAGGTCACTGCCGGTCGGGTGGGCGGGCTCGGAGGGGTGCGTGCCCCGCGTGTCCGTCATGGTCACGCACCCTACCGGCCGCCGCTCCGGCCCCCTTCGGGCGGCTACCCGGCCCCGGGCCGGGCACGCGCCTCAGGCCCGGGGCACGCAGCTCAGGGCACGCGCCTCAGGCCGGGGGCACGCAGCTCAGGGCAGGCGCCTACGGGACGACGGTGACCGGCCAGCGGCCGGCCTTGACCAGCCGGACCGCCACCGAACCGATCACCTTGTGCCCGGCCTGCTCGGAGACGCCGACCACCACGGCGTCGGCGCGCAGCTCGTCCGCGAGCTTGGCGAGGCCGGTGTACGGGTCGCCGCGCATGGTCAGGAAGCGCCACTCCACCTTCCACACCTCGCGCACCCGGTGCTCGGCCTCGCGCAGGGCGGCCAGCAGCTCCTCGGCGATCTCCTGGGTGGTCTCCTCCACCGCGGCCCCGGCCAGGGCGGTCGCGGCGCCGAGGATCGGCTGGACGTACGCCACCGCGAGGACGGCGCCCTGCCGGCGGGCCAGTCCGGCGGCGTAGGCGGTGGCGCGCCAGGAGGAGTCGGAGCCGTCCAGGCCGGCCAGCACCACGCTGGGGCCGTCGGTGCCGAGTTCGAAGCCCGCGGGCGCGGCCGCGGCCTCGTGCCCCTCGGCGCCGATCGGCACCCCCGCCGCGGCGGCCCGTCCCGCACCGGCGTCGGCCGCCCCTCCCGCACCGGCGGCCGCCTCTCCCGCGTCCGCCGTGTCCGCTGCATCGCTGTCGTTGCTCATGGGGCCGAGGCTATGCCCGCCACCAGGAGTGACGGCAGGGGGCACTCCGGGTGAGGGCTGTGGCGCGGGCCACCCGGGCGGGCGGCCGCGGCGGTGGAACCGGCACCGGCGGCTGGCCGACCGTCACGCGCCGTCGACCGTGTGGGCGGCCTCACACCGGTTCCGGAGCGGGTTCGGAGTGGCGCGGGCCACTTCCCGGGGCTTTTTGATCTTGGAAATGGTGGCAAATCGGGCGAAATCGCCATATTTCCTTGATCCTTACGCGCGGTAACACCCCTCTGACGTGGCTAAACCTTCGGATCCTTGAAACCGCCCCGTCCACCCCCGTAACTTCGAACCCGTTGCACCGAGCGATCCGCTCCGGCCGGGCCAACCGCCCCCGGGCAGAACGGTGCAGGACCACGCGAGTGACGTGTCCCCGAAACCGACGGCCTTCCGAGGGCCTGGTTCCGCGCGCTCGCAGACCCCTCCGAAAGGAACTCCATGACCTTCCGTAACGAGACCGCCGCTGCCACCACCACTGCCACCCCGAAGCGCCGCAACCGCGTCCGGATGGCTCTGATGGCCGGGGCGATCACCGCCCTGCCCGTGGCCGGCCTCGTCACGGCCACCAGCGCCTCCGCCGCGCCGGCCACGGTCTGGGACAAGGTCGCCGCCTGCGAGGCGACCGGCAACTGGGCCATCAACTCCGGCAACGGCTTCTACGGCGGCCTGCAGTTCACCCAGAGCACCTGGGCCGCCTTCGGTGGCACCTCCTACGCCGCGCAGGCCCACCAGGCCACCAAGGACCAGCAGATCGCCATCGGCGAGAAGGTCCTCGCCGCCCAGGGCCCCGGCGCCTGGCCGGTCTGCTCCGTCAAGGCCGGTCTGGGCAAGTAAGACGTAGGCCACGAGGCCGCCGCACCCCACCCGGGGTACGGCGGCCTCGTCGCGTTCCCGGCCGGAGCCCCGGCTCCCGGCCCCTCGGCCCCCGGATCCCGGCCACCCCGGTGGAACGGGCCGGTCAGGACGGTCAGGACGGCCGGGGCGGGAGCGGCAGCGGAACGGCCGGCAGCCCGTCGATGCTGCTGCCGACCAGCGGCTTGCGCTCGCAGTAGGCGCCGAACTCCTCCTCGTCCTTCCGGTCGAAGTACTGGGCGTGCAGGTCGCGGTCGGCCCGGTAGTCCATGAACGGCACCGCGTACCCGCAGGAGTCGCTGACCCGCTCCGCCCGGACCAGCACGATCGCCCGCAGCCCGGAGCCGTCGGCGGACGGGTCGAAGTGGCCGAGCAGTTCGGCGAACCGCGGGTCGTCCCGGAACACCGGCTCCCCGTGCCCGTGCACCCGCACCACGGTCGGCGGGCCCTCGAACGCGCACCACATCAGGGTGATCCGGCCGTTCTCCCGCAGATGGGCGACCGTCTCGGCCTGCGAGCCGCCGAAATCCAGGTAGGCGAGGGTGAGTTCGTCGATCACCGCGAGCGTCCCGGAGCGGCCCTTGGGCGAGAGGTTGACGTGCCCGTCGGCGGCCAGCGGGGCGGTGGCCACGAAGTAGACCGGCTGGCGCTCGATGAACCGGCGCAGCCGACCGTCGATGGCTTCGTACTGCTTTCCCATGCCCGCCAGTCTGCCCCCATCTCGGCTGGCAAGAAACCGGATTCCGCTTCCTGAGACGCCCCGCACCGCCCGGGCCCTCCCGGGGGCCGGGCGGTGCCGCCTACGATGGCCCGTGCGCGTGTCACCCGCCGGACCGAGCTGGGGAGTTGCGATGATCCGGAACACCCCTCCCGGGACGGTCCTCGGCGCGCCGGCCGCGCCGCTGCGCGGGTACGTGCTCGGTTACCGGGGCTACCGGCTGGCGCTGCGGCAGCCGCTCCGACGGCTGGAGGTGCCGACGGACGTGGTCACCGTGGCGCTCGCCTTCGAGGGCACCATGAGCCTCACCGACGCCGTCTCCCCCGCGGCCGCGGCCTCCTTCGGCTCGGTCGCGGCCGGGCTGCGCCGCACCGCGACGGTCGCCGAACACGCGGGCGCGCTGCACGGGTTGGCCGTCTCGCTCACCCCGCAGGGCGCGTTCCGGGCGTTCGGGCCGCTGGCCGGCGAGCTCGGCGGGCACTGGGCCGAGGCCGGGGACGTCCTGGGCCCGCGGCTGCGGGCGCTGACCGACCGGCTGGCCCACGCGCCGAGCTGGCCGGCCCGGTTCGCCATGCTGGACGGGTACTTCGGCGCACTGTTCGCGTACGGGCCGGACTGGGACCCGTCCGTGCACTGGGTCTGGCGGCAACTGCGGCACTCACACGGGCTGGTGCCGATCGGCACCCTGGTCGAGGGCACCGGGTGGAGCCGCCGCCGACTGGAGCTGCGCTTCCGCGAGCACCTCGGGCTGGCCCCCAAACAGGCGGCCGGCATCCTCCGGCTCCAGCGCACCCTCAACGCCCTGACCGCGCACGAGGACCACCCCTCCGAGGACCACCCCTCCGAGGACCACCGCCCCGGGCACCGGCCCACCGGCGCCGACCTGGCCACGCGCTGCGGCTACTACGACCAGTCCCACCTCGACCGGACCTTCCGCGCCATGGTCGGCTGCTCGCCGCGCGCGTTCCTGGCCGCCCGGCGCACCGCCGCCGCCCTGCCCGGGCCCGCCGAGCGGGTCACCGACCGGGTCAGCGGGCGGGTGACCAGCACCGTCCTGGACCCAGGGGGTTCCGGGAGCTGAGGCGTGCGCATTCGTACAAGACGCACCGCTGCCCCGCCCGGCACGCTCGAAGGGCCCGGCCGGTACGGGGGGCCGGCCGGTCACCGGAGCGGGCGGGGCGGGGCAGGGCAGGGCGGAAACGGGGCGGGGCGGGCCGGGCGGGGTGTCAGCCGGTCAGTGCTTCAGGTACACGCTGTCCATGAACTCGATGATCTGCTGATCGGTCAGCCGCTGGCCTTCGCGGTGGCCCATCGCCAGATCGGCCTCGCTGATCATGCCCACCAGCCGGTCCCCGTCGATCACCGGGATGCGCCGGATCTGGTGCTGCTCCATCTTGCGCAGCACCGCCTCCATGCTGTCCTCAGCGCGTACGCAGTGCAGGTGGCCGCCCAGTTCGATGGCCGTCATCGTGGCCGGGTCCTTGCCCTCCGCGATACATCGCAGCACGATGTCGCGGTCGGTGATGATGCCCTTGAGCTTCTGGTCGTCGCCGCAGATCGGCAGCGCGCCCACGTGCTTGTCGCGCATCATCCGCGCGGCCTCGGCGAGCGTCTGGTGGGCGCCGATGCACTGGGCGCCGGTGTGCATGATGTCTCGGGCAGTGGTCACGGGGACTCCTTCGTCGGTGGTTCCCCCCGCTGGTCCCCCCGCGTCCCCCCGGCGGTGCTCCCGGGCTCCCGCCGTCGGGGCGGAAGGGGGCTGTGACCGCGCCCTCACCATAAGCAACCCCGCCTCCGCCCGCGACCCCGCGCAGCCGGAGCGGGCGAGTCCGCGCGACCTTCGAGGCGGGGCCCGGGGCGCGGCCGCAGAGTGGAGGAGAACGCGACCGGCCCGGCTCCCGGCCCGGCCACCCGCACGTCCCGAGGAGTGAGCGAGCGATGGACACCACCGAGACCCCCGCCCCGCAGGTCTGGCCCAACCTGCGCGCCACCGACGCCCGGGCCCTGATCCGCTTCCTGGTCGACGCCTTCGGCTTCCAGGAGGTCGTCGCCTACGGTGAGGGCGACTTCGTCGCGCACGCCGAACTCGCCTGGCCCGAGGGCGGCGGCGTGATGCTCGGCTCCGACCGTCCGACGCCCGAGGACGCCGAACCGTGGCCGGGCCGGCCGGGCGGCTTCACCGCGTACGTGGTCACCGCCGACCCGGACGGCGTGCACGCCCGCGCGGTGGCCGCCGGGGCCCGGATCATCACCGGGCTGTACGAGACCGACTACGGCTCGCGCGACTTCGCCGCCGCCGACCCGGAGGGCAACCGCTGGTACTTCGGCACCTACCCGGGCGCGCCCCGGCCGGCCGGCCGCCCACGGGGGTGAGGCGGTCCGCGGTCACGGACGGCCCGGAGCGGCGGCGCCGAGGCGGTGGCCGCCGGACCGGGGCAGACTGACAGCGGGGGCCACCCCACCGGAGGCATCGAAGGCACCGGAGGCATCGGAGGCGGACCGTGCCGCAGATGACGGTGGACGGGCACACCCTCGCCCTCTCCCACCTCGACAAGGTGTACTACCCGCGCACCGGCACCCCCAAGGGCGAGGTGCTGCGCTACTACGCCGCCGTGCACGCCGCGCTGCTCCCGCACCTGCGCGACCGCCCGGTCTCCTTCCTCCGCTGCCCGGACGGCGTCGAGGCGGAGGTGTTCGTCGCCAAGAACCCGCCGCCCGGCACCCCGGACTGGGTGCGCACGGTCGACGTGCCGAGCAACACCGGCGAGCTGCGCCAGGTGGTGCTGGAGAGCGGCGCGGCGCTGCTGGCGGTCGCCAACCTGGGCTGCCTGGAACTGCACGTCCCGCAGTGGCACGCGGCCCGACCCGCCCTCGCCGACCGGCTGGTGCTGGACCTGGACCCCGGCGAGGGCGCCGACGTGCTCACCTGCCGCACGGTCGCGCTGCTGCTGCGCGAGCGGCTCGCGGCGGACGGCCTGGCGGCCTGGGTGAAGACCTCCGGCTCCAAGGGCCTGCACCTGCTGGTCCCGATCGAGCCCACGCCGAGCGCCCGGGTCTCCGGGTACGCGAAGGCGCTGGCCGCCGCCCTGGAGGCCGAGCACCCGGAGCTGGTGGTGCACACCATGGCCAAGGCCCGCCGCCGGGGCCGGGTGCTGGTCGACTGGTCGCAGAACAACGCCAAGAAGACCACCGCCGCGCCGTACACCCTGCGGGCCAGGCCGCTGCCGACCGTCTCCACCCCGCTGGCCTGGGCGGAGCTGGAACGGGCCGCCGACGAGCGGGACCTGGTCTTCACCCTCGCCGAGGTGCCCGACCGGCTGGCCGCCCACGGCGACCTGCTCGCCCCGCTGCTGGACCCGGAGCGGGCCCGGCCGCTGCCCGGCGCACCGGCGGCGCCACCGCCGACGGGGTCACCACCGACGGGGTCACCGCCGCCGGGGTCTCCACCGACCAGGCGGGCGGAAGGAGCGCGGCCGGCCCAGGTGCTGCACCCGCCCGTCGAGGTGATGCGCCCGGCCGCCGTGGCCGCCGTCCCGCCCGCCGACGGCCTGGGCGGCGGGGGCGTGCAGTACGAGCTGAAGCTGGACGGCTTCCGCTGCGTCGCCTTCGCCCGGGGCGGGCGGCCCGCGTACCTCCAGTCCCGCGGCGGCCGCGACCTCGCCCCCGAGTTCCCGCCGATCGCCGCCGCCGTCGCCCGGCTGCCGGAGGGCCTGGTGCTGGACGCCGAGCTGGTCGCCTGGCGCGACGGCCGGTTCGCCTTCGGCGAGTTGCTGCGCACCCGCCGGGCCCGCGCCGCCGCCACCGGGGTCGCGCTCGGCCTGATCGCCTTCGACCTGCTGGCGCTGCCCGGCCGCGACGTACGCGCCCTTCCGCTCACCGACCGCCGCCGGCTGCTGCTCGCCGCCCTCGCCGACGTCCCGCCGCCGATCCGGCCGGTCATGGCCACCACCGACCGGGCGGAGGCGCTGGAGTGGACGGAGCGGCTCGCCGATACCGGGGTGGAGGGACTGGTCTGCAAGGCCGCGGCGGCCCCGTACCGCCCGCGCGGCGCGGGCCGGGTCTGGGTCAAGTACCGCCGCGGCGACACCCTCGACGCCACCGTCCGCGCCGTCACCGGCCCGGCCGCCCACCCGCACGCGCTGATCCTCCAGCTGGACGACGGCCGGGTGTTCCTGACCACCCCGCGGCTCACCCCGGTCCAGTCCCGCGAGGTCGCCGAACTCGCCCGCCCCCTGCTCGGCCCGCCCGCCACCGACCCGGACCACGGCCCGGTCCACCCGCTGACCGCCCCGCTCCGCGCCGAGTTCACCCTCACCGGCCGCCCGCCGTCCGCCGCCTTCCTCCGCCTACGCGGCGACTGACCCCGCCCTCGCTCCCCTTGCTCACCGCCTTCGTTTCGCCGCCGCGTGGGCGAACTCCGTCACGAAGGCGTCGTCGAAAAGCGGCAGGTCGCCCGGCTTGCGGCTGGTGACGAGCGGGCCGGGGCCGTCGTGGCAGACGTGGACCGGCTCGTCCACCCAGTGGGCGCCGGCGTTGACCAGGTCGGTGCGCAGGCTGGGCCAGGAGGTGAGAGTGCGGCCGCGGACGGCGTCGGCCTCGATGAGCGTCCAGGCCGCGTGGCAGATCGCCGCGACCGGACGGCCGGCGACGCAGTAGGCGTGCACGAAGGCGACCGCCGGGCGGTCCAGGCGCAGCCGGTCGGGGTTGGCGACGCCGCCGGGGAGGACCAGCCCGTCGTAGGCCGCCGGGTCGGCCTCGGCGACCAGGGCGTCCACGGCGAAGGTGTCGCCCTCGGCGTGGTGGCGGACGGTGCGGACCCGGCCCTCGGCGGTGGACAGCAGCCGCGGGGTGCCGCCGGACTCGGCGACGGCCTGCCAGGGGTCGGTCAGTTCGACCTGTTCGGCCCCGTACGGCGCGACCAGGAAGGCGATCACGCGTCCGGTGAGCGTGGTGGACGGCCAGCCCATGGCGTGGTCGCTCAGCGCGGGTGCGGGGCGGTCAGGTCGACGGCCGCGGGCGGGGCGGAGCTGAGCCTGGCGCGCGGGCAGTCGAGGTGGACGGCGCGGTCGAGGTGGTCGAGCCGGGCGACCAGCCCGGCCGGGACGAGCACCCGGGTGCCGGGCACCCAGGGTTCGGCGTCGACCAGCAGGTGGTCCCCGGCGTCCTGTTCGACCCGGCCGACCGGGCCGTCGGTGGCGAGCACCTCGTACCCGACCAGCGTGAGGTCGGCGGCGGGATGGGAGCCCGGGCGGTACTCCCACAGGTCGGTGGTCATGGTGTCACGCCTCCGGACGGTCCCAGGGCCGCCGTTCGCGGCGCTCCCGGCGTTCCCGGGCCTCCGCCGGGTCCACCGCTTCGGTGCGGCCGCGGCCGGCGCGGCGGCGGCGGCGCAGCAGCTCGGAGGCGGCGAACGCGGCCGCCACGGTGGCCGCCCAGACCACGCCGAGCGCGACCAGTACGGCGGTGGCCGGGGTCCGCAGGCCCACGCCGAGGCAGATCATCGTCATCACCAGGGCGGTCAGCACGACCCCCGCCGAGAACCTGCGCCCGATGCCGCGGAGCACGCCCCGGACCCGGCTCGGCGGCTCGGCGCCCATGGTGCTCAGCTTCCGGTCGAGCCGTGTGTCCTGGCGCAGATCGGACTCGATCTCCTCGAGGAGCCGCCGCTCCCATCCGCTCAACGCGGGTCCGTCCATCTCGGTCACCTCCGACACTTCGGGTGACGTGCTCGCACCCGGGCGGTTGCCCGGTACGGGCTCGCGCTAACCGTTCCGGGCACCGCCTGTTCCGGCGCCGACGGGCCCGAACGCCCGGGGGCGGGCGAGCAGGCTGTCGTCCAGGACGCTCAACAGGGCGGCGGCGTCGCGGTGGACCTCGGCCGCACCCGCCGCCCGCAGCTCGGGGCCGGTGTCCCGGCCGGCCGCCAGGGCGACGCACGGCACCCCGGCCCGCCGCGCCGCCCGGACCTCGCGCACGCTCCCGGCGACGGCCACGGCGTGCGAGGGCCTGCCGTCCACCAGGTCCAGCGCGGCCCGCACCGGGTCGCCCCCGGGGTCGGCCACGGCCAGTGCCGGAGCCCCGGCCGGCCCGGGGCCGGTCAGCACGACCGTCCAGCCCCGTACCGCGCACTCGCGCAGCAACTCGGCACCGCCGGGCAGCGCGGGCTGCCACCAGTCGGTACCGAAGAGAGCCGCCGAGACCACCGTCATGACCACCGCTTCCGTTCGCGGGCGACGCACCGAACGCTCTCCTCCAGGTTAGGTCGCTCCCCCGCCGCGCGCGCAGCCTGCGCCCCGTGGATCCGCGGCGGGGGGCCGTGGCAAGGAGCCATGGCGGGGGGCCGCGCGGCCGTCGGTTCGCGCCGCCCGGGCCGCCGCTCCGCGCGTGCGCCGTCGCTCCGGAGCGCGGGCCGGGGCCGGGGCGGGGGCGGCGGCCGCGCGCCGGGGCCCGTCGTGCGGTGCGGTCCGCGAAAAGCCGCTGGTCCGGGGCTGCCCGCAGGCCCTAGGGTGTCGCCCCGTCACATTGGTCCAGTCCAGGAGTCCGTCCCCGATGCCTTCGCCCGCCCTGTACCGCTCGCCCAGACCCAGCTCCACCGCCGCCACCGTCCTGCTCGCCGTGTGCGGCACCGCGACCCTCGCCTCGCTCGCCGCGGGCTTCCGCCTGTACGGGGAGGCGGGGGAGTTCGCCGCCGACTCCGACCTGGCCGACGAGTCCGCGCTGACGGACGCGGCCCTGCTCTACGACAACGTCAGCCTGGTCCAGACGCTCACCCTGCTGGCCTCGGCGGTCGCCTTCATCACCTGGTTCCACCGGGTGCGGGTGAACGCGGAGGTCTTCGAGCCGAGCGGGCACCGGTTCAAGCGCGGCTGGGCGATCGGCGGCTGGTTCACCCCCGTGGTCGCCCTCTGGTTCCCGTTCCGGATCACGGTCGACACCTGGACGGCCAGCGCCCGGCCGGACGCCTCCGGGGTGCGCCTGCCGCACCCCCAGCCGCTGGTCAACCTCTGGTGGGCCACCTTCTGGCTGGCGAACGCGACCGGCCGGTTCGGCGCCAACTACCTGAACTCGGCGAAGTACCCGGACGACTACCAGACCGCCCTCGGCTGGCTGCTGGCCTCCGACGTGCTGGAGGTGGTCGCCGCCGTCCTCGCCGTCCTGGTCGTCCAGCGGCTGACGGCCATGCAGGAGGAGCGCTTCGCCGAGTCCACCGCCCACGCGTACGCGGTCCGCGGCGGGACCGTCCGGGGCTGAGCCGTTCCGCCGGCCGCGGGCCCGCGGGCGGGCGCTCAGTCCGTGAACGGGTCCGAGGCCAGCCGGGCGTGCAGGTGCTCGTCCGTGTAGACGCCCCCGCCGTAGGTGTAGGAGGCGCGCAGGGTGCCCTCGTACGGGAAGGCGGCCCGCTCGGCGACCCGGCAGGAGGCCTCGTTGCCGACGGCGTGGTAGAGCTCGATCCGGCGGGCGCCGGCGTGCTCCACCGCCCAGCGGGTGACGGCGGTGGTGGCCCGGGTGGCCAGGCCCCGGCCGCGGGCCGCGGCGAGCAGCCAGTAGCCGACCATGGCCACGCCGTCGTCCCGGTTGCTCCACCCCAGGTAGGCGTTGCCGCAGAGGCTGCCGTCGGCGGCGTCGATCACGGCGAAGGAGGCCGCGCTGCCGTCGGCCCAGCCTGCCTCGCAGCGCTCCAGGTAGGCCTGCGGGTCGACCGGGCCGGTGGCGCTGAGCGGGTTCCAGCGGGCGACGGCCGGGTCCGCCGCGGCGGCGAGCAGGGCGGGCACGATTCCGCCGGACACGTCGAGGCCGGGCCCCCACGGGCGCAGCACGGCGTCGCCGAGGTCGAGGACGGTGGGGCGGAACAGCCGCTGGGCGGTGCCGGGATCGCTGATGGTCATCCCGTCTTCCTATCCCCCGCTCCCGGGGGCCCGCCAGCGAATATTCCGGTGCCCGACTTCGCACGCCCGCTCCGCCCTGGTGGACGGAGCGGGCGTGCGGACGGAGCGCGGTCAGATCCGGGCCAGGTAGCCGTTCTCCACCAGCCAGAGCACGTTCAGCTTGGCCGGGCCGCCGGGCAGCAGGGTGGCGTCGAGCTGGTACTGGAGGCCCCAGCCGGGCTGGTTGAACCAGGGAGCGATCGGGCCGGCGTGCACCGTGAAGGCCTTGACCACCTTGTAGTCGTGGTAGTTGCAGGCGGCCGGCGGGGTGCCGTCCAGGCTCTGCGGCGGGAGCGCGCGGCTGGCGTAGGGCAGGCCCTCGGGGGCGAGGTAGGCGCCGTACTCGCTGCCGTAGCGGTCGATGTTCTGGTTCGGGTAGAGGGTGAGGTCGAACTCGATCGGGCTGCCGTCGGGCAGGGTGACGTAGCCGTCGGCCGGCGGGTATATCCAGCCGCCCTTGCCGCCGTTGCCGGCCGGGTCGTAGTACTTGGCCAGGAAGTCCTGCTCGCCCGCGCCGCCGGTGCGCTGGTAGCCGACGAGCTGGCGGCCGACCGGCCCGGCGGTCGGGAGGTCGGCCGGGCCGAGGCGGGCGTCGTCGTGGCGGAAGGCGGCGGAGCACTGGTCGGCGGGGGTGGCCGCCGGGGCCGCGACGGCGGCGGGGACGGTCACGGCGGTGAGGGCGGCGGCCGCGGCGAGCGGCGCGACGAGCAGGCGAAGGCGAAGGCGCACGGTGTCTCCGTCGAACGGGTCAGCGGTCGAAAAAGGAGCCACGGAGGAGCGTTGTGCTCACCCTCCGTGGCTGGTTCGACACCAGGCAATCGGATCATCTGATCATTCGTCAACATGATCCGTGCGACTGCGCGTTCGACTCAGCGGATTCGGCCAAAGCCGGGACACCGGGACCGCCCGTCCGCGAGGATGAGCGGTCCGGCACGCCCGGGTCACTTCCCCGGGGCGACCCGCCCGAGCAGGTGGAGCAGCCGGTCGAGGGCGTCCTTGGAGTTCGGCTCGGTCAGGTTGGCCATCAGCCGGAACGCCGCCTTCAGCAGCGCCGGGTGGCCGAGCCCGGCCGCCCCGGCCGCGCCGCGCAGCTTCGGGCGGCCCAGCATGTCGGCGGCCAGGCGGCCGAGCGCGAAGTAGCCCGCGTAGGCGGAGCGCAGCGCCTGCGGGTAGGCGCGCAGGGCGAGTTCGCGACCGCGGTCGGTG
Source organism: Kitasatospora sp. NPDC001119 (assembly GCF_053598475.1). NCBI lineage: Bacteria > Bacillati > Actinomycetota > Actinomycetes > Kitasatosporales > Streptomycetaceae > Kitasatospora > Kitasatospora sp. NPDC001119. Next base: position 212,691 of record NZ_JBSFKI010000008.1, read on the forward strand.
CGGCGGGCGAGGGCCTGGACGATGGTCTCGGCGGCGTAGCGGCCGGACTCCATCGCGTAGGCGATGCCCTCGCCGGTGCCCGGGCTGACCGTCCCGCCCGCGTCGCCGATCAGCAGCAGGCCGTCGGCGTAGTGGGGCGCGCGGTTGAGGCCCATCGGCAGGGCGGCACCGCGGATCGGCTCGGTGACCGCGTCGGGGGTGTAGCCGTACTCCGGGGGCAGGCCGTCGCACCAGCGCCGCAGCACCTCGCGCCAGTCCGCCTCGGTCCCGGCGGTGTCGAGGACCCCGAGGCCGACGTTGGCGGTGCCGTCGCCCATGCCGAACACCCAGGCGTAGCCGGGCAACTGGCGCCGGGCCCGGTCGTCGGGGTCGCGCAGGTCGAGCCAGACCTCCAGGTAGCGGTCGTCGTGCCTCGGGGTGGTGAAGTACGTCCGGTAGGCGACGCCCATCGCGCGGTCGGTGCGGCGGTAGCGCCGCATCGCCACCGACAGCCGGGTGGAGTTGCCGTCGGCGGCGACCACGACCGGGGCCCGGTAGGCGACCGGCCGGCGCTCCTCGCCCAGCTTGGCGGTGACGCCGATGATCCGGCCGGTCCGCTCGTCCAGCGTCGGGCCCGTCACATTGGCGCGTTCGACCACCCGGGCTCCGAGCGAGGCGGCCTTGCGGGCGAGCAGTTCGTCGAAGTCGGCGCGGCGCCGGACCAGTCCGTACCCGGGGTAGGCGGAGAGCTCGGGCCAGTCGAACTCCACCGAGCGGTGCCCGGAGATCAGCCGCAGGCCCCGGTTGTGCAGCCAGCCGGCCTCCTCGGAGACGTCGATGCCGAGGTCGGTCAACTGCTTGACGGCGCGCGGGGTGAGGCCGTCCCCGCAGACCTTCTCGCGCGGGAAGGCGGACTTCTCCAGCAGCAGGACGTCCAGTCCGGTCCGGGCGAGGTGGGCGGCGGCGGTGGAGCCGGCCGGTCCGGCGCCGACCACGATGACGTCGGCGCTCCCCCCGTCCTGGACGGCCTCCCCGCCACTGACGGTCTCCTCGGGCCGGACGGTCTGCTCTGGGCCGGGCATCGCACTCTCCCACGGGTCGGATCGGCTGTCCGCGCGACGGAGTCCTCGGACTGGGCGGTTCCGGACGGACGATAGAGAACCCCGGCGCCCGCCCGCCGCCCCGACACGCAGGCCGCCCCGCGAACCGGCCAATACCGGCCACCCCTGCCGTACGGGTCCACCCGCCACGCCGGATCCCGGACGCAACCGAGCCCCCGGCCCGCGAGCAGCAGCGGGACCAGGGGCTCTCCGTCGTTCCGCGGCGCGGACCCCTCGGGGGGATCAACGGCGGTCGCGCCGGGTTCGACGAGGGCCCCGACCACGGGGGCGGACCGGGGCCCTCATCCGGTACCACGGCCGGCACCGCCTCCCGGGTTCACCACCAGTCCCACTGGTCTCACTAGTCCCACTGACACCACCGACACCACCCGATCCGGCCCCGGGAACGGCGGAAGCCCCTGACCGCACGGGGGAACGTGGCAGGGGCTTCCACTGTCGACTACGGCCGGCGGGCCCTCACGGGTTCAGCGCCAGCACCACGTACCCCGCCAGCACCGCCAGGTGCACCGCGCCCTGCAGCGGGGTCGCCCGGCGCGGGATGACGGTGAGGGTGAGCAGCACGATGGTCAGGCTCAGCAGCACCATGTGCGCCGGGTCGAGGCCGAGGACGAGCGGGCCGGACAGCCAGGTGGAGGCGATCGCGACCGCCGGGATGGTCAGGCCGATGCTGGCGAGCGCCGAGCCGAGCGCGAGGTTGAGGCTGGTCTGCACCCGGTTGCGGACGGCCGCGCGCAGCGCCGCGATGGTCTCCGGCAGCAGCACCATCATGGCGATCACGACGCCGACCACGGCGTGCGGCAGCCCGGCGTCGTCCACCGCCTTCTCGATGGTCGGCGACACGCCCTTGGCCAGGCCCACCACCGCCACCAGGGCGACGGCGAGCAGCAGCAGGCTGATCCCGGCGGCCCGGAGGGTGGGCGGGGAGGCGTGCTCCTCCTCGGCCAGCACCCGGCCCTCGGGGGTGACGGGCAGGAAGTAGTCGCGGTGCCGGACGGTCTGGGTGGCCACGAACAGGCCGTAGACCACCAGCGAGGCGGTGGCCGCGAAGGTGAGCTGGGTGGTCGAGAACTGGGGGCCGGGCGAGCTGGTGGTGAAGGTCGGCAGTACCAGGCTGAGGGTCGCGAGGGTGGCGATGCAGGCCAGCGCGGCGCCGGTGCCCTCGGCGTTGAAGACGGCGGTCCGGTACTTGACGGCGGCGACCAGGATGGACAGTCCGAGGATGCCGTTGCAGGTGATCATCACGGCGGCGAAGACGGTGTCCCGGGCCAGGGTGGAGGACTTGTCCCCGCCGTCGGCCATCAGCGTCACGATCAGCGCGACCTCGATCACGGTGACCGCCACGGCGAGGACCAGCGACCCGAAGGGCTCCCCCGACCAGTGCGCGATCACCTCCGCGTGGTGCACGGCCGACAGCACGGCGCCCACCAGGAAGCAGGCGACCACCGCCACCACCCAGCCGGGGAGTTCCTTGTGCCAAGTCAGGGCGAGGACGAGGAACGACACCACCGGGACGACGACGGTCCATTGCGCGAGAGGCGCGCGGAGCTTCGTGATCATGCCGCCGAGGATCCCAGACCGGAGGCCCGTCACCCGGGTGCCCGCGCCGGATACATAGGGATGTGGCATAACTCATCCCAATTCGGCAGTCACCCACCGTAGCCATGAAGGTACTGAAGCACTTTGTCGACATGTTGCCGAAGCCGTTCCGGGACGCCCCCGGCGGTCGCCACGGTCTTGTCGCTGGTCCGGTAGGCCGCCGCGACCAGGGCGGGCAGGTCGTGGGTGAAGCCGTGGCGCTTTATCTGCTGGTCGAGCCAGCAGGCGTAGTTGCCCATCGCGGCGATCGCGTCGCCCGGGTCCCAGTACGACTTCGGACCGGCGTGGGTGGCGGCCTTGCCCCAGGCCTCGAAGACGGAGGGCGTCCACAGGGCGATGCCGTACTCGCCGGTCTCCGGGCGGGCGGCCTTCGGGTCGAAGCCGCTCTCGGCCTTCAGCATGGCGGCCAGCAGCACCGGGGTGACCTCCGGCTCGGGGCAGCGCCGCGCCGCGGTCTCGATCATGCCCCGGTAGGCCACCGGGACGTCCGATCCGGCCGGGATCGCGCCGGGCGGCGGGGGCGCCGCGCGCTCAGCCGCGCCCGGACCGCCGGGCTCCGGGCCACCGGCCAGGGCGAGGACGGCGAGCCCGCAGGCGAGCAGGCCCGCGCCGGACCGGACGGCGGCCTGGACGGCGACCGGGACAGCGGCCCGGACAGCGGCCCGACGGCCCCGGCCCGGAACGGCGGCGGCCCGGGCGACCAGGGCCGCCAGCCCGGCCGGCCCGGTCCGGGTCCGCTCCTCCCGCCCGGGGGCGAGGCAGGCGGCGACCACCGGCCGCCAGCGCACCGGCAGCGCCTCGTGCAGCCGGAGCGGCGCGGCGCCCCGCGCGTACGCCTGGGCGGCCAGCGAGCGGGCCCGGCTGGTGGCGCCGAGGAAGGGGTGCAGGCCGCCGGTGAGCACCTGGTGGGCGATCACCCCGAAGGCCCAGACGTCGGCACTGGGGCGCACCGCGATGCCGCGGGCGCCGGTGCGCTCGGACCACCACTCGGGCGGGACGTGGTCGGGTGAGCCCAGCGGCGGGGCGTAGGCGTGGGTGCCCTCCAGCTCGGCGGTGAGGCCGAAGTCGGCGATCTTCGCGGTGCCGTCGGGCATCAGCAGGACATTGGCCGGTTTCAGGTCCCCGTGCACCCAGCCGACCCGGTGCATGTGGCTCAGCCCGGCACAGACCTCGGCCAGGATCCGCTCGGCGCCGGGCACCGCGGCACCGGGGCGGGCCTCGCCCAGCAGGTCCTGGAGGCTGCCGGCGGCGCGTTCCATCACCAGGGCGACGGCACCGTCGAGCGCCGGGTGGTCCGGGTCCTCGACGGTGGCCACGGCGAGGGTTCGGATCAGGTGGGGGTGGTCGGCGCGGCGGCTGAAACACTGTTCACTGCGGGCCATCCGGGCCACGGTCCGGCGCTGGCCGGGGGCGAACCGGGCCGCGCCGAGGATCTTGACGGCGGCCTGGCTCCCGTCGGGGCCCTCGGCGGCGTACACGCTGCCCCAGGCACCCGCGCCGAGGAAGGCGCCGAGGCGGTAGCCGGCGATCGGGTAGCCCTCCGGGACCGCGAAGGACGGGCCCCCGGACGGCCCGGGGTCGGAACCCGGCTCGGGCTCGGGGTCGGAACCCGGCTCCGGCCCGGGCTCAGACCGCGGCGACGGCTCCGGCTCGGACCGCGGCGACGGCTCGGACGGGGCGCCGGGCGTCACGGCCGGGCGACCGGGCGCCGGGGCGGGAGCAGGGCCAGGTGCTCCTCCCGGACGAGGTCGAACTTCAGCGCCAGCGCCACCAGTTCCTCGCGCTTGCCGCCGGCCGACCCTTCCTCGTACGGCTCGCGCAGCCGCAGCTTGGCCTCCACCAGGTAGTCGATGTGGTAGTTGACCGCCGAGCGGCTCAGCCCGCGGCAGCCGGGCAGGGCGCGCAGCCGGGCGAGCACCTCGGTCACCCCGGGGACGGCGGCGGCGGAGGGCGAGCGCAGCCGGGGCTCGCAGAGCGCGAGCAGGACCAGGAAGTACTTGGCGGTCGGGTCCAGGGCGAACGGGCTGACGGTGTGCTCGCCGTCGGCGCCGCCGGGCCGCCCGTCGAGGTAGGCGTGCTGCGGGGCGAAGACCTTGAAGGCCGCGGGCTCGCCGAGCGCGGGCAGCAGCACCCGCGAGAGCTCGAACGGGACGGGGGCGCCGAGCCGGCCGGGCGCGACCTTGACGTGCTCCCCCGCGCCCTCCAGGTTCTCCACCACGTAGGTGGCCGAGGTGCTGAAGTTGGACAGCCGCCAGTAGTCCTCGGCTGCGACCACCTCCCCCGCCCGGCGGGAGACGCCCTGGTCGGGCAGTGGGATGGGGACCGGCCGGCCGGGCTCCCCGCGCCCGAACACCGCGGTCTCGCCCGGGCCCATCCGCAGCAGGCCGGGGGCCCCACCGGGCCTCATCCCGGGCCCGAGGCCGGGCAGTTGGACGATGACCGTGTCCACGCGGCACCTCCGTGGGATCGGGTCGATACCTCCGTGGGATGGGGTCGATGGTATCCGTCCTATTCGCCCCGGGGGCAAACCCGCCACCCGGACGGGTGAGGAACCGCCCTCTTCCACCCATGAACTGATCATCCGTCAGGACTGGAGTTGTCCGTGTGCTGAACAGATGAGGAATGGTTGCAGGATGTAGTTGAACGGTCACCATGAGTGTGACGCAACGCACACACAACACGTTCACGATGTGTGCAAGACTCATCTCAAGGAGTGAGATTCCCTTAATTTCCAAGGAGGTTCGTATCATGCGCGCTCGGATCGCAGCTGTGGTGATGGCGGCGGCAGGGATCGCCGGCCTGACGGCGGCCCCGGCCATAGCGGCCACCGCGACGTCCGACACCGACACCGCGCTCTGCGCCACGGTGCTCAACCAGCCCTGCATCTCGCACCAGGCCGACGGCTCCGGCATCGTCGGCGTCGCCCAGGTCAGCGCGGACCCGAGCCAGTTGACGCTGGTTCGGGTCGAGGTCCGCACCCAGTCCGCCTGGGGCAGCCCCTGGGAGGCGGTCGCCTCCGCGACCACCATCCGGTTCGGCTCCGCCAAGGCGGTCACCCCGCGGGTGACCGCCGGCGCCCCCCGCATGATCTGCGCGACCGCCGGCCCCGCGCTGGACGTCGCCAAGCAGGTCACCACCTGTACCCGCCCGTTCTGATCGCGGGGCCGCCGAGGCGCCGCACCCGCCACCCCCACGCCGTCCGTACGACCGGGCAGCCGTCCGGACGACCAGGGGGCGGGAAGCAGTAGAGGACACCACCACCGGGGCCGGCCGCCGGGACATCCCGTCCCGACGACCGGCCCCGGCCATGCCGATCGGGCGGCAGCCGTCCCGATCAGGCAGAAGAGGCGGTGGCGGAGATCATCCGGAACGCGGACCCGGGTGGACCTGGGGCACCCCTTCACGGCAAACTGGTCTAGACCTTGGAGGTCTAGACCTCAGCCTCGCCTCAGAACGGTGGACCCAGTATGGAAATCGTGATCGTCCCTGACGCCCGTGCGGCCGGCGAACTCATCGCCGCGGCGATCACCGATCTGCTGACCGACAAGCCCGACGCCCTGCTCGGCGTGGCCACCGGCTCGACCCCGCTGCCGATCTACCAGGCCCTGGCCGAGCGGGTCCGCGACGGCCGGCTGGACGCCGCCGAGGCGCGCATCTGCCAGCTGGACGAGTACGTCGGCCTGCCCGCCGGCCACCCGGAGTCCTACCGCTCGGTGGTGCTGCGCGAGGTCGTGGAGCCGCTCGGCCTGACCGAGGACTCCTTCCTGGGCCCGGACGGCAACGCCTCCGACATCGCCGCGGCGGCCACCGCCTACGACCGCGCGCTGGCCGAGGCCGGCGGCGTCGACCTCCAGCTGCTCGGCATCGGCACGGACGGCCACATCGGCTTCAACGAGCCCTGCTCCTCGCTCTCCTCCCGGACCCGGATCAAGACCCTGACCCGGCAGACCCGCGAGGACAACGCCCGCTTCTTCGACAGCCTCGACGAGGTGCCGCACCACGTCATCACCCAGGGCATCGGCACCATCCTGGAGGCCCGCCACCTGGTCCTGCTCGCCACCGGCGAGGCCAAGGCCGAGGCCGTCGCGCTCGCCGTCGAGGGCCCGCTCTCCGCGGTCGTCCCCGCCTCGGCGCTGCAGCTGCACCCGCACGCCACCGTCGTGGTGGACGAGGCGGCCGCCTCCCGCCTCAAGCTCGCCGACTACTTCCGCGACACCTACGCGGCCAAGCCTGCCTGGCAGAAGCTCTGAGCGCTCCCGGGCAGCGGCCTTGACGGCCGTGACGGCCGGGGCGCCGACCACCGACTCCCCTCGGTGGCCGGCGCCCCGGCCGTTTCGCCGTACGGAGACGCCGCTCAGCACCGCGAGCACCGCTCAGCGCGGGGAGCACCGCTCAGTTCCGCGAGCACCGCTCAGCATGGGGAGCACCGCTCAGCGCGGGGAGCGCCGCTCAGCGCTTGCGGAGCCAGTCGGCGAAGGCCGCCAGGCCCGGGCCCGGGTCGCGGCGGCCGACGCCGATCCGGAACCGGTCGGGCGGGGTCGGGGTCAGCTCCGAGCGGAAGATCCCGGCGGGCAGCAGCAGCACGCCCGCCTGCTCGACCAGCGCGGTGCAGAACTCCTCCACGCCGTCCGGGCCCAGGTAGCGCGGGAAGGCGACGCAGCCGCCGTCCGGCGCGCGCCACTCGAAGAGGTCGGCGAACTCGGCGAAGAAGGCGTCGAACAGCGGCAGGTTCCCGGCGATGATCGCGCGGTTGCGGGCCAGGATGCGGTCGCGGGCGGTGATCGCGATCCGGGCCAGCACCTCGCTCGGCGCCGAGTTGCAGATCGTGGTGTAGTGCTTGGCCCGCTCCAGGCGCGAGCGCAGTTCCTGGTCCCGGCAGGCGATCCAGCCGATCCGCAGGCCGGGCAGGCCGAGCGACTTGGAGGTCACGTTGAGCGAGAGGGCCCGCGCGGAGAGGTCGGCGGCCTGCGGCAGGGCGCGGGCCGGGTCGCGCTCCAGGCCGCGGTAGACCTCGTCCGAGAACAGCCGGATGCCGCGCTCGTCGCAGAGCTCGGCCAGCCGGACGAAGTCGGCGGCGTCGATCACCGTGCCGGTCGGGTTGTTCGGGAAGTTGACCGACAGCACCCTGGTGTTCGGCCGCAGCGCCGCCTCGACCGCGTCCAGGTCCAGCGCCCAGTCCCGCTCCGGGTCCAGCGCGACGCCGGTGACCTCGCAGAGCGAGAGCGGGACGGTCTCGGCGGACTGGTAGTTCGGGGTCAGCACCACCGCGTGGTCGCCCGGTTCGAGCAGGACCTGCATGGCGAGGTTGAGCCCCTCCTGGGCGCCGCCGAAGCAGATCACGTCGTCCTCGCCGACCCGCTCGTACATCCCGGCGACGGCGCGGCGCAGCCCGGGGTCGCCGAAGGTCTCGGTGTAGCCGAGGGCCAGGGTGTCCCAGGCCTCGCGGTCCTCGGGGCCCGCCAGGGCGAGCAGCTCGGCCATCGTCATGGTCTGCGCGTCGGAGGCGGTGAGGTGGTGGCGGGCGGTGAACTCCCAGCGCGAGAAGTGGGTTTCGAGCCGGAAGTCGGGGAGCCGGGTCACTGGTGGTCCTCCTCGGTGGGGCCCGCGGGGTGCTGCTTGAGCTCGGCGAGCAGGCTGTAGGCGCTGGAGCGGGAGATCCGCAGCGCGGTGGCGACGACGGGGACGGCGCGCCGGACGGCGAACACGCCCGCCCGGTCGAGTTCGCCCAGGACGGCGAGCCGGTCCTCGCGGGTGAAGCGCTCCAGCGGGCGGCCCTGGGCACGGACGTACCCGCCGACCACGTCGTTGATCCGCTCGGTCCAGTCGCGCTCGAAGAGCGGTTCGGGGCGCGGCGCGGTGGGGGCGGCGAAGCCGGCCAGCAGGGCGGCGGCCTGCTCCAGCGGGCCCCGGTCGAGGTTGACGCAGAGCACCGCGGTGGGCTTCCCGTCGTCGTCGCGCAGCACGGCGCTGACGGAGGAGAGCCGGCGTCCGTCGGGCAGCAGCTTCGCGTACGGGCCGTAGACGTCGGGGGCGGAGGGGTCGATCCCGTCGAGCTCGCCGAGCAGCGAAGGGTCGCCGGGGGCCCGGGGGGTCATCGGGTTCCAGACGGCGAGGACCCGGTCGGTGGCGGTGTCGTGCAGTACGACCTCGGCGTACGGGCCGAGCAGCAGGGCCACCGCGCGGCAGACCGGGGACCAGGTCCGTACGCGGGGGTCGGGGTTTTCCGAGGACATGCCTGGACTGTACGTCCGGATCGGACACTTGGTCCAGGGCTTTTCGCGTCCCGGGCCCCGCCGGAGGGTTCCGGCGGGGCCCGGGGCGGCTGCCCGTGCGCTACTTGCAGGTGATCAGCAGCCCGAGCACCGCGGAGCAGCTGCGGGTGGCCCGGCTGGTGGCGGGCGACGGGTCGGCGGGCGCCCCGGCGGTGCGCGCCACGGTGACGTCCCAGCTGCGGAGCAGGGTGAGCAGGCCGACGCCGACCGAGAAGTGCCGGGTGGTGCTCGCGCCCTTGGCCAGCGGCGCGGTCAGCGCGCAGCTGAGCTTCCCGGCGGCGACGGTGCAGTCGCCGGAGGTCGTGGTCAGCCCGGCGGGCAGGTCGGCGGCGACGGTGGCCGTGGTCACCGGGTCGGGGCCCTGGCCGGTGAGGGTGACGGTGTAGTCGACCCGGCTGGAGAGCAGCCCGGTGACCGGGGTCGCGGTGAGCGCGACGCCCAGGTGGGCGGCGGGAGCGGTGTAGGTGAAGCGGTCGGCGGCGACGGCCGCGCTGGTGCCGCCGGGCCCGGTGACCCGCACGTCCACGGCTCCGGCGACGGTGGTGGCGGGGGCGGTCGCGGTGCAGCTGGTCTTCGTGCAGCTGAACGAGGTGGCGGCACCGGCCGCGCCGAAGGTCACGGCGGTGGCGCCGGCCAGGTCGGTGCCGGTGATGGTCACCGCGGTGCCGCCCGTCCCGGAGCCGCCGTTCGGGCTGATCGCGGTCACGTCCGGCACCGGCAGCGGGAAGGTCACCACATCGACGGCGCTGCCGGTGAAGTCGGCGAGGTAGCCGTGCCGCCCGTCGGCGGTCAGGGCCAGGCTGTACGGACTGGCGCCCACCGGGACGGTCGCGGTGACCGTCCGGCTCGCGGTGTCCACCACGCTCAGGGTGTTGTCGGCGTAGTTGGAGACGTAGGCCGCCGTGCCGTCCGGGGAGACGGTCACCGCGTAGGGGCCGGAGCCGACGGCGACGGTGCCGAGGACCGCACCGGCCGCGGTGTCGATCACGGCGGCGGTGCCGTCGTCGCCGTCGGCGGTCCACAGCCGGGTGCCGTCCGGGCTGAGCGCGAGGCCGAAGACGCCGTGGCCGACCGGGACGGTGCCGCTCACCGTGCCGCTCGCGGTGTCGACCACGGTGACGGCCTTGGCGCCGGACGCGGCGACGTACAGCCGGGTGCCGTCCGGGGAGACGGCCAGGCCGTGCGGCTCGGCGCCGACCGGCACGGTCGCGGTCACGGTGTCGGACGACGTGTCCAGCACGCTCACGGTGTTGGCGGCGGCGTTGCTCACGTAGGCGCGGGAGCCGTTCGGCGCGAGGGCGAGGCCCCAGGGCTGGGCGCCGACCGGGACGGTCGCGGTGACGGCGTCGGTCGCGGTGTCCACGACGCTGACGGTGTTGTCCAGGTGGTGGGTCAGGTAGACCCGGTGCCCGTCGGGCGACACGGCCACGGCGTACGAGCCGGACCCGGCGGTGAAGCCGCCGGACACGGTGTTGCTCGCGGTGTCGAGCACGCTGACGGCGCCGCTGCTCTGGCTGGTCACATAGGCGTGGCCGCCGTCCGGCGTCAGCGCGACGCCCGCCGGGTACGGCGCCACCGCCAGGTGCGCGGCGACGGCCGGCGGCGGTGTGACGGCCTCGGCGGTCGCGGGCAGCGACAGCAGTGCGGCCGTGGTCGCGGATATCGCGGCCACGGCCGTCCGGGTACGACGGGGCGTGCGGGGTGTTCTCACGGGTCTCTCCAGCTGCTCGGCACGGACGAACGTGTGGTGGTGCTGTGGTGGGTTCGGAGCCGGGGGAAGCGTAGAAGCCGCCCTGACTTTCCGTCAGGGAGTGACTACTAATGTCGCCAAATGTTCAGATCCGATCGCCGCGCGAGGGTGCACGAACCCGCCACGGCCCCGACCGGGCCGAGGGCTCCGGATCGACGTGACCGGGGTCTCGATCGACGTCGTGCAGAAAATTGGAGTTGCGGAGTCGTATTCGATAGCGTTCCGAACGTGAGGCTGACCAAGAGCACCGACATCGCCCTGCGGATCGCCATGCGACTGGCCGTCCTGGGCGAGGGCGACAACCCGACCACCCGCGAGGTGGCCGCGTCGGTCGGCGTGCCGTACACCCACGCGGCGAAGGTGGTCAGCCGGCTGCAGCACCTGGGGGTGGTGGAGGCTCGGCGCGGTCGCGGCGGCGGGCTGATGCTCACCTTCGCCGGGCGGACCGGTTCGCTCGGACTGCTGCTGCGGGAGCTGGAGGGGGTCGGCGACGTGGTCGGCTGCGAGGACGACCCGCCCTGCCCGCTGCGGGCCGCGTGCCGGCTGCGCGGAGCACTGCGGGGCGCCCAGGAGGCGTTCTTCGCCGCGCTCGACCACCTCTCCATCGACGACCTGGTGGCCTCCCCCACCGGGCCGGTCCTGCTCAGCCTCACCGCGAGACCCGCCGACACCGCCTGACCCACCGGCGTCACCGGCACCGCCGGATCCACCGAGACTGCCGGACCCACCGGGACCGCCGGACCCACCGGCCGATCGGCCCACCGGGGCCACGCGCCTCTTTCACAGCCTTTAATGCGAATCTCAGATACCAGTTAGGAGCCCGACTGATGCTGTCCGCGAAGTCCACCGAGGTCATCGAGGCCACCCTGCCCGTCGTGGGCGCCGCCATCGGCGACATCACCCCGCGCTTCTACGACCGGCTGTTCGCCGCGCACCCGGAGCTGCTGCGCGACCTCTTCAACCGGGGCAACCAGGCCAACGGCACCCAGCGCGAGGCGCTGGCCGGCTCGATAGCCGCCTTCGCCACCGCCCTGATCGCCGACCCGGACCAGCGGCCGGACGCGATGCTCGCCCGCATCGCCCACAAGCACGTCTCCGTCGGCATCGACAGCAGCCAGTACAAGATCGTCCACGAGCACCTGTTCGCCGCCATCGTGGAGGTGCTCGGCGAGGCCGTCACCCCCGAGGTCGCCGCCGCCTGGGACGAGGTCTACTGGCTGATGGCCAACGCGCTGATCGCCGTCGAGGACCGGCTGCGCGCCGAGGCCGCCGCCGGCGGCGACCCGGCCGACCTGTGGCGCCCCTACACCGTGATCGCCCGCCACCAGGAGACCGAGGCCGTCACCAGCTACCTGGTCCGCCCCGCCGACGGCCGCCCCGTCCCGGCCTTCCGCCCCGGCCAGTACGTCTCGGTGCGCACCGAACTGGCCGACGGCGCCCGGCAGATCCGCCAGTACAGCCTCTCCGGCGGCGCCGACGGCGCCCTGCGCTTCAGCGTCAAGCGCGAGGACGGCGGCGAGGTCTCCGGCCACCTGCACGACCACCTGAAGGCCGGCGACCCCGTCGAACTGGCGCCCCCGCTGGGCGACATCGCCCTGGCCGACGGCGACGGCCCGGTGCTGCTCGCCTCCGCCGGCATCGGCAACACCCCGATGACCGCCATGCTCGACCACCTCGCCGCCACCGGCTCCACCCGGCGGATCGTCTCCGTCCACGGCGACCGCGACCAGCTGAGCCACGCCTTCCGGGCCGAACTGGCACGGCTCACCGCCGACCTGCCGAACGCGGACTCGCACGTCTTCTACGAGCGGCCGCTCGGCGAGTGGCCGGCCGAGCGCACCGGCCTGGTGGACCTCTCCACCGTCGAGGTCCCGGCCGGCACCACCGCCTACCTCTGCGGGCCGCTCCCCTTCCTGCGCGCCGTCCGCGAGCAGCTGCTGACCGCGGGCGTCCCGGCGGCGGACATCCACTACGAGGTGTTCGGGCCGGACCTCTGGCTCGGCGCCTGAGGCCGTGAGGCCGTGAGGCCGTGAGGCCCGGGGGCTGACGTCCCCGGCCGAGGTCGCACGGCCGAAGTCCCACCGCGGCACCGGTCCGCTCGGTACGATCACGAGCGGTCCGGTGCCGATCGGCGTCCGGCAGTTCGGCGTCCGGCGGTTCGGGCGTCCGGGGGGTCCGGTTCGGCAGAAGGGAGCCCGGATGCGGGTCGCGCTGTTCGCCACCTGCGTCAACGACGCGCTGTTCCCCGCCACGGCGGTGGCCACCGTCCGGCTGCTGGAACGGCTCGGCGTGACGGTGGACTTCCCCGCCGGGCAGACCTGCTGCGGGCAGCCGCAGTACAACACCGGCTACCGCAGGGGCTGCGAGCCGCTGGTCCGACGGACCGCGAAGGCCTTCGCCGGGTACGACCACGTGGTGACGCCCTCGGGCTCCTGCGTGGCGATGGTCCGGGACAACTACCCCCGGATCGGCGCCAGGGCCGCCGCCGAGGGCCGGGGTACCGAACTCGCCGACCTGGCCACCGACCTGGTGCCCCGGGTGGTCGAGCTGACCGAGTTCCTGACCGATGTGCTCGGCGTCGAGGACGTCGGCGCGTACTTCCCGCACACCGTCACCTACCACCCCTCCTGCCACGGCCTGCGCCTGCTCGGCCTCGGCGGGCGCCCGCGCCGGCTGCTGGACGCCGTCGAGGGCCTGGAGCTGGTCGAGCTGCCCGGGGCCGAGGAGTGCTGCGGCTTCGGCGGCACCTTCGCGGTCAAGAACGCGGCGGTCTCGGCGGCCATGGCCGAGGACAAGATCGCCAACGCGCTCGGCACCGGCGCCAGCGTACTGTGCGGCGCCGACAACTCCTGCCTACTGCACCTCGGCGGCACCCTGCGCCGCCGGGGCGCGCCGCTGCGGCCGCTGCACCTGGCGGAGATCCTGGCCAGCACCGAGGAGCACCCCTGGAGGCCCGTGTGAGCGGTACGTTCCTCGGCATGCCCGCCTTCCCGCAGGCCGCCGCCAAGGCCGTACGGGACGAGCGGCTGCGCGCCAACCTGCGGCACGCCACCCACACCATCCGCGACAAGCGGGCCCGGGCGGTCGCCGAACTCGCCGACTGGGACCGGCTGCGCGCCGCCGGGAAGGCGATCAAGGACCACACGCTGCGCCACCTCGACCGCTACCTGGTGCAGTTGGAGGAGTCCGTCACGGCGGCCGGCGGCACCGTGCACTGGGCCGCCGACGCCGAGGAGGCCAATCGGATCGTCGCCGGACTGGTAAAGGCCACCGGACGGACCGAGGTCGTCAAGGTCAAGTCGATGGCCACCCAGGAGATCGAGCTCAACGAGGCGCTGGCGGCCGAGGGGATCACCGCCTACGAGACCGATCTCGCCGAGCTGATCGTGCAGTTGGGCGACGACCGGCCCTCGCACATCCTGGTGCCGGCGATCCACCGCAACCGGGCGGAGATCCGGCAGGTCTTCGCCGACCGAATGGCCTCCTGGGGCCGCCCGGCGCCCAGGGGCCTCACCGACTCGCCCGCCGAACTCGCCGAGGCCGCCCGGCTGCACCTGCGGGAGAAGTTCCTGCGCGCCGAAGTCGCCGTCTCCGGCGCCAACTTCATGGTCGCCGAGACCGGCACCCTGGTGGTGGTCGAGTCCGAGGGCAACGGCCGGATGTGCCTCACCCTGCCGCGCACGCTGATCTCGGTGGTCGGGATCGAGAAGGTCGTGCCGACCTGGCGGGACCTGGAGGTCTTCCTCCAGCTGCTCCCCCGCTCCTCCACCGCCGAGCGGATGAACCCGTACACCTCGCTCTGGACCGGGACGACGGAGGGCGACGGCCCGTCCGAGTTCCACCTGGTGCTGCTGGACAACGGCCGCACCGCCGCGCTGGCCGACCAGGTCGGCCGCCAGGCGCTGCGCTGCATCCGCTGCTCGGCCTGCCTCAACGTCTGCCCGGTGTACGAGCGGGCCGGCGGGCACGCCTACGGCTCGGTCTACCCGGGGCCGATCGGCGCCATCCTGACGCCCCAACTGCGCGGCACCGCGAGCCCGGTGGACGCCTCGCTGCCGTACGCCTCCTCGCTCTGCGGGGCCTGCTACGAGGTCTGCCCGGTCGCGATCGACATCCCCGAGGTGCTGGTGCACCTGCGCGAGCGGGTCGCCGAGCAGGGCGGGCACCCGCTGGAGCGGGCCGCGATGGCCGCCGCCGGGTTCGTGCTGGACCACCCGGCGGCGCTCGCCGCCGCCGAGCGGCTGGCCGGGCGCACCCGGTCGCTGCACCCGCGCCGGCTGCCCGGGCCCGGGCGGGCCTGGACCGACACCCGGGACCTGCCGGAGGTGCCGGCCGAACCGTTCCGCGACTGGTGGCGGAGGAACCGCACATGACCGCATCCGACCGGCCCGAACGGACCTCGAACTCACGCGAGTTGGTGCTCGGCCGGATCCGGGCCGCCCTCGGCGACGCCGCCGGCGTGGCCGAACAGCCGCTGCCCCGCGACTACCTGACGGCGCACGTGCCGACGGACGACCCGGCGGCGGTGCTCGACCTGCTGCACCGCAACCTGGCCGACTACCGGGCCCTGGTGCACCGCTGCCACGAGGACGAACTGCCGCGCCGGATCGCCGGGTTGCTGGCGGAGCGGGGCAGCCGGACGGTCGTGGTGCCGGCCGGGCTGCCGGCCGACTGGCTCACCGCGGCCGAGGCCGAGGGGGTCGAACTCCTCCCGGACGACGGGACGCTGACCGCCGCCCGACTGGACGCCGTGGACAGCGTGGTGACCGGCTGCGCGCTGGCCGTCGCCGAGACCGGGACGATCGTGCTGGACGCCGGACCGGGCCAGGGGCGACGGCTGCTCTCGCTCGTCCCCGACCACCACGTCTGCGTGGTGCGGGCCCCGGAGCAGGTCGTCGCCTCGGTGCCGCTCGCGCTGCCCCGGCTCGATCCGGTACGGCCGCAGACCTGGATCTCGGGGCCGTCCGCCACCAGCGACATCGAGCTGGACCGGGTGGAGGGGGTGCACGGGCCGCGCACCCTGGAGGTGCTGCTGGTCACCGCGGCGCCGGAGCCGGACGACGCCCGGCACGGCATCCGGGGCGGCACCGGGGGCGGCACCGTCACTCCGGCCTGAGCTCCAGGGTGCAGCACTTCGCCCCGCCGCCGCCCTTCAGCAGCTCCGAGACGTCCACCGGGACGGGCTGGTAGCCGTGCTCGGTCAGCCGGCCGGCCAGGTTCTTGGCGGCCTCCGGCAGCAGCACCCGGAGGCCGTCCGAGACCGCGTTGAGCCCGAACACCTCGGCGTCGGCCCGGTCGGCGAGGATCGCGTCCGGGTAGAGCGCGCGCAGCACCGAACGGCTGTCGGCGTCGAAGGCCTCCGGGTAGTACATGACGTGGTCGTCGGCGAGCACCGCCAGCGCGGTGTCCAGGTGGTAGAAGCGCGGGTCGACCAGGGTCAGGCTGACCACCGGGACGCCGAACAGCTCCCCGGCCTCGGCGTGCGCGGCGCGCGAGGTGCGGAAGCCCGTCCCGGCGAGCACCCGGCGGCCCACCACCAGGTGGTCGCCCTCGCCCTCGTTGACGTGCCCGGCCCGGCGCACCTCGCGGTAGCCGCGCTCCCGGAACCAGGCCAGGTAGGCCTCCGACTCGGCGGCCCGCTCCGGGTAGCGGAAGGTGGCGACCAGGGCACGGCCGTCCAGGACGGTGGCGCCGTTGGCGGCGTACACCATGTCGGGCAGGCCGGGCACCGGGTCGATCAGCTCGACGGTGTGGCCGAGCCGGCGGTACGTCCAGTAGAGCCGCTCCCACTGGCGCAGGGCGAGCGCGGTGTCGGTGGGCTGGGCGGGGTCCATCCACGGGTTGATCGCGTAGTCCACGGTGAAGTGCGTCGGCCGGCACATCAGGTAGCGCCGAGGCCGGGCGTGGCGCTCCGGGGTCTGCGTGAGCATGGCTCAACCATCCTTGGATCGCGGGGAGTTCGTCGCACGGAGTTCGGGGTTCACGGGGCCGAACACCTTCGTTCCCAAGGCGGCTGCCCCGACGGAACCGTTCGCACACCCGAGTGGGCGCTCCCAGCGGTCGCACGCCCCCGCGCACCCGGCGCAGGCACCGGCGCACCGACCCTCCGGCGTCGGCCGGCGGACCGCGCCACCGGCTACCGGCCACCGGCAGGCCGTCCCGTACCGGCGGGCCGCCGGCTACCAGCGGACCGCGCCGAAGTCCACGGGCCTCGGTCGCAGCTCCCGGCACCGCTCGGCCAGCGACCGCAGCCGGCGGTCCGCCTCCCCGGCGGGCATCCGGCGCCGGTCGCCGTGGCCGGGCAGCAGCCACTCGAAGCGCAGCACGCCGAGGCCGCGCCGCAGCGAGGCGGCGAGCTCCTCGATCGAGTACCAGGTGACCGACTCCGCCACCTCGATGTCCCCGGTGGTGCGGGACCAGTACAGGCTGTCCCCGCTGAAGCAGTACCGCTCGTCCGCGACGAAGAGCACGCTGCCCCGGGTGTGGCCGGGGAACGGGTGGGCGACCAGGCCGGGCGAGACCTCCGTCGGCGCGGTGCCGCGCAGCACCCGGTCGGCGTCGGGGGCGGCCGCCAGATCGCCCTCGTGGATCCAGAGCCGGGCGCCGAACCGGTCGGCGTACGCCCGTCCGTGCGCGGCGTGGTCGCGGTGCGTGAGCAGGACGTCGGTGACCGGGCCGAGCGCGGCGCACCGGGCGGCCAGGGCCTCGCTGTAGCGCGGCGTGTCGACCATCACCCAGCCGCTGGGACGGCGGCAGAGGTAGGAGTTGGCACCCGCGGTCTGCCGGGAGTTGTGGCCGAGCAGCAGCAGGTCGTCGGCGAGGGCCAGCGGGAACGGGTCCCCGGCCCGGTCCAGCGGCCCGGTGCCCGGGCGGATGGAACGGGTCGGGCAGGCGTGGGCGGCGGCGAGCAGCTGCCGGCGCTCGGCCGCGTCGCGCGGCTGGCGGACCAGCACCGAGCGGCCCGCGCGCTCGCGGACCAGGTCGGGCGCGAGCTGCCGGGCGACGTCGCAGTTGGTGCACCGGTCGTCGATGGACCAGTTCTCGGGCGGGTCGGGGCGCGGGTCGGTGGTCATGGATGCCTTCCCCCGGGAGGACGGCGGCCGGACCGGCCGCTCCCTTCGAGCATCCGCCGGGCCGGCCGGAAAGCGGAAGGGGCGCGGATCTTGTGCTTTCCGGGGGCCGGCTCTCTGCGGGCGGGAGGGGCCCACGGGGGCACGTGGTCCATCTCACGTGCCCCCGGAGTCACCTACGGTGGCGTAGGTCACTTGATTGGGTGAACTATCTCTTTCATGCCGAATCTCCAGGAGACCCTTGACCTCGATTCGTATGCCGCCATCGGCGACAGCTTCACCGAGGGTCTGAACGACCCCGGCGTCGACGGCAGGTTCGCCGGCTGGGCCGACCGCCTCGCCGGGATCCTCGCCGACGGGCGCCCGCCGGGCGCCTTCCGCTACGCCAACCTCGCGGTGCGCGGCCGGCTGCTGGACCAGATCACCGCCGAGCAGGTGCCGCAGGTCCAGCGCCTCCAGCCCGACCTGGTCACCTTCTGCGCGGGCGGCAACGACATCCTCCGACCGGGCGCCGACCCGGACGAGGTGGCCGAGCGCTTCGAGGCCGCCGTCGTCCAACTCACCGAAAGCGCCGGGAGGGTGCTGATCTGCACCGGCTTCGACACCAAGGACGTGCCGCTGCTGAAGCACCTGCGCGGCAAGATCGCCACCTACAACGGGCACATGCGCGCCGTCGCCGACCGCAACGGCTGCAAGGTGGCCGACCTGTGGTCGCTGCGCGCGGTGCAGGACCGCCGCGCGTGGAGCGAGGACCGCCTGCACCTGTCCCCCGAGGGGCACCAGCGGGTCGCCCTGCTGGCCGCCCGCTCGCTGGGCCTGCACACCGCGCAGGACCCGGAGGCCCCGTGGCCGGACGCCCAGGCGCTCACCCCCGCCGACCAGCGGCGGGAGAACATCCAGTGGGCCCGCGAGTACCTGCTGCCCTGGGTCGGCCGGCGCCTGCGCGGCGAGTCCTCGGGCGACCACGTCGAGCCCAAGCGGCCGGACCTGCTCCCGCTCTGACGGTCCGTCGGGCCGCTCGCCCGGCCCGGTCGGCCGCGTTCAGACGGCTCCGCCGGGTGCCGCGACCCGGGAGGTCCGCAGCACCCGGTGGAGCACCCCGGCGCAGCCCGCGCCGACCAGGTACCAGAGCAGGTCCGGCAGGTTGAAGGTCGAGCCCAGCACCAGCCGGGCCAGGGTGCTGTGCCGCCCCCAGGCGTCCGGCAGTCCGGTCAGCTGGAACAGCTCCACGGCCCAGCTGAGCGCGGCGGCCACGGCGGCGGCCCGGCCGGGGCGCAGCCTCGGCGCGGCCAGCACGAGCAGGGCGTACAGGAGGACGGTGTAGAGCGCGTCCCCGGCGCACTTGGCGAAGTCCCCGCCGAACACGGCCCGCACACCCAGCCCGGCCGCCACTGTCAGCACCGCCGCCGACGCGGCCGCCAGGCGCGTGCGCCGAAGCGCCCGGGAACCGCTCCCCCCAAGATCGTTCACCCGCCCCACGCTACCCCGCGCCCCACGGGCTCCGCCCCGGCCCCGCGCCCCACGCACGCCCCGCCGCCCCCGCACCACCCCCGCGACCCGCAAGCGGACCCTCCCCTCCCCTCCCGGAACCACCGCGCCACCCCGTACGTCACTCCCCCCGATGAAACGTCCGCGCAGGTCGCGGGCGGGGCGAGGACCGGAAGGGACGGGCGGGGACAGTGGCGCACGTGGGTGGGGCCGAGGCGGCCGGGTCGGGGTCGGCGGCGGGGCGGGACGAGCGGACCCGGCGCGGGTTCGCGGTGGCCGGGTTCGCCCCGGCGCAGGACGGGCGGGCGCGGGAGCGCGGCAAGGAGCTGCGGACCCGGGTGCCCCGGGAGCGGCACGCGGAGTTCGCGCCCGCACCCGACCGGCCGACGGCCGTGACCGCGCTGGAGGCCTCCAACGCCGGCCGAATAGCCCGGCTGGTGCCGATCCGGGTCGGCCGGATGGCCGCCGGCCCGTTCGCGTTCCTGCGCGGCTCGGCCGGGCTGATGGCCGCCGACCTCGCGGGCACCCCGGTGACCGGGGTGGGCGCGCAGCTCTGCGGGGACGCGCACGCCGCGAACTTCGGCCTGTACGGCGACGCGCGCGGCCAGATCGTGCTGGACATCAACGACTTCGACGAGACCGTCCCCGGCCCCTGGGAGTGGGACCTCAAGCGGCTCGCCGCCAGCCTGGTGCTGGCCGCCCGGGAGGCCGGGGCGAGCGAGACCACCGCGCGCGAGGCCGCCCAGCACGTGGCGGGCTCCTACCGCCGGACGGTGCGCACGCTCGCCAAGCTGCCCGGGCTGGACGCCTGGAACGCGATCGCGGACGAGCAGCTGGTCTCCTTCGCCGAGGCGCACGACCTCGCCGAGGTGCTGCGCAAGGTCGGCGCGAAGGCGCTCGGCAACACCAGCGCCCGATTCGCCGCCCGCAGCACCGCCCGTACCGCGGACGG
Organism: Kitasatospora sp. NPDC001119; assembly: GCF_053598475.1. Classification (NCBI taxonomy): domain Bacteria; kingdom Bacillati; phylum Actinomycetota; class Actinomycetes; order Kitasatosporales; family Streptomycetaceae; genus Kitasatospora; species Kitasatospora sp. NPDC001119. The sequence continues at coordinate 232,919 of NZ_JBSFKI010000008.1, forward strand.
CGGTTGGCGGTTCACGGCCGCTCCCCCGGTGCTCACCGAGGTGACCGACGCGACCGCCCGCGCGGTCGCGCACGCGCTCGGCCCGTACGTCGAGACGGTTCCGGCCGAGGTGCGCACCCTGCTGTCCCGCTACCGGGTGCAGGACGTGGCGTTCCGGGTGGTGGGCACCGGCAGCGTGGGCACCCGCTCGTACGTGGTGCTGCTCACCGACCACCGGGACCAGCCGCTGGTGCTGCAGGTGAAGGAGGCCCGCCCGTCCGCGCTGCTGCCGTACCTGCCGGCCGGGCCGCGGCCCGCGGCGGACGGGCACGAGGGCCGCCGGGTGGTGCTCGGCCAGAAGCACATGCAGGTGGTCAGCGACACCCTGCTGGGCTGGACCACGGTCGACGGACTCCCCTACCAGGTGCGGCAGTTCCGCAACCGCAAGGGCAGCGTCGACCCGGCGGCGCTGCTGCCGGGCCAGCTGGACGACTACGCCCGGATCACCGGCGCCCTGCTGGCCCGGGCGCACTCGCACACCGCCGACCCCGGCCTGCTGGCCGGGTACTGCGGCAAGAGCGAGGCGCTGGACGAGGCCGTCGCCGCCTTCGCGGTGGCCTACGCCGACCGCACCGAGGCCGACCACGCCGACCTGCTGACGGCGGTGCGCAACGGGCGGCTGCCCGTCGAGCACGGCGTCTGACCGATCCGCCGCCCGCCCCACCCGGTGTCCGCCTCACTCGACGGCAGCGGCCCGGCGGCTCAGCGGGCCAGGAACGGCGCCACCGCGGCGACGAACCCGGCGGGCCGGGCACCGTGCACCAGGTGCCCGGCCTCGACGGTGACCAGGCGGCAGTCCGGGATCAGCCGGGCGAGTTCGGCGATCCGCTCCTGCGGGACGTGGCTGGCCGGGCCGCCGGCGACGGCCAGGGTGCGGGCGGTGATCCCGGCCAGCCCCTCCCGCCAGGCCGGGTCGGGGTCGTCGAGCTGGGCCTTGACCGCCCGGACCGCCGCCCAGTCGAAGTGCACGTCCGGGTCCGGGTCCTCGGGCGGCGCGCTCGCCGGGCGCGGGTACAGCGCGGGGATCTCCTCCAGGACCAGCCGGTCGATCCGCTCCGGCGCGGCCTGGGCGAGCAGGTAGGCGACGGCGCCGCCCATCGAGTGGCCGACCAGGTCGACGCGGGCGAGTCCGAGGGCGTCGAGGAAGGCCAGCACGTCGTCCCGCATCGCCTCCAGCGCGTAGGCGGCGGTACGGGCGCTGTCGCCGTGGCCGCGCAGGTCGAGCGCGTACACGTGGTGGCCGGGGGCGAGCTCCGGCAGGACGGTGTCCCAGTCGGCGGCCCGCTCGCCGAGGGCGTGCAGCAGCACCAGCGGCGGGCCGCCGGGCCGTCCGCTCTCGCGGTAGGCGAGCCTCACCTCGGGCAGGTCCACGGTCCGGGTCCGTACGTCGGTCATGCCCGCCACGGTACGCGCCGACCACCGCCTAACGGACCGGTGTTCGCCCTCGGCTCATCGCGACCGGTCCGCCGTCGCGCTGCTCGCGGGCCGTGGCACGGCCGGCGAACACCGAGGCCAGGACGGCGAGTCCGGCCACCGCGGCGCACACCACGCTCGCCGTCAGGTAGGCGGAGCGGTGCCCGCCGCCGCCGACGGTCTCCCGCAGGTAGACCCCGGACAGGGCCGAGACCGCGACGGCCGCCGCGATCCGCTGGGCCATCTGCAGGATCGCCCCGCTCACCCCGGCCGCCTCGGCGGGCGCGTGGCGCAGCACGTAGGCCTGGTTGGTGGAGCCCATCAGGCCGACCGAGGCGCCGCCGAGCAGTTGCAGCAGGGCCAGCAGCCAGGGCAGCACGGCGGCGGGCGCCCAGTGCGCGAGCAGTCCGCTGAGCAGCATGGCGAGCGCGGAGCCGACCATCCCGACGGTGACGGTGCGTCGGCCGTAGCGCTGGACGACCCGCCAGGCGAGCGCGGAGGCCACGCCCATGGCCACGGCGGAGGGCAGCGCGACCAGCGCGGCGCCCATCGGGGAGAGGCCGAGGCCGTCCTGGAGGAACATGGTCAGGACCAGCGAGGCGGCGAGCGAGGATCCGAACTGGGCCATCGCGGTGGCCGTTCCGAGCGCGTACGGCGCGGAGCGGGTGAGGGCCGGGTGGATCAGCGGGTGGCCGCCGGACCGGGCGTAGCGCCGCTGCCACCAGGCGAGCGCGCCGAGCAGCAGCAGGGCGGCGGCCGCGAAGGCGAGCCAGCCGGTCCAGCCGGGCGGCCGGACGAAGGGCAGCATCAGGGCCAGGGTGAGCGCCCCGACCAGCAGCAGGCCGAGGACGTCGAGGTCGGCATTCCGGGCGCTGGGGCGGGGCTTCGGCAGGTGGCGGGCCGCCAGGGCGACGGTGGCCAGGCCGAAGGGGACGTTGAGCAGGAAGGTCAGCCGCCAGCCGTGCTCGGGGCCGGCCAGGGCCAGCACCGCGCCGCCGATCGGCGGGCCGAGCGTGAAGGCGAGGCCGCCGGTGACGGCGTACATGCCGAGGGCGCGGGCCCGCAGCTGGCCGTCGAAGACGTCCTGGAGGGTGCCGATCATCTGGGAGTTGACCAGGCCGGCGCCCACGCCCTGGAGCAGCCGGGCGGCGATCAGCACCCCGGGCTCGGTGGCGGTCGCGGAGACCAGGCTGACCAGGGTGAACAGGGCGAGGCCGGTGACGAAGAACCACTTGCGGCCCCTGACGTCGCCCAGCCGCCCGCCGGGGATCAGCGCGAGGCCGAAGGCGAGCGAGTAGCCGGCGACGATCCACTGGAGGTCGGCGGGCCCGGCGTGCAGGGTCTCGCGCAGGGCGGGGATGGAGGTGTTGAGGACGGACTGGTCGAGCAGCGTGGTGAAGCCGCCCGCGACGCAGACCAGCAGGACCCGGCGCCCGGCGGCGTCGAAGCGCTCCTTGGGTCCCCCGGGCTTCCCGGGTTCCTGGGGCGCCCCGCCGTTCCCGGGGCTCTCCTCGGGCTCCTTCGCTATCGGCCCGGTGGCGGCGCTCACGGCTCGACCACCACCAGCGCGTACCGGGCCTCGCCCGGGCCGAGGCTGCGGAAGCGGCTGGTGCTGCCGACGTAGCGCAGGCAGTCGCCGGGGCCGAGCGGCTGCGGCTCACCGTCCACGGTCAGCTCCAGGTTCCCCTCCAGCAGCCAGAGGTGGTGCTCCCGGCCGGGCGTGCAGGCGCGGTCGTAGGCGATGTCCGCGCCGGCCGGCAGCCGGCCCTCGATGATCTCCGCGCGCAGCGAGCCGTGCGGCGGCGAGACCGACCGGCGGACGAACCCGGTCGTCCCGTCCCGCCACACCTGCTGCTCCCCGGCCCGCACCAGCCGGGCCGGACCGGACTCCACCTCGGCGAGCAGCCGGGACATGGTCCGCCCGTACACGGCGCAGAGCCGCCCGAGCAGCGCGGCCGTCGGACTGACCTCCGCCCGCTCCACCCGGGACAGCGTCGACCGGCTGACGTCCGCCAGCCGTGCCAACTCCTCCAAGGTCCACCCGCGTTCCAGCCTCAGCTCGGCGAGTCGTTGTGCCAGCCGCTCGTCGGCGGCCGCGTCGATTCCCATATTCGCGATGCTATCCCGGATATGAGATCCACTCACCGGGGTCGGCCCCGAGGCCCGGGTCGTCGGAAGCCTTCGGGCGGCAGCCCCGCCCCGGCGCACGCGGCGCCCCGAGCCGGGGCGAGGTGCGCGCGGACGCCGGGGCGGGGCGTGGCGTGCACGCGGACGCCGGGCGGGGTGCCCGCCCGGCTGACGGGCGGCGGCTTGACGGGACCTCGGCTGCCAGGAGGGGCGCTGATCATATGATGTGCGGCGAATCGTGGCCGGTCGGCGGCCCGTGAGGCGAGGGGGACCAGCGTGTTCGGCATCATCAGACCGTGTAGGCATCGATTGTCCGAGCGCCTGCAGACCTCCTGGATGGCCCACCTGTGCGGGCTCTGCCTCGCGCTGCGGGACGACCACGGACAGCTCGCCCGGACGGCGACCAACTACGACGGTCTGATCATCTCCGTCCTGGTCGAGGCCCAGGCCGCCAGGGAGGACTCCTCCTGGCGCCGCACCGCCGGACCGTGCCCGCTGCGCGGCATGCGCACCGCCTCCGTCGCCAAGGGCGAGGGCGCCCGGCTCGCCGCCGCCGTCTCGCTGGCGCTCGCCTCGGTCAAGATCCGCGACCACGTCGAGGACCGCGACGGCGTCTTCGCCCGCCGCCCGGTCGCCGCCGGAGCCCGTGCCGTCACCCGGCGCTGGGACCGGCAGAGCGCGGGCAGCGCCTCGGCCGTCGGCTTCGACACCGCCGTACTGCTCGACGCCGCCTCCCGGCAGGGCGAGTTGGAGCGCTCGCTGCGCCCCGGCGGCTCCGTCCTGCTGGTCACCGAGCCCACCGAGACCGCCACCTCGGCCGCCTTCGCGCACACCGCCGTGATCGCCGGGCGCCCCGGCAACGCCGCCCCGCTCGCCGAGGCCGGGCGGCTGTTCGGCCGGCTCGCCCACCTCCTCGACGCCGCCGAGGACCAGGCCGCCGACGCGGCCTCGGGCGCCTGGAACCCGCTGACCGCCACCGGCACCGACCGCGCCGAGGCCGAACGGCTCTGCCGCGACGCCGTCCACGGCATCCGGCTCGCGCTGCGCGAGGTCGACCTGACCGACCGCACCCTCGTGCACGTCCTGCTCGGACACGAGACCGACCGCGCGGTGGAGCGGGTCTTCGGGCGCGCCCGGCACACGGCGAGCTGCCGCCGCCCGGACACCGCGGGCGCCACCGCGGGCACCACCACGGGCGAGCACCCGCACCAGGCGCCGCCGCAGCAGACACCGCCGGGCCAGGCGCCGATCCCGCCGTGGGTGCCGCAGGGCCCGGGTTTCACCCCGCCCGGCCAGAAGCCGCCGAACCCCCGCAACCTGCTCGCCGGGTGCGCGATGTGGGCCCTGATGGCCTGCACCTGCCAGCTGCTCTGCTGCGACCACGAGGACCCGTTCAGCCGCGAGCGCCGCGAGGGCTTCTGCCAGCGCCACGACTGCTGCGACTGCGGCGACCCCGGCTGCGGCGACTGCTGCAACTGCTGTGACGGGGACTGCTGCGACGGGTGCGACTGCTGCGACGGCTGCTGCTGCGACTGCGGCTGCAGCTGACCGGTCAGCCCGCCGGCTCCGCGCCGGCCCTACCGTCCTGACCGGACCGGCCGGCCTGACCGTCCTGAGCGGACCGACCGGACCGACCGGCCGCCACCGGCCCGGGGTGCCCCCGCAGCACCCCGGGCCGGTCCGCGTTCCGGTCCTGCCCGGCCTCGCCCCGCCGCCAGAGCGGCAGGACCTCGACCGGCGGGACCGCCACCGGCAGCACCGCCACCGGGCCCGGCTCGGCGCACTCAGGCATCGCGCCGCGCCGTCTTCCGGTCCACCGCCAGCGAGTCCTCCAGCCGCGCCAGCAGCTGCCGGAACCGCTCGGTGTCCTGCTCCGTCATCCGCCCCTCGGGCAACGCCCCCGGCCGCTCGGCCGTTCTCTCGTCCATGCACCCGAGGCTAGGCGGTGTCGATCAATGGGCGATAAACGCGCGTTCGAGCGAAAAGCACTCGCCCGGTGCGGTTCGGCCCGGAACGCTCGCATCCGACGACGCCCCACCAGCACCACCCGGTACCACCGGGTACCGCAACTCACCTGTTCCACAGCCCCGGTGACGGCCGCGGGCCGGACGGTCGGCGTCCGCGCCGGGGCCGCCGGCTATCGGGCCGGCGCCGCGTCCAGCAGCAGCCGGGCGGCCTCCCTGGCGTCGGCGGCGGCCGTCGGATCCCCGTGGACGGCCGCGCTGGTGATCGCCCCCTCGGCCAGCAGGGCCAGGTGGACGGCGGTGGCGGGCGGGGCTCCGGCGGCCTCGACCAGGCCCGCGAGGTAGCCGCCGAACTCCTCCTTGTGGTGCCGGGCGGCGGCCACCACCGCGGGGCTGACGGCACCGAGTTCGCCGAGCGAGTTGACGAAGGCGCAGCCCCGGAAGCCGGGTTCGGCGAACCACCGGCCGAGCCAGTCGAAGACCGCGAGCAGCTGCTCCCTCGGGGAGCCTCCGGTGCGTGAGACGTACACGGCGAGGTTCGCCCGCCAGCGGCCGTCGCGGCGCAGCAGGTAGGCCTCGACGAGCTCGCCCTTGGACGGGAAGTGCTGGTACAGGCGGCGCATGGTCACGCCGGAGGCGGCCCGGACGGCGTCCATGCCGACCGACTGGACGCCCTGCCCGTAGAACAGCTCCTCGGCCGCGTCGAGGATCCGGGTCCGTGGGTCTTCCTGCTCCATCTGCCGTGCCCTTTGCGTGAGAACGATGGTTCTCCTACTGTAGCCACAACAGCGAGAACGATCGTTCTCACCGACGGAACGCCCATTCCGAGGAGCACCCATGCCCGAGACCGGCACCGAGCAGCGCCCGCCCCTGCCCCCGTTCACCGAGGAGGCCGCCCACCGGAAGGTCCGGGCCGCCGAGGACGCCTGGAACACCCGCGACCCCCGACGGGTCGCCCTCGCCTACACACCGGACAGCCGCTGGCGCAACCGCTCCGAGTTCCTCACCGGCCGCGACCGGATCGCCGACTTCCTCACCCGCAAGTGGCAGCGCGAGCTGGACTACCGCCTGATCAAGGAGCTCTGGGCGTACGGCGGGGACCGCATCGCGGTCCGCTTCGCCTACGAATGGCACGACGGCGACGGCCACTGGTACCGCTCCTACGGCAACGAGAACTGGGAGTTCGACCGGAACGGCCTGATGGCCGAGCGGCACGCCTCGATCAACGACCTGCCGATCACCGCCGCGGAGCGGCTGTTCCACTGGCCGCTCGGCCGCCGCCCCGACGACCACCCGGGCCTCACCGACCTCGGCCTCTGAACCGGCACCCCGCGCGGGCCACGGCGCGCGCCCGGCCTGTTCCACGGCTGTGACACGGCCCGCATCCGCCGCTGACCCCGCCCTGCGAAGCTCCTCGTCGAGGTCGACGTCGACTTCGGCACCGTCGTCCGCGACCTGGCCCGGTCCCCCGACGGCAGGACCATTGCGGTCCGCACCCCGGACGGCATCAGCGCCCTGCCCGCCGACGGCTCGGCCGCGCCGACCCAGGTGTCCACCGTCAAGGGCCTGCCCTCCTACCGGCCCTGATGCTGGCTCAGGCCGAGCGGCGGCCACCGGTACAGGACCGGGACGCCGTTACCGGAACCTGATCGTTTCGACGGCCGGCCGAGACCCGATCCACACGGGAGCCTGACATCCCGTGCCTACGGTGCCGTGCATGCCGAAGACACCCGGAACACCGACCACCGACCGCGCCATGCCCCGCAGGCTCGCCGCCGTGGGTGCCCTCCTGCTGAGTGCGACCACGGCGGCGGTGCTGCTGCCGAACACGGCCCTCGCCGCGGAGCGGGAGACCGTCACGACGCACGCCGGCGCCACGACCGCGCAGGAGCGCGGCCGGATCGACGCCTACTGGACGCCCGACCGGATGAAGCTGGCGGGCGCCCTGGTCCCCGAGATCACGCCCCTGCCCGAGGACGACAACACGCCGGACGACCCGCGGCCGCTGCCCGCGGACACCCCGGACCCCGGGGCCGTGTGGACCCACGGCGGAGCGGTGAACCGGAGCGTCGGCCGGCTCTTCTTCACCTTCTCCGATGGCTACGACGGCAGTTGCACCGCGACCGTCGTCAACAGCGCCAACCGCAGCACACTGCTCACGGCGGCGCACTGCCTGCGGGGCGTCGGGGCCCCCGCGACCGCCGACACCTGGAACCACAACCTCTACTTCGTGCCCGGCTACCGCAACGGGACCAAGCCGCTCGGCGGCTTCAGCATCAGGACCATGGCCACCTCCTCCCGCTGGGACGCCGATCGTGGCGGGACGACCTCGAACGACGTCGCCGTGGCCGGCTACGACACCGGGGTCCTGGTGGCGAACCCCTCGACCGGGGGGCGGCGGATCGCCGACGTCACCGGTGCCCAGCGGATCGCCTTCACCCCGCCCGCCGAGGGCGAGTTCGTCGACACCTTCGGCTATCCCAAGGACCGGCTGAACAACCCCGCCGCCACGTACTCCGGCTCGCGCATGATCCACTGCGCCGGACCGGCCCGCCCCGGCCCCCAGGCCCCGGTCCTGTGGGGCGAGTCCTGCGACATGTCCCACGGGGCCAGCGGCGGCCCCCACTTCGCCCGGTTCGACCCGGCCACCGGGACCGGCACCCTCGTCGGCGTCACCACCACCTCCGAGGAGCTCGCGGGCGGCCCGGTCAACACGCTGTACGCCACCCGCCTCGGGGACAGCGCCCACCGGCTCTACGACTGGGCGCAGACCCGGGCGCTCTGACCCTCCGGCCCACGCCCCGGCCCGGCCGGCACCTCCCGCCGACCGGGCCACCGGGCCACCGGGCCACCGGGCCGCGAAGGCCACGAAAGCAGGGAGGGCCACCAGCGCTACGAGGGCTTCGCCAACTCGGCGCGCAGCTCGGCCAGGTGCTCGTCCGCCGACTCGTGCGGCAGGAACTCGACCACGTCGAGGAAGCGGAACAGCACCTGAGCCCCGGTGACGGCGTACTCGTAGTCGCCGAACCCGACCACCGCGCCCGCGCCGCCGCGCACCGCACCCCGGACGGCGGCCGGATCCCCCGAACCCGCCGTGCCCGTCGCGCCCGCCCGCCGCCGGGCGTTGGGGCGGGCCGGGTACGGGCAGACCATGGCGGCGTACAGCATGCAGGCCCGGTGGCCGGGGCCCTCCATGGTGGGCGCGAGGTTGCGGTACGGCTGCCCGGCCGCGAGCGCCCCGGCGATCGCCGCGCTCTCGGCGGCGCCGACCACCCGCCACACCGGTCCGCGCTCCATGAACCGCCCGCACACCGAGCACGTGCGCTCCAGCGCGCACGCGGCGCTGCGCCCGTAGTCGGTCAGCGCGAACTGCGGCAGGCCGTCCTGCCAGGGCGTGATCGCCGGTACGGGGTAGCCCCGCCCGTCCCGGGGCCGCGCCCCCACACCGTCCGGCACCGGCACTCGTTCGAATCGCACGCCCCCATCGATACCAGGGGCGGGCGCCACGGGTCGACCCCGGTACGGGAGCGGTGGCGGACGTCTAGCCTTCCGGCGTCGTCTCCTGAGCGAGCATCACCTTCCGCAGCAGGTCCGCCAGTGTGCGCCGCTCCTCCTCGGACAGCACCCCCAGCAGCCGCTGCTCCTCCCGGCCCACCACGTCCAGGGCCTTGCGCCAGGCGGCGCGCCCGGCCTCGGTCAGGACGATGTCGACCTTCCGGCGGTCCTCCGTGGACGGCGTGCGCAGGACGAAGCCGCGCCGCTCCAGGGTCTCCAGCCGGCCGGTGACCGAGGCCGGGGCGAGGTTGAGGTCGGCCCGCAGGTCGGAGGGGGCGGCGTGGCCGCCGCGGCCGGCGAGCACGTGCAGGGTGTCGAACTCGTGCTTGTGCAGGCCGTAGTCGGCGACGCCCTGTTCGCGGACCCGGCCGAGGTGGCGGGTGAGCCGCCACATCCGGGTGACGGAGGCCTCGATGACCGGGTCGAGGTCGGGCAGCACCGGTTGCCAGCGGTCGACGTGACCGTCCGTCCAGTCGCGGGGCTCCGTCCGGTCGTGGGGCCCCGTCCGGCCGCGGGGCGGAGTGTGCTGTTCGGAAGGGTGCTCGGCCATGGGAAGGAGTCTACAAACCGCCACAGAAACGACGGCGTCAAAATATTCGTTGCCGAAATTTCGGTGCCGAAATACAGTGCGGCGCGTGACAGCACACCCCTTGAGCCTGAGCGGCTTCCGCCTGCTCTTCATCGGCCGGACGGTCTCCACGCTCGGCGACGCCGTCGTCCCGGCCGCGCTCGCCATCGCCATCACCCGCGCCACCGGCTCGGCCGCCGCACTCGCCCTGGTCCTGGGCTGCGCGATGGTGCCGAAGCTGCTCCTCCTGCCGGTCGGCGGAGTGGTCGGGGACCGCTTCGATCCCCGCCTGGTCGCCCTCGGCACCGACCTCGTCCGGGCCCTCGCCCAGCTGCTCGTCGGCCTGGAACTGCTCGACGGACACCCCCGCCTGTCGCACGTCGCGGCCGCCTCGGCCGTCGGCGGCATCGCCTCCGCCTTCGCCATGCCCACCGCCTCGCCGCTGGTCGCGGCCACCGTCCGGGGCGAGCTGCGGCTGCGGGCCAACGCCCTGCTCGGCACCGCGACCGGCGCCGCCCGGCTCGGCGGCCCGGCGCTCGCCGGACTGCTGGTGTACACCGCCGGACCCGGCTGGGCGTTCGTCCTGGACGGCGCCTCATTCGTCCTGAGCGCCGCCCTGCTCGCCCGGCTCCGCGTCGACCGCGCGACCGACGACACCGCACCCGACGCCACCGTGCCCGACGCCCCGCGCTCGCTGCGCCGGGACCTCGCCGAGGGCTGGAGCGAGGTGCGCTCCCGGGACTGGTACTGGACCAGCCTGATCGCCCACGGGGTGTGGAACGGCGCGAGCGCCGTGCTGCTCACCCTCGGCCCGCTGATCGCCGCCACCCGGCTCGGCGGGGACGGCGCCTGGGTGGCGCTGACCCAGGCGGGCGCCGTGGGCCTGCTGGTCGGCTCGCTGGCCGCCGCCCGGCTGCGGCCCCGCCGCCCGGTGCTGGCCGGCAACCTCGCCCTCGCGCTGTACGGGCTGCCGTTGCTCGCGCTCGCCCTCCCCGCCCCGGCGCCGGTCGCGGTGGCCGCGCAGGCGGTGGCGATGGCCGGGCTGGGCTTCCTCAACCCGCTCTGGGAGACGGTGGTCCAGCAGGACTTCCCGCCGGGGACGCTGGCCCGGGTCACCTCGTACGACTGGCTGCTCTCGCTGGCCGCCGCCCCGCTCGGCTACGTCCTGGCCCCGCTGGCCGCCGGGGCCTGGGGCGACCGGGTGCCGCTGCTGGCGGCGGCGGGGCTGGTGACGGCGGTCTGCGCGGGCACGGCGGCGGTGCCCGGCGTCCGGCGGTACGGCGCCCGGCGGACGGCCGCGTCCGAGCCCGGGCCGCCGACCGAACGGCCACCGGCCCGGGCTCGGGATCAGGCGCGGGCGCGAACCCGAACCGGGGTCAAGGGCTGATCGCCGCCGGTCAGTTCCAGATGCCGGTGATGTCGGCGGCGGAGGCCGCGTTGCCCGCGTGGCCGGTGGCGCCGGCCAGGTCCTCCAGGGTGCGCAGCACGTTGTAGTGGTTGTAGGTGGTGGCGCTGCTGCTGCCGGGCGTCACGTGGGCGCCGTAGACCAGGGTCGGGATGCGGTTGCCGGACAGCTTGTTGTCCTCGTCGAAAGTGACGACCAGCAGGCTGTTGTGGGTCTGCGCCCAGGTGGCGTAGGCACCCAGGTTGTTCTTGATCCAGGTGTCGCCGGTGCCGACCGAGCAGTCGTGCATGTCGCTGCAGAGGTTCGGCACCACGAAGGAGAGGTTCGGCAGGGTGCTGTAGTCGGTCGGGAACTGGGCGAAGGTCTTCGCCGAGCTGACCGGGACGTTGCCGAAGCCGAACCACGGGTTGTGCTTCTGGGCGTAGCTGCCGCTGCTGCAGACGGTGCTGCCCTGGCTCGGCAGGGACTCGTTGTAGCTGCCCCAGGTCTTGCCGGCGGCGATGACCTCGGAGGCCAGGTTGGCCGCCTGGAAGCCGCCGACCGTCACACAGCTGTCGTCGACGGTGCCCTGGGTGGAGCCGGAGAACAGCGCGTAGTAGTTCGGCTCGCTCGGGTGGGTGATGCCGAAGGACTGGGTGAGGTTGGCGCCGCCCGCCTTCAGGGTGTTGTTGAGGTACGGGGCGCTGCTGCTGCCGATGACCTGGGTGTAGGCGTGGTTCTCCATCACCACGACGACGATGTGGTCGGGCGTGGGCAGCGCGGCCGCCTGGGCGGTGGGGGCGGTGGCCGCCCAGAGGCCGGCGGAGGCGGCGAGCAGGGCGACGGCGGAGCCGATCGCGGTCGCGGTGCGGCGGGAGCGGGGGTTCAGGGGCTTTGTGGACGAAGTCATGACAATTCCTCGGCTAGGAGACGGCCCGGCGGGCAGCAGGACGCCGCCCCGGCCCCGCCGGCCCGGCCGGGGCGTGGGGAAGCTCCGTGGTCGGTGAGGGGAAGGCCGGCGCGGCGGGCGCACCGGAGTGCACGGAAGCGCCCGAACAGCATGGGGCCCCCGGGGTGACGCGGGCAGACGACGGCAGGTGAAACCTTGGCCCCGGAGCGGGAAACGAACGGTGCCACCGCCCCGACGCGCCGAAACCGCCACTGACAACGCGAAATGCGGGCGAACCGGTTCACATTGCCAGCAACCGCCCCGTCCGGTGATAGTGATCTTCGAACGGCGCGGTCCGACGCCGCGTCAGCTCACGAGAGAACCGAGGAACATGGCGAAGACCAGCCTTCTGCGTCCGCTCGCGGTGGCCGCCGCCGGCGCCGTCCTGGTGGCGACCGGTGCCCTGCCCGCCGCGGCAGCCGGCCAGGACACCACCGACCCGACCGCCCCCGACCTCGCCGGTGTGCGCACCGCCCTCCAGGCCACCACCGCGGCCGGCGCCCCGGGCGCCTTCGCGGTGATCAGCGACCACGGCGCCGTCGACCGGACCCGCTCGGTGAACGTCGGCCTGGCCGACCTGGACGGGACCCCGATGAACTCCTCGTGGAGGTTCCGGGTCGGCAGCAACAGCAAGATGTTCGCCGCCGTTCTCGTGATGCAGCTGGCGCAGGAGGGCCGGATCGACCTCGACCGGCCGCTGCGCGAGTACCTGCCCGCGGACACCCTGCCGGAGAGCTGGACCATGACGGGCCGCCAGGTGATGGAGCACCGGGCCGGCGTCTACGACCACACCAACGACCTGCTGGAGCAGGCCGGCGAGGAGACCACCAGCGCGTTCGAGGCGCGCATCCGCAGCACCGTGTACGACCCGCGCGCGCTGGTCGCGATGTCGGTCAGGCACGGCCTGCAGTCGACCCCCGGCAGCCGCTACTCCTACTCCAACACCGACTACGTGCTGATGGGCCTGGCCGTCGAGCACCTCACCGGCCAGACCTTCCCGGAGGTGCTGAACGAGCGGATCATCCAGCCGCTCGGCCTGCACAAGACCTCCTTCGTGGTGCCCGACCAGAGCATCACCGGCACCCACGTCACCGGCTACCTCACCAACGACGACCGCACCAAGCCGCTGCTGGACTCCACCGCGCAGACCGGCTCCTGGGTGTGGGCCGCCGGGGCCGTCATCTCCGACGCCGGGGACCTCGACCGCTTCCTCACCGCGCTGATGGCCGGCGGCAAGGGCGGGCTCGTCTCGGACGCCTCGCTCCAGCAGATGACCGCCGCCCTGCCCACGCCCACCGCGAAGATCGCCTACGGTCTGGGCCTGCGCCGCATCTCGCTCTCCTGCGGGGACGTGTACGGCCACGGCGGCATCGTGCAGGGGTTCAACACCCAGTCCTTCACGACCCCGGACGGGCGGCGCAGCGTGGTGGTCTTCGCCAACGCCTCCAACAACGGCGCGGTGACGCAGGGCCTGATGAACACCCTGGAGCCGGCCTTCTGCGGCAAGCAGCCCACCGTCGCCCCGCGGACGGCCTTCGCGCCGGCCTCGGCCCCGGTCGGCTCGGCCCCGGTCGACACGCTGCCGGTGGTGGAGGACACCCGGATCTGACACCGGCCGTACGGCCCGCGCCCGCGCCCGCTCCCGCCTCCGGCCCGCTCCGGTCCGGCCGGGGGCGGGCGCTCGGCGTGACGGGACGCGGCCTCCGGAGGGCACCCGGTCAGTGCCGGACACGGCCCCGGAGGAAACCGGTCAGTGCCGGGCGCCCGCCGCCCGGGGGCCCTCCGCGCTCAGGTCGGTGAGCGCCTCGGTGAGCAGCTCGCGGGCCTCCTCGGCGCGGCCCTGCTCGATCAGCGCGGTGCCCAGCTCGGTCAGCGTCTTGGTCATGCTGTCCGGGCGGCCCACCGCCTCGAAGTGCACCAGGGCCTGCCGGTAGGCCTTCTCGGCGGCCGGCCAGCGCTTCAGCGCCGCGCGGTCCAGGCCCAGTTCGTGCGCGGTCATGGCCGCCAGCAGGTGGATCAGCGGCGAGGACCAGCGCTCCACCAGCTCCAGCGCCCCGGCCAGGGCCCGCCGGCGCGACTCCACCGCCTCCTCCGCCCGGCCGGACTCCCGCAGGCAGTTGGCGGCGCCCCGCAGGGTGACCAGCCGGCCGATCATCGCGGAGCGGTTGGCCACCTCGGCGAAGGCGTCCGCCGCCCGGTGGAAGGCGTCGGTCGCCTCGCGGTGCCGCTGGAGGTAGCGCAGGCCCGAGGCGAGGTAGGTCAGCGCCCAGCCCTGCTGCTCCCGGTCGCCCACCGCGCGGGCCAGCTCCAGCCCCTCGGTGGCCAGTTCGATGCCGCGCTGGTAGCGGTGCAGGCAGGTGACGTACGTCCAGGCCAGGTAGTTGACGTGCACCGCCTCGACCCGCTCGTCCCCGATCGCGCGGGCGGCGTCCGCCGAGAGCTGGAACACCTCGGCCCAGATGCCCCAGCTCAGCAGCCGGTCGGAGAACCAGTGCATCGCCTCGGCGGTGTCCACCACCTCCCGGTGGCGGCCGGCCCGCTGCGCCTGCTGCAGGGCGGCCAGCCACTCCGGGTGCTCGTACTCCAGCCAGGCGGCCGCCTCGGTGAGGTGCGCGGGGGCGGTGCCGCCGGTGCCGGTCGCGTCCGTGGCGTGGTCGGGGTCGAACCGCAGGCCGTACTCGGCCGCCCGGCCGAGGATCCAGCGGCCGGCCCGGGTGCGGGCCTCGGCCAGCTCCTGGCCCGTCTCGTCGGCGGCCAGCCGCTCGCCGGCGTAGAGCCGCACCAGGTCGTGCAGGCGGTAGCGGTCCGGGGTGGCCGCCTGCATCAGTCCGGCGTCGACGAGCTGTTCCAGCACCAGTTCGGTGCGGGCCGCCGTCCGGCCCGCGTAGGCCGCGGCGATCTCCGCGGTGAAGTCCTGGCCGGCGGTCAACGCGCAGCGGCGGAGGACGAGTTGGGACTCGGCAGGCAGCCGCCGGTAGGACAGCTCGAAGGCCGGGCGGACGGCCAGGTCGCCGGTCTCCAGCAGGTCCAGCCGGTTCTCCTCGGCGGCGAGCTGGCGCACCAGGTGGGCGACCGGCTGCTGCGGGCGGGCGACCAGGCGCTGCCCGGCGATCCGCAGCGCGAGCGGCAGGTAGCCGCAGAGCCTGGCCAGCTCGGCGGTGGCGTCGGGGGCGGCCTCGATCCGCTCGCGGCCGGCGATCCGGGCCAGCAGCCCGGCCGCCTCGGCCGGGGCCAGCACGTCCAGGCTCAGCCGGTGCACCGACTCCAGTCCGGGCAGCACGTTGCGGCTGGTCACGATGGTCACGGCTGGGCCGGAGCCGGGCAGCAGCGGGCGCACCTGGCTCTCGTCGGCGGCGTTGTCCAGCACCAGCACGAGCCGCCGCTCGCGGACCAGCGCCCGGTAGAGGCCGGCCCGCTCCTCCGTCCCGGCGGGCACCGCGGCGTCGGCGACGCCCAGGGCGCGCAGCACCTGGCCGAGCGCGTCCCGGGCGGGCAGCGGCTGCGGGGACATGCCGCCGAGGTCGAGGGAGAGCTGGCCGTCCGGGAAGCGCCCGGCCAGGGCGTGGGCGGCGTGCAGCGCGAAGGAGGTCTTGCCGAGGCCGGGCTGACCGCTGACCAGCACCACGCGCGGGTGGGCCGGGCGCTCGTCCTCGGCCAGGCGGGCGAGCAGGGCGAGGGCGTCCTCGCGGGCGGTGAAGTCGGCGATGTCGCGGGGCAGCGCGAGGGCGCTCTGGCCGAGCTCGGCGGGGATCGCGGG
Source organism: Kitasatospora sp. NPDC001119 (assembly GCF_053598475.1). NCBI lineage: Bacteria > Bacillati > Actinomycetota > Actinomycetes > Kitasatosporales > Streptomycetaceae > Kitasatospora > Kitasatospora sp. NPDC001119. Next base: position 248,675 of record NZ_JBSFKI010000008.1, read on the forward strand.
CGGGGCGTCGTCGCGGGCGCCGGCTGCGCGGGCGGTGGAGTCGGCGGAGGCTTCGCGCGGGGCGGGCCGGCCGGGCCGGGCCCGGCCTCCGGCGGGCGTCGGGGCCGGCCGCGCCCCGCGCGGGCGTCCGGACTGCGCGGCCCGGTCCAGCAGGTCCGCCTGCGCACCGTCCAGCCCGAGCGCCTCGGCCAGGGCCCGTACGGTGCGCCGCTGCGGTCCGCGGGTGCGGCCGCGTTCCATGTCCCCGAGGGCGCGCAGGCTGACCCCGGCCGCCGCGGCGAGCTCCTCCTGGGTCAGGCCCGCCGCCACCCGGTGCCCGGCCAGCAGGCGGCTGAACTCGTTCGCGTCCGTGTCCGTGCCGCCCCCGGCCGCCATGCCCCGCCCCCGCTCGCTCGGTCCTGCGCAGTTCCGCACTTCTGCCTGGAGTCGCCTCCGGCGGTTCGCTGCGGTGCGCTCCAGGCAGAAGTATGCCCCGGCGGACAGGTTCCACCTATTCCGCCCTCTCCCGGGGCATCCGCCCAGGTCAGGAGGGACGGGTACGGGCGGGGCGGCGGGGCGGGGGCGGTTCCGCGAGGGGCGGGACGCCGGTAGTTCCGCCTGTGGTTCCGCTGGTCGAACAGCGGATTCCCGCCACCGGCGGCCGGCCCCGGTCCATGCCGGCCCCCTGCGCCGGCCCTCCGCCCCGGCCTCCTGTGCCATGCCGCTACGCCGGCCGCCTCGCCTCCGCGCCCTCGACCGTGCGCCCGAGGGCGTCCAGCAGGTCGGCGAGCAGGTTGTGGGAGCGGGCTTCGAGGGCCGGGTCGCCGACGGTGCGGCCGAGGGCGACGGCGAGCCGGGCCGAGGAGAGCGCGGCGTCCCGGCGGCCGAGCGCGTGCAGGGCGCGGGCCCGGCTGTGGGTGGCGAGGACGGCCTCGGCGCCGCCGGAGCGGGCGGTGGCGGCGCGCACCGCCTCGTCGGCGTGGCGCAGGGCGGGCCCGGGGTCGTCGGCCAGGACCAGCGCGTCGGCGAGGTCGGTGAGCGCGCGGACCAGCAGGTGGTCGGTGGCGGGGGTGCGGGCGGCGGCGACCAGGTCGCCGAGCATGGGCACCGCCCGCTCGTACCGTCCGGCCCGCAGCAGGGCGGCGGCCACCCGGCTGCGGCAGTGGTGGCGCAGCGCCGCGTCGCCGGACCGGTCGGCGGCCGCGACGGCCCGCTCCAGGGTGTCGGCGGCGGTGCGGTGGGCCGCGCGGTCGACGTGCAGGACGGCGAGGTCGGTGGCGAGCCGGGCCACCGCCGCCTCGTCCCGGTCGGTGTGGGCGGCGCGCAGCCCGGCCTCGACCACGGCCCGCCAGTGCGTCCGGTCATGGCCGGTGGTCTCGTACAACCGGCAGGCCCGGTGGGCGAGTTGCCAGGCCGCGGCGGGCCGTCCCTGCTGCTCGGCGCAGACCACCACCGCGCGCAGGGCGCTCTCCTCGCGGCGGAACCAGGCCCCCGCGCCCACGGTCGCCGCGCCGCCGGCCGTCCAGCCGGCGGTGACGTCGAGGTAGTGGGCGATCAGCCGGTCGAGGGCGAGGAACCGTTCGTCGCAGGTGAGTTCGGCGGCCTGCGCGGCGGCGTGGCGGCGGACCAGCTCGCGCCGGGCGTACCGGCCGGGGCCGCTCTCCTCCAGCAGGTGGACGGCGTCCAGCCGGGTCAGCAGGGTGCGGGTGGCGGCGGGCGGGAGGTCGGCGAGGGCGGCGGCGGTGTCGGTGTCGAGCTCCGCGCCGGGGTGCAGGCCGAGCAGGGTGAACAGCCGGGCGGCGTCGGGCGCCAATGTGCGGTACGTCCGGTCCAGCGCGGCGGTGAGGCCGAGCGGGCCGCCGGCGGTGCCGGTGCCGGAGAGGGCGGCCGGACCGGTCTGCTCGTCGGCGAGTTCGGCGGCGAGGTCGGCCACGGACCAGTCGGGCCGGGCGGCCAGCCGGGCGGCGGCCAGGCGCAGCGCGAGCGGCAGGCGGTCGCAGCGCTCGGCGAGTTCCGCGACCGCCTCCGGCTCACCGGCCGTACGCTCCTCGCCGAGGACGCGGGCGAGCAGGGCGGCGGCCTCCTCGGGGCCGAGCACCCCCAGCGGCAGCGGGATGCCGCCGGTGCGGACCACCAGGTGGCGCAGCCGGCTTCGGCTGGTGACGATCGCGACCGGGGCGGGCTCGCTGTCGGTGGCCGGTGGGTCGGGCAGCAGCGGGGCGAGCTGCTCGTAGGAGGCGGCGTCGTCCAGCACGACCAGCATCCGCCGGCCGCCGACCAGTTCGCGGTAGCGGCGGGCGCGGTCCTCGGGGTCGCGGGGCAGGGCGTCCGGGGCCGTACCGAGCGCGGTGAGGAACTCGCCGAGCACCTCGGCGGGTTCGCGCGGCCCGTCCGGGTCGAAGCCGCGCAGCTCGGCGTGGAGGACGCCGTCCGGGAAGTAGGCGTCGCCGCGCCGGGCCGTCCACTGCCGGACCAGGCTGGTCTTGCCGACCCCGGCGGGGCCGGTGACCAGGATCGGGCGGCCGTCCCGGGCGGCGGGCACCACCTGGTCCAGCCGGGCGAGTTCGTCCGTCCGGCCGACGAACCGGCGGTCGGCGGCGGTCCGGGCGCCGGACTGCTCGCCGGCCAGGCGCAGCTCCGGGCCGGGCGGCCGGGAGAGCCGGGCCACCGCGCGCTCGTAGCGCTCCCGCGCCTCGGCGCTCCGCCCGTCCTGCTCCAGGCAGCGCACCAGCCGGGCGGCCAGCGTCTGCCGGGCGGGGTGGCCGTCGGCGGCCTCGGCGAGTTCGGCGGCCAGTTCGCCGCCCCGGCCGTCCCGGAGCAGGCCGTCGGCCAGCCGTTCCAGGGCGCGCAGCCGCAGGTCGGTCAGGTACGGGAGGGTCCGCTCGCGCAGCAGGGCGGAGCCGCAGTCGGCGAGCGCCGGGCCGCGCCACAGGTCCAGCGCGGCGCGCAGCAGGGGCGGGGCGCCGTCCGCCGGCGCGGCCTCCACCGGCGTGGCCTCCATCGGGGCGGGCTCCGGCGGGGCGGTCCCCGGAGGGGCACCGTCCAGCGGGGCGGCGGGCTCGGGGAGCAGCACACCGGCCTGTTCGCAGAGCCGGCCGAAGCGCAGCACGTCGACCCGGTCGGGCTCACCGGCCAGCAGGTAGCCGGCCCCCCGGGTGCCCAGCTCCAGCCCGGAGCCGTCCAGCAGTTGGCGCACCGCGGCGACGTGGCCCTGCAGGGCGGCCCGCGCGGTGGGCGGCGCGCAGCCCTCCCAGACCAGCTCGATCAGCTCCTCGGTGGCCACCGTCCGGTTCAGCCGTACGGCGAGCGCGCTCAGCAGCGCCCGGCGCTTGGGGGCCGAGGGCGTCACCGCCGTCCCGTCCTCCCGCCGCACCACCACCGGCCCGAGCAGATCGATGTGCACGCGCCCGTTCCCCTCCCCCACCATCCGTCGACTCCCCGGCTGGTTCGAGGATAGGGCCGACCGGGCCCTTGACGTCGGCCGTACGGTACCGGGCCGCTACGACACCGGCGTCGCGTCCGCGGCTCCCGGCCGGGCGGCCACCGCCGCACGGCCCCGCGCCCGCCGCTCCGGACGGGCCGGGCACGGCGGCACGGCCCCGCGTCCGCCGTCCGGTGCAACCGTCACCGGCCCCATCGGCATCCCTCTCAGGGGTGCCCCGTGGAGCCCGGTCGGACCGGGGGTGGGCGCCCCGCGCGGGCGGGCGTCCGAGGGCGGGAGCAGCCGTCCGGCGTGGACCGGACAGGTTCTCGCACTACACTGCTCCACCCCGAGGGCCGATGGCCGCTTCGGGTGTGATGTGCGGTTTTGGGGCGAGGTGGGGGGTACCGGTGCGGATTCGGCTGCTCGGGCCGGTGGAGCTGCGGGTCGGGGCGGACGGCTTCGCGAGCGTGGCGGGTGCCCAGCGGCGGGCCGTCCTGGCGATGCTGGCGCTGCGGTTGGGGCTCGTGGTCACCATGGACCAGCTGTGCGAGCTGCTCTGGGACGAGCAGCCGCCGCCCACCGCCCGGGCGGCCGTGCAGGGGCACGTCGCCGCGCTGCGGAAGGTGCTCGCCGACACCCCGTTCGAGCTGCACACCCGGGACTCCGGCTACCTGCTGACCGGGCCGGCCGACGCCGTGGACGCGCTGCGCTTCGAGGAGCTCGCCGGCGAGGCCGAGGGGCAGGCCGGGCTCGGCGACTGCGCCGCAGCGGTCGCGCTGCTGGAGGAGGCGCTGCGGCTGTGGCGCGGCGAGGCGCTGGCCGACCTGCCCGAAACCCCCCTGCGGGACGCCGCGGTGGACCGGCTGAGGCAGTCCCGCACCGCCGCCCTGCTCTGCTGGGCTGGGCTGCGGCTGGGCCAGGGCGCCGGGGCCTCGGCCGTGCCGCTGCTGAAGCACGGGGTGCGGCTGGACGGGCTGCGCGAGGAGCTGGTGGCCATGCTGATGCGCTGCCTGCACCAGGCGGGCCGGTCCGCGGAGGCGCTGACCGCCTACCACCAGGCCCGGGTCCGGCTGGACGACGAACTGGGCATCAACCCCGGCCCGGCGCTGCGCGCGGCGCTCGCCGAGGTGCTGGCCGACGACCGTACGGCGGAGCCGCCGCCCGCCGCTGAGCCGGCCCCCGGAGCGGCCCCGCAGCCCGCGCCGGTGCCGCGCCGACTCCCCCGCCGCCACCCGGACTTCGTCGGCCGCACCACCGACCTGGCCCGCCTCGACCTGGCCTGCGGGACCGGCCGCGCCGGGGACGGCCCGGTGCTGGTGGTCGGCCCGGCCGGGGTCGGCAAGAGCGCGCTGGTCACCGCCTGGGCGCACCGGGTCGCCGACCGCTTCCCGGACGGACTGCTCCACGCCGAACTGCACGGCCTCGCCCCGGACGGCCCCGCCCGGCCCGAGGCCGTCCTGGCCGGCTTCCTGCGCGCGCTCGGCGTACCGGAGGACGGCGTCCCCGAGGGGCGCGCCGCCCGGGCCGCGCTCTACCGCGAGCGCACCAGGGGCCGGCGGCTGCTGGTGCTGCTGGACGACGCCGCCGACGCCGACCAGGTCGCCGACCTGCTGCCCGCCGGCCCGGCCGGCACCGCCGTGGTCACCGGCCGGGGCTCGCTGGAGAGCCTGGTCGCCGTCGAGGGGGCCACCCTGCTGCGCCTGGCCGCACTGCCCGAGGACGACGCCCTGCACCTGCTGGAGCGCGCCCTGACGCCCGAGCGGCTGCGCGCCGAGCCGGAGGCCGCCGCCCGCCTCGCCGGGCTCTGCGACCACCTGCCGCTCGCCCTGCGGATCGCCGCCGCCCGCCTGGCCGACCGGCCGGACCGGACGATCGCCGGGCTGGTCGCCGAACTCGCCGACGAACGGACCAGGCTGGCCGTCCTGGACGCCGACGGCACGCTCTCCGTCGCGGGCCGGCTCGGGCTGACCCACCGCCGGCTCTCCGAACCCGCGGCCGAACTGCTCACCGCCCTGGCCGCCCACCCCGGCCGCGAGGTGGACACCCCGGCGGGCGCCGCCCTGCTCGGCAGCGACACCGCGACCGCCCACCGGGTGCTCGGCGAGCTGGCCTCCCACCACCTGCTCACCGGCACCGCCCCCGGCCGCCACGCCCGGACCGACCTGGTCCGGCTGTACGGCGCCGGGCTGCTCGCCGAACGGCCCGAACAGCACCGGCGGCTGCTGCGCGACCGCCTGGCCGACCACTACCTCACGGCCCTCGGGCACTGCGGGTCCTTCCTCGACCCCGGCCAGGAGGACACCGCCCCGCCCGCCGGTCCGGCGCAGGCCCTCCCGGCCGTCGGCGACATCCGCACCGCGCTCGACTGGTTCGACGCCGAGGAGCCGGCGGTCTCCGCGCTGGTCGCGTCCCCCGACACCGACCCGGCCCGGGCCTGGCGGCTCGCGCTGACCTGCGGCTCGCTCTACTACGGCGCCAGCCGCTTCACCGACTGGCTCGCCAGCGCCCGGCTGGGGCAGGCCGCGGCCGAACGCTGCGGCGACCCGGTCGCGGTCGCGCTGCTGCTCAACTGCCGGGCGCAGGCCCTGGTCGCGCTGGAACGCCGGCAGGAGTCCGCGGAGGCGGCCCGGAAGGCGGTCGCCGCGGCCGAGTCCGCCACCGGGCCCGCCGCCGCGTCCGCGCACGTCCGAGCGCTCGCCACGCTGGCGCTGGTCACCGCGATGCTCGGCCACGCCGCCGAGGCCGAGCGGCTGGCCGCCGCCGCCACGGCGCTCGCGCTGGAGTCCGGCGACCGCCGCCGGCTGGTCGACGCCAAGGTGCACCAGGGCTGGGTGAGCCTGGCCGCCGGGGACCGGGAGGGCGCCCAGCGCCGGTCCCGGGAGGCCCGCGAGCTGCTGCCGGCCACGCCCGTCACCCAGGTCCACCTCTGGTCGCTGCTGACCGAGGCGCAGGCCCTCGCGCCGACCGTCCGCGACGACGCCGCCGACCTCGCCTGGCACCGGCTGCTCGCCGCCTGCGAGGAGGCCGGCCTGCTGTACCTGCACGCGGTGGCCGAACAGTCCTACGCCGCCTACCTGTTGGCCCGGGGACGGGAACCGGAGGTGCGCGGCCGGCTGCGCACGGCGCTGGACCGCTTCCGCTCGCACGACCGGCAGGCGGGCCACTGCAGCGAGTTCACCACCAGCCTGGAGGAGTCGCTCAACCTCCGCACCGGCCGGCGGGCGACGGACGACTGAACCGGACGGTCGGCGCGAGGGGCCGCGCCCCGGTCAGCCTTCGTCCCGGTCAGCCTGAGCCGGACGGCCCCGTCAGCCGGCCGCCGAGGCCGCCCCGCGCACCGTCGGGGCGTACCCGTGCTCCGTCGCCAGCACCGGGCGCAGCGCCCGGATCGCGTAGAAGTTGCGGGACTTGACCGTCCCCGGCGGCACCCCCAGCCGGGCCGAGGCCTCCAGCACCGAGCGGTCCTTGAGGTGGAGTTCGACCAGCACCTCGCGGTGGTGCTTCTGCACCCGGCGCAGCGCCAGCGCGAGGTCCCGGGCCACCACCACCTGCTCGTACGGGTCGTCGGCGACCGGCCGGTCCTCGACCGTCTCGCCGATCACCTCCTTGGCGCGGGCGGCGGCCATCCGGTAGTGGTCGATCGCGATCCGCCGGGCGACCGTGAACAGCCAGGGCCGGGCCGCCTCCGCGCCGGCGGCCAGCGCCTCCGGGTGCTGCCAGGCGCGCAGCAGGGTCTCCTGGAGGATGTCCTCGGCCTTGCCGCGGTCCCCGCCGGTGGCCCGCAGCAGCGCGCGCAGCAGGTAGCCGCCGTGCAGCCGGTGGATCTCGGCGAGCACGTCGGGGTCGAGGGTCGGGCGGGCCGGGGCGGTGGCGCCCTCCGGCGCGGCGGCCGGACCCTCGGACGGCGGGGTGACGGACGTGGGCTGGGCGACGGACGGCTTCGACACGCGCTACCTCTCAGGTCGGGCAGGGGGCGCAGCACGGGCAGGGGACGCAGCACGGGCAGGGCGTGCTGGGCACCGCCGGAGATCCCCGGCGGTGGCTGCACCAGCACACTGCCGGAGCCCGCCAAGTCCGCACCAAGGATCCGCCAACGCCCCCGCCCGGGGCACTCGGGCCACCCCCGAGTGCCACCATTGGCGGGCGCCGACGACTGTTGGCCGGTCGTTAGCGGCCGTGAGCTGCGGCTTCTTCCGCCACCGCCCGGTTCGGCGCCCGGCCCCCCGCCGAGCGCCGCACCGGGCCGCGGTGTCAGCCCTCGGCGAGCGCCCCGAGCAGCTCCCGCACCCCGTCCTCGCCCCGGTGCTCGATCAGCACCGCGACCCAGCCCGCCAACAGCTGCCGCTCCGCCGCCGACCACACCGGTGCCGACGGGTGCTCGTCCACCACCAGCGCCGTCGCCACGCCCAGCAGCCCCGACTCCGGCCGCGGCCGCTCCTCCGGCGCCGCACGCAGCGCCAGCCGCCGGGCGACCGCGATCACCCGCTCCGCCGCCGCCTCGGGCACCGCCAGCCCGGCCGGCCCGGCCGCGCTCGGCGCCCCGGCCCGCACCAGGGCCGCGACGAACTCCCGCGCCTCCGGCCCGTCCGCGGCCATGCCGCGGCCCTCCCCCGTCCCGTTCACGGGACTCACGCTCCTTCCGACTCGGTGACACTCGGCGGACGCCGGGTGCCACCCGATGACGGTACCGATCGGTAGCCGGTCGGGCGGAGGGTTTTCTCGTTACGGGCCTCCCGAAGCGACAGGGGGCGCGCCGTGCGCCCTGTTCCGCTCAACGGGCCCTCCACCACCAGCGGTTCAGCTGAACCGGAGGGTAGCCTTCAGCCGTACTCCCGGCTGTACGGGTAGACCGTACGGTCGGCCGGACCGGACGCACCCGTCCGGCGCACCAGGGACCGGGAGGTCGTCCGATGGCTTACTCCGACGGCACCGCGGGCGCGGGCGGCACCGCCCAGGCCGCACCCGACTACTCGCCGGCCGTCTGGCCCGAGCCCGTCGCCCTGCTGCCCCGGCTGCCCCCGCGCCCGCTGGACCCGCTCGGCACCGTGCTCATCCCGCCCGCCGAACGGCGGCCGTCCACCCGGGAGCCGGCCGTCGGACCGTCCTCGGCGGCGCCGCTCCCGTTCCTGCCGCCGAGCCCGCCTACCCCCGCACCGCTGCCCGCACCGCCCGTACCGCACCCCGACTCCGACCGCCCGCGCACCCTGCGGCTCGCCCTCCCCGGCGGCGGGGAGGCACGGCGGCGGCGCCTGCTCGACCGCGTCCGGGCGCCGCTGCGGACCCGCCACCGGATCGTCGTCCTGGGCGGCCCCGCCGAGGGGGCCGCCGCCCTCCTCGGCGCCCTGCTCGCGGAACACCGGGCCCACCCGGTGCTCGTCCTCACCACCGCCGGGCCCGCCGGGAGCGAATGCCGCACGGGCGGCCGGGTGCTGCGGTCCGTGCGGCCGGACCCGGCCGCCCTGCGGGAGGCCCTCGGCGAGGCCGACGGCCACTACCCGGTGATCCTCGCGGACACCACCGGCGCCCCGGCCGAGGTCCGGCTCGCCGCCGTCGAACACGCCGACCGGCTGCTGCTCTGCGCCCCGGCCTCCGCCACCGGAGCCCGCACCGCCGACGCCCTCCTCGACCACCTCGCCGCCCTCGGCCACCACGGCCTGGCCCGCGGGGCGGTCGCCGCCTTCACCCCCGCCCCGCCCACCGACCGCCCGGTCGCCGACCGCGACCTCCTCCCCCACTTCCGCACCCGCTGCCGCGCCGCCCTCACCCTCCCGGCCGCCCCCGCCGCCCTCCGCGCCCGGGCCCGCCTCGACTACCTGGAACTCGCCGCCCTCATCGGCGACGGCATGGCCGAGCACCGCTGAGCCGACCGGGCGGCCACCGGTCAACCCGACGCGAGGGCGTCCGCACGGGATCCGGCCGGGGCGAACCAGCCCGGCCGCAGCTCGACGAGCAGGTCGTCGAGCCCCCGGACCGCCGGACCGGGCTCCTCCGACGGCCACTCGACGGGCGTCGCCAGGCTCCGCCCTTAGCAGCGCAGCCGCCAGAGGTCGAACGCCGCCGTGCCGTCGATGAAGTCCACGTCGATCTGGACTCCGGCCGGGTCGGTCATCCGGCATCCCGCCCCGTGCACCAGGTACGCGTAGCCGCCGGCCTCACCACTCCGGCTGATCCGCCCCGAGCGTGCCGCCGCCAGGATGTCCGCCAAGCGCTCCAGCGGCGGCACCGCCTCGCACAACGCCGCCTCCGCCCGGTCGAGCGCGGCGACGAAGCCGAGCACCAGCTCTCTCGCCGTCGGCGACTGCCGCTCCGTCATCAGGGCCCTCCGTTCCCGTGCCGTGCCGCCCCTCACCCGCCGGGCGCATCCGGTCCCTGAGGGGCCCTGATGGTCCCACGGCGCCGATCACCACGACGAGCGGATTCCTCCCGTCAGGCCCTCGGCCCCGGCCAGACGACCGGCTCGCCTCCGCACAGCTCGGGCGCCGGCCCCGGGCGCGCGGGGCCAAGGCGGCGGCCACCGCCGCCAGGGCGACGGCCGCGAGGACGGTGAGGGCGAGGAGGCCCGCCTCGATGCCGGCGCCGCTCTCGGGTGGAGCGGGGCGCGTGGTGAGGACGACCGCCGGGGTGACAGCGGCGACGGGGCCGACGGTGCCGTGGCCGTACTGATGGCCAGGGCCGCGGGAGGCGGCGGCTTCCCGGTCTTCGGCCGGCTGGTCGACGGTCAGGTCCGGGCGGTAGCCGAGGACGAGGACGGCGGCGGCCGAGCCCGGGTCGGCCGCCGCCCGGGGGCGGGGCGGCGGCGTGGTCACGCGAGAGTGCCGAACCGTTCGGCCGGGATGTCCTGCGGCAGCAGCAGGCTGAGTTCGTCCAGGTCCACCACGTCGACCCGGGACAGCCGGCCCGCCTGCCGGGTGACCATCGCTTCGAGCACCTGCCGGGCGAACCGGCCGTTGCCGAAGGAGCGGTCGCGCGGGACGGCGCCGAACAGGGTGCCGAGTGCGGCCAGGGTCTCCGGGGTGCAGGTGTAGCCGGCGGTCTCGGCCCGCGCCCGGACGATGGCGACGAGTTCCTCGTCCGCGTAGTGCTCGAAGGTGATCTCCCGGGAGAACCGGGAGGCCAGGCCGGGGTTGGAGGCGAGGAAGCCGCGCATCTCCTCCCGGTAGCCGGCCACGATCACCACGACCTCGTCGCGGTGGTCCTCCATCAGCTTCACCAGGGTGTCCACCGCCTCCTGCCCGAAGTCCCCGCCGCTGCCGTCGCGGGGCGTCAAGGTGTACGCCTCGTCGATGAACAGCACGCCGCCCCGGGCGCGTTCGAAGGCGTCCCGGGTGAGGTGGGCGGTGTGGCCGAGGTAGCGGCCGACCAGGTCGGCGCGGGCGGTCTCGACCAGCCGACCGGAGGGCAGCACGCCGAGTTCGGCGAGGAGTTCGCCGTACAGCCGGGCGACGGTGGTCTTGCCGGTGCCGGGCGGGCCCGAGAACACCAGGTGGTGGCCGAGGGGGGCGGCGGGCAGCCCGGCCTCGACCCGGCGCCGGGACTGGCGGGTCAGGTTGACCAGGTCCTCGACCTGCTCCTTGACGGCGGCGAGGCCGACCATGGCGCGCAGCCGGTCGAGCAGGCCGGGCTCCCCGGCCCGCCCCTCGCTGGCGGCGGCCGGGGCGAACTCCTCGCCGACGTCGGCGGGCAGCAGCCGGGTGAGCGCCGCGTTGTCGAACTGCTCCAGTTCGGCGAGCCGGGAGGCCTGCCGGTCGACCATCTCCTCGAACACCTTGCGGGCGGCCCGGCCGTTGCCGAACTCCGCGCCCTTGGGCATCCGGTCGAAGTGCGCGGCGAGCGCCTCCCGGGTGCCCTCGGCGAGCTCGTAGCCGTGTCCGCCGGCGGCCTGCTCGACGATCGTGGCGAGCTCGTCGGCGCGGTAGTTCCGGAACTCGACGGTGCGGCTGAACCGGGAGGCCAGGCCGGGGTTGGAGGCCAGGAACCCGCGGATCCCGGCCTCGTACCCGGCGACGATCACCACCAGGTCGTCGCGGTGGTCCTCCATCAGCTTCACCAGGGTGTCGACGGCCTCCCGGCCGAAGTCCGGGCCGGCCGCGCCGGAGCCCGCCGACAGGGTGTAGGCCTCGTCGACGAACAGCACCCCGCCGAGGGCCTCCCTGACCACCTCGGTGGTCTTCAGGGCCGTCCCGCCGACGACCGGGGCGACCAGGTCGGCCCGGGCGACCTCGACCAGGTGACCGCTGCGCAGCACGCCGAGTTCAGCGAGGATCGCCCCGTAGAGCCGGGCGACGGTGGTCTTGCCGGTGCCGGGCGGACCGGCGAAGACGAGGTGCCGGCTCATCGGCAGGGCGGGCAGCCCGGCCTGCTCGCGGCGGCGGGTCAGCTTGCCGAGGTTGACCAGGGTGGCGACCTGCTCCTTGACGCCCTCCAGCCCGACCAGGGCCCGGAGGACGGCCTGCGGGCCGACGGCCTCCTCCGCGGGGGCTTCCGTACCGTCGCCGGCGGCGTCCGCAGCGACGGCGGCGGTGGCGGCCGCCGTGCCGTGGGCGTCCGGCGAGCGGTTGTCCCGGCTGTCGAGGTTCTCCACCACGAGGCGGTCGGTCGGCGCGGTCTGCCACAGCCCGGCGCCCTGGTTCCCGGCGGCCGTGCAGTCGGTGAGCCGGACGGGCTCCGCGGACTCGGAGCGCAGCCCGTCCACGGTGTTGTCGCCGAGCCGACAGGAGGTCAGGGTGGCCCGGGCGCCGGGCAGCAGGTGCAGCCCGTGCCGCCGGTTGCTCCCCAACCGGGCGCGGGTGGCGGCCAGTTCGCCGCCGCGTTCGACGCTGGCGCCGTCGAGGGCGTTGCCGGTGCACTCGACGTCGCGCAGGATGGCGACGCCCCCGGCGCCGACCGAGATCCCGCAGGACCCGCTGCCGCGCACCAGGCCGCCGCCGAGGTGGGTGTGGGCTCCGTCGGCGATCCGCACCCCGTGCCGTCCGGCGTCGACGACGGTGACGTCCTCCAGTCGGCCGCGCCCGTCGCCCAGCACCTCGATCCCGTGGCGGCCGGCGGCGGTGACGGTGCCGCGGCACAGCAGCGGGTCGGCGCCGTCGCGCACCACGATGCCGGCACCGGCCGCGCGGCGGACCTCCAGGCGGTCGAACTCGGCGGCGCTCCCGCCGGTGAGTTCGACACCGTCGGTCCCGGCGTCGCGCACCACCGTCCGCAGCAGGCTGGGCCCGGCCGACCCTCCGACGTGAATGCCGACCCCGGCAGGGGCGGTGACCTCGCAGTCCTCCAGGGTGCCCCGGGCCCGGCCCGCGATGTGCAGACCGTACCCCTGGGGGCGGACGGCGCGGCAGCGGCGCAGCAGCGGGTCGGTGCCGTCGGTGAGGACGTAGCCGTGGCCGCGCACGGCGGTGACGGTGCAGTCCTCCAGCACGACCCGGGCGGCGGAGCCGACGAAGACGCCGAGCGCGCTGTCCCGGATCGCGGTGCGCAGCAGGCGCGTGCTGCTCCGCTCCTCCAGGGCGACGGCGGGCTTGTCGGTGCCGGAGATCTCGCAGTCCTCGACGACGCCGCGCGCCTCGCCGTTGGCGCACAGGCCGTTGCCGCGCGCGTCGCGCAGCACGCAGCGCCGGACGGTCGGGTCGGCCCGCTCGCCGATGACCACGGCCGAGGTGCCCAGGTGCTCGACGACGCTGTCCTCGATCACGCTGGAGCCGGTGGAGGTCTCCACCAGCCCGGCGCCGGCCGGGTTGGTGACCCGGCTGCCGCACATGGCGAGTTCGCCCGGCCCGCGGGTGAGCACGGCGGTCCAGGCGTTGCCGATCACCTCGCAGTCCCGCACGGTGAGGCGGCCGCGCGGGACGTCGACGGCGGGCAGTTCGTCGTCCTGCCCCTGGAGCACCAGACCGGTCAACCGGACGGCCTCGGTGAGCACCTGGACCACCGAACCGCGCCGGGGGCTGATCCGCACACTGCCCCGGACGTCGGCGGCGGTGATGCTCACGGCCTTGGTGAGCACCAGGTTCTCGTCGTACCGGCCGGGCCGGACCGAGATCACCGCGCCGCCGCCGGCCGCCCGGAGGGCCTCGCCGATCGTCCGGTAGGAGCCGGGTTCCCGCTGCCCCGCGCAGACCGTCAGCACCGGGCGCGACATGCCTGGGGTTCCCTTCGTCGTGGGGCGTTGTGGTTCGGTCGCTCGGTGGTTCGGTGACTCAGCGGCTCGGTGGCTCGGCGGGTCCGGGCCCCGGTGCGCGCCGGGGTCAGGCCGTGCAGGTGGCGCGGACGGCGCTGGCGGCGTGGTGGGCGCCGGTGGAGCCGCCCCAGTCCACACCGCGGCTGTGCAGCGTGACGGAGATCGGGCCGCGGTAGGCGAACGGCCCGTTGTTCACCCAACTGCCCCGGCTCGCCGTCTGGTTGATGGTGAACGAGCCCACCTGGCCGCCGCCGCTCTGCACCGTGTAGGTGCTCGGGTTGCCGCCGACCTGCTTCACGTCGCCGCTGGCCGGGATGTAGACCGACAGGGTGCAGCTGGTGACCTTGTCCACGGTGAAGGTCCAGACGACCGAGTTGCCGTTGTCGTCCTTGTTGGCGTTGCCGGACATCGGCATCGAGGCGTAGGTGCCGTTGCAGCCGTCGCCGCTGTAGCCACCGGAGTTGTTGCGCCAACCGCTGCTGCCCTGGTCGAACCAGCCGTTGGTCTTGTACTGGCCGCCGCCCGAGCAGTACGGGCCGGCGATCACGGTGACCGGTGCGGGCGGCTTGGCGGCCGGGGGCACGGGCTGCTGGGGCGGCGACGGGTTCGGAGCCGGCTTGTTCGGAGCCGGCTGGTTGGGGGCCGGCTGGTTCGGCGCCGGGTTGGCCGCACCGCCGCCGCCCGTGCCACCGGCGGCCGGGCCACCGCCGCCCGAACCACCCGAGGCGGCGGCCGCACCGCCCTGCGCGCGATCGCCCCCACCGCCCGAACCCGCGCCGCCCCCAGCGAGGTTGGCCCCGACGCCGGGAGGAGCGGCCGCACCGGCACCGCCCCCGCCACCGCCGGCCCCGCCACCAGCGCCGCCGCCGGTGCCGTTCGGGGCCGAGGCCGCCTGGTCGCCCGACGCCGGTGCGGCCGAACCGTCCGGCTGCGGTGCCGCCGAGCCCGACTGCCCGTCGGGCGCGACGCCGCCGGCGGTGCCACCGTGCTCGTCGAAGCCGGGGACGTTGGCGGGCGGGGCGTCGGCCTGGGCCGGTCCGTGCGGGTCGCTGCCGCTGCGCTGGGTCACCATCACGGAGGTGCCGACCAGCACCAGGCCGACGGCGACGGCCGCGGCGATCATCGGACGGGAGACCCGGCCGGTGCGCGGCCCAGGGTCCCCCGGACCCACGGGCCCCGCGGGGGTCGCCGGGCCGACGGGTGCCGTCGGGCCCTTGGCGGGGGACGGCAGGGGCGCCGGCCCGATACCGGTCCCGGCCGGGGGCCTGGCTCCAACCGTGGACTTGGGCCCGGACGCGGGCTTCGGTCCGGTTCGCGCCCCGTTCGTCGCGGCGCCCGTGGCCCTGGAACTGACACCGACTCCGGCGCCGACACCGGCGCCCGGCTGCACGGGCAGCACCGCCGTCTCGGCGCTCGCGGACCTGGGCCCGGCCTCGGACTTCGCCCCGGGCCGTGCCCCGTTCGTCGCAGCGCCCGTGACCCCGGCACTGACACCGGTACTGGCACCGCCATTGGCACCGGCGCCCGGCTGCGCGGGCCGCACCGTCGGCGCGGGGCTCGCGGGCTTGGACCCGGCACCGGCACCCGACGTCGCGGGCGGCACCACCGGCACGGAACTCGCGGGCTTGGACCCGGCGCTGACACCGGCCTCGGCGCCCGACCCCGCGGGCGGCACCGGCGCCGCGGGGCTCGCGGGCTTCGACCCGGCGCCGGCCTCGGGACCGGCACCCAGCCGCGCGGGCGGGACCGTCGGCGCGGGGCTCGCGGGGTTGGACCCGGCCTCGGACTTCGGCCCGGGCCGCGCCCCGCTCGTCGCAGCGCCGGTGACCCCGGCACTGACACCGGTACCGGCACCGCCACCGCCATCGGCGCCCGGCTGCGCGGGCGGCGCCGCCGTCTCCGCGCTCACGGGCGCCTCCGGCGGCTTCCCCTGGTCCGCCTCGGCCGCCAACGCCCAGTTCACCGCCGGGAGCCGGAAGCCGCCCGGCCTCCGCTCCGGCCCGCCGCGCTGCTCCTCGCCCACCATGCATCCCCTGTGCTCGATGACACTCCTGTGGGGAGCTACGGCCCGCACGGCCGAACCGGTTCAGCCGAAATCGGCGCGCCTCGGACCCGACCGTCCGGACCGGCTCCGCGCCCGCCACCGGCCGGGTCCCACCCCGCGCCCCTCCCACCGACCACGTCCCTGTGTTCCGTCCGACGGCCGGCCGCCCGTGCGGGGTTCACCGGGTGGTTCAGAAGGACCAGGAGAGCGGCTCTCCGGTGTACGGGTCCAACCGCTCCTCGATGCGGCGCCGCTCCTCACGCCAGTGGACGAAGTGCGGGGACGGATCGCCCCAGAGGGAGGCGTCGCTGAGCGGACAGCGGTCGAAGCCCTCGGTGAACAGGCGGCGCAGGAACTCCGCCATCCCGCAGTCGTAGAGCTGCCAGTTCGGCGACCCGTGACGCTCCCACACCAGGACCGGCCACCTGTCGGGGTCGTCGTCGACCGTGAGCCAGCCGAGGACGTCCGCCCCGCAGCTCACCCCCCACGCGATCACCGAGTCCGGCCCGGCCTCGACGCCGGCCGGCCCGCCCTCGGTCGACCAGAGGCTCCGCAGGATGGCGGTCTCCCCGGCCGCGCTGCCGAAGCCCGGGCCCTCGGGCGGTGCCGTGCTCGCCTCGGGGGCCAGGACGCCGAACGCCTCGTCGATTCCACCGGCCCCGTACGTGGCCATGAACGCCACGTAGTCGGCGGGGAACCGGACGCCCCAGGCCTGGCCCACCGCGGCCCAGTCCACCTGCTCGTCGGCGCCGTCGTGCGGCGACATGACGGCTTTCAGCGCGGCGACGGATGCTTCCCCTGCTTCCATGACCCCTCCTGTGGTCCGGCTCCGGGACGCACCGTATCCGGCCCCACCGACAGTCAGTCGGCGGGGCCGGAGCCGACGCCCAGGTCGAGGGCGTAGCGGGAGGGGTCGGCGGGGCGGACCCGGTCGGCGGGGGCGACGGCGTCGCGGCGGGCGAGCCAGGTGCGCAGCCGCTCGGGGCTCGGGCGGACGCCGCCGATCTCGTGGAGCAGGACCCGGGCCGGACGGCCCTCCTCCGGGTCCGCCGGCTGGACCTCGACCACCTCGAACTCCGCGCCCGGGACGAAGACCACCATGGGCGGGTCGCCCGGCTCGCCGAAGGCCGAGCTGCGGCGGCCGCCGACGGACCAGATGGCGAACTCGATCCCGACGTCCTCCCCCAGGTCCGCCTCGGGCACCGCCAGGGCGGTCACCGGGGCCCGCTCGGTCAGCACCGTGCCCGGGGCGTACGCGGCGAGGTCGCAGGCCCGCGCCGGACCGGCGACCAGCACACCGCCGTAGTACCCGGGCAGCCGCCGCAGGCCGGCGGCCAGGCAGCGCAGGTACGGGCCGTAGCGGCCGGGCTCGCCGGAGCGGGCCGCCGCGAGGAGTTCGGCGCGCGGGGCCAGGGGGCCGGAGTCCCCGGCGTGCAGCAGGAGGGCGACCAGCTCGGGCCCCTGGTCGCCCTCCTCCGCCTGCGCGCGCAGGGCGGGCAGCCGGGTGGCGACGTCCTCGGCCCGCCGAGCCAAGGGCTCGTAGGCGGAGCCGAGTTGGGCGACCAGGGCCTCGCCGTCCCCGGCGGGGGTGGCGGGCTCCGACGGCTCCGGCTCCAGCTCTGGGGACGGTTCCGGGGCCGGGGGCGTCGCAGCGGGCAGCACTGGTTCGGGCTCGGGATCGACTTCCGGGGCCTCGGCGACCGGCTCCTCCACCTCAGGCCCAGCGAGCAACTCGGGCTCTGCTACCAGGACTTCGGCAACCGACTCCTCCTCATCGGGCTCCTCCGCGACCACCTCAGGGGCCAATATTGTTCCCTCATGGGCCTCCCCTGGAGCCTCCGCCGCCAACGCCCCTACCGAAGTCGGCACCGGCTCCGAACCGAGCACGGCCACCCGCACCTCCGCGGCCTCGACCACCTCCTCGCCGACCCAGTCCAGCCCGTACTGCCGCGCGCAGAACCGCCCCACCGCGGCCGACTCCACGTCCAACACCCCCGCCACCACGAGCGCGAGGCGTACCGGCCCGGCCGGGAGCGAGCCCAGCACCGTACCGAGGTGGTCCCAGACCGCGTCCGGAACCGGGCGGCCCGGCGTGCCCACGACCAGCACGGGCTGTACCGGGTCCGGCCGACGCAGCCGGGGGCCCCGCTCCGGGGTCGCGGCCGGGCGCAACCACACTCCGGCCGCCACCGCCTCCACCTCCCAGCCGGGAAAGGCCGGGTAGCGCGCCGCCCCGAGCACCGAAGGCGGCGCGGGGAGAGCCGGAAAACGGCCCGCCCCAGGGACCGCGGGCGGGCCGGGGAGAGCGGGAAGCCGCCCCACTCCGGGCCCCGCGGGCGGGCCGGGGAGAGCCGGGAAACGCCCCGCCCCAGGCCCCACAGCCGGGCCCGGGAAGACCGGGTAGCGCCCCGCGCCGGGCACCGGAGGCGGGCCGGGAAAGGCCGGGAAGCGACCTGGACCGGGCCCCGCACCCGGACCGGGGAGAGCCGGAAAGCGCTCCGCCCCAGACCCCACACCCGGGCCGGGCCCGACGCGCCAGCCGACGGCGGTGACGGTGCGTTCGCGCGGGCGGGCGGACAACTCGATGAGGTACGGTTCCCAGCCCTCGCCCCCGTCCGGCGCCACGTGGACGTGCCGCACGCCGCACCCGGGCGCCCCCGGCACGCCCGACCTGGCCACCGGCACGCCGATCGCCGCCCGCACCTCCTGCCCGAGCGAGGCGGCCAGCACGGCGGCCGTCTCGATGAGTTCGAGCGGCGCGGCCCACGGCGCGCTCAGCGCGAGGTACTCCCGATGGGGCGCCTGCTCCTTCAACAGGGTCGCCGCACTGGCCAGTTGGGCACCGCTGGGCAGTGACCGGGCGGGCGCGCCGATGATCATCAGCAGCCGGTCGCGCGGTGCGAAGGCCCGGTCCAGCACGGCGGGGCGGACCGGTCCCACCGCCGCGTCGGTGATCCAGTACGCCCCGCCGGCCAGCGGGGTGATGGTCGCGTCGGCGGGCCAGCGGCCGCCGAGCGGCTCCGCTCCCCCGCCGGGCCGGCAGCGCCACCACGTCCCGTCCACGGCCGGCAGGGTGCCGTCCGGCTCGACGCTGACCACCGTGTCCGGTGCGACGACGGTCAACCCGCTGCGCCGGGCGAGCAGTTCGGCGGGCCGCCGGCCGTCGGGGCCGACCGCGGCCAGTCCGGAGGCGGCCAGCACCAGCACGTCGGCGTCGCGCCCGCGCGCGGCCCGGGCGAGTTCGTCCAGCGAGGCGAGCAGGACGGGCGCCGCGTCCTCGGCGGCGGCGAGCAGCAGCAGCGCGCCCGGCTGGGCGCGTACGGGCGCCAGCGCCTCGGCCAGTCCGTCGGCCTCCGCGCCAGGCGGTGCGATCACGTAGTGCGCGCCGAGCGCCCGCAGCGTCGAGGCGCCGACCGCCTCCGGGGCCTCCACAGCGCCCATCACTCCTCCTCCGCCGGGCCCGTCGTGGCGCCCCGGGTGGGGGTGTCCGGTACGTCGGGCTCCACCCGCAACGCATCCGGGACCGGCCTCTTCAGCACGACCGGGTGCGCCCGCACCTGGTCGCGTCGGGACTGCATCCACTTCCTCCCGGGTTCCTCGCGGACGCGCCCGCCGCTTCGCGGACGCACCGCTGCGCGCCCACTACGGTCCTACGGCCCCCGGCACCGGCCCGGTTCACCAGCCCCCGGACCGGATTGTCGGACCCCTCTGCCACACTGCCCCCGGACGCACGGATTCGAAGGGGGTCCCTCATGACGGCGCTGTGGATTCCCCCGGTGTACGGGGACACCGGGGCCTCCGTCCGGCTGCTGCGTGACTACTTCACCCGGCGGCGGGCGAAGGGCGACCACTACTACACGGGCGCCCACTTCGAGCGGCTCGCCGACGGCGGTGACCGCCCGGAGACGGCGGACGCCTTCACCGCCGACGACCTGCTCGCGATCACCATGCTGAGCGTCTCGGTCGAGCCCCACGGAGCCGTCGAACTGCTCACCGACCCCGACGGGCACTGGGGCCGGCTGCTGTCCGCGATCCCCCGCGACGCCCGACTGGAGGACCCGGCCAGTGCCCCGCTGATCGCCCCCGGCGGACCGGCCGCCGAACTGTGGGACCGACTGGCGAACCCCCGCGCCGCCTACCCGGGCAAGCCGGACGGCGTCGGCCCCGTCGTCGCGGGCAAGCTGCTGGCCCGCAAGCGGCCGCACCTGATACCCGTCTACGACATCCGGGTGAAGGCGCTCTTCCGGCGGCCGAAGGTCGACACCACCTTCTGGTCCGCGCTGGCCGACGCCCTGCGCGCGGACGGCGGGGCGTTCCGCGCCCGGTTGGCGGAGCTCCGCACGGAGGCCGGGATCGGCGAGGACATCGGCGTGCTGCGGGTGCTGGACGTCATCGCCTGGATGCACCAGGGCGAGGCCGGGCAGGCGACGGGCTGACCCCGCGTCCCGCCACCGGGCGGACCTCCGCCGAGCGGGTCCGGGACCGACGGCGGCGGGCGCGGGGACCAACGGCGGCGGGCACAGAGACCGCCTCCGCGTCAGCAGTTCGTCAGCGGAGTGTCGGCAGCCGTCAATAGCCCGTCAATCCGGAGCCCGGTGCCCCCGGACGGCCCGAAGCTGGACGGACCACGCCTGCACGACCCGCAGGTCGCTCCGGAGGTGAGCCGCATGTCCGTCCTCGCTGCCTTCCATTCCGACGTCCCCGACGCGCGCCGCCACGGCCACGGCCTGCGCGGCGCCTGCGCGCGGGTGCTGGACCGGCTGGCCGCCAGCCCGCTCGACAGCACCGTGCTCGGTGCCCTGGGCGCGCCCCGGCCGGCCGCCCGTCCGGCCGGTCTGCGCGCCCGCTGGCACCCCGTGCCCCGGCCGGACGGCACCACCGCCCTCGAATCCACCTGGCACCCGGACCGCTGACCCCGCCCTCCCGCGCCCGGTAGCCGCCGGGCACGGCCGGACGGCCATTCGGCGCAGCGCTCCCCCGCACGGCACGGCCCCCCTCCCGGGTGCGCGCCTATCGTGGGCGAATGACCGATCGTCGGACCGCCGGGCCTGGTACGGCCCGGGTGGGCCACCTCGTCGCCGCCGCCGCGTTCGCCGTCTGCATGGCGGGCACCACGCTGCCCACCCCGCTCTACGGCCTGTACCAGGAGAAGCTCGGCTTCTCCGAACTGACGGTGACGGTCGTGTTCGCGGTGTACGCCTTCGGTGTCATCGGCGTCCTGCTGCTGATCGGCAACGTCTCGGACTCCGTCGGGCGCCGGCCCGTGCTGCTCTGCGGGCTGGTCTGCTCGGCCGCCAGCGCCGTGGTCTTCCTGACCGCGGACAGCGTCGCCCTGCTCTGCCTGGGCCGACTGCTGTCCGGGTTCTCGGCGGGCCTGTTCACCGGCACCGGGACGGCGTACGTGCTGGAGCTCGCCCCGCCCGGGCACCAGGCCCGCGCGGGCTTCGTCGCGACCGCCGCCAACATGGGCGGGCTCGGCTGCGGTCCGCTGCTGTCGGGCCTGCTCTCGCAGTACGCCCCGTACCCGCTGGTACTGCCGTTCGTCGTGCACCTGGGGCTGCTCGCGGTCTCCTTCGCCCTCACCTGGATGCTCCCGGAGACGGTCGCGGGGGCCCGTCCGCTGCGCACGGCCCGGCCCGACCGGCCGGCGCTGCCACCGGAGGTCCGCCGGGTGTTCGTCCCGGCCGGGATCGCCGCGTTCGCTGGCTTCTCCCTGCTGGGCCTGTTCACCTCGGTCAGTCCCGCTTTCCTCGCCACCGGTCTGGGCGTCCACAACCGCGCGGTGGTCGGCCTGGTCGTCTTCACGGCCTTCTTCGCCTCCACCCTCGGCCAGCTCCTGGTGCCCCGGCTGGGCACCGCCCGGGCGGTGCCGCTGGGCTGCCTGGTGCTGATCGCCGGGATGGCCCTGCTGGCCGCCTCGCTCGCCTGGGAGAGCCTGCCGCCGCTGGTGCTCAGCGCCCTGGCGGGCGGCGCCGGGCAGGGCATGGGCCTGCGCGGGGCGGTGGGCGAGGTGGCCGCGGCCGCTCCCCCCGAGCACCGCGGCGGCGCCCTCTCGGCGCTGTTCGTGGTCGCCTACTTCGGCATCTCGATCCCGGTCATCGGGGTGGGCCTGCTGACCGGGCCGCTCGGCCTGACGCACGCGGGCCTGGTCTTCGCCGCCTGCATGGCGGTGCTCGCCGCCGCCTCCGGCCTCTACCTGCTGCGCCAGGCGCGCGCCGCGGGCTGACCCTGCGGGCCGACCTCGCGAGCCGATCCCGCGCGCCGTCGTACGCGCCCCCCGCACGCCGTCCGCGCGCGCCCGCCGCCGCCCGCCGGTACCCGCTTGCCGCCCCGGCCGGGTACCGATAGACACGAGCCAGACACCCCGCGCACCACCCGGAGGCCTCCGCCATGAGCGTGACGAGTCGGTACCTGGACGCCTGGGAGGGCTTCTGGCGCGACGCGCCCGAGGAACCGGGCGGGGTGATCTGGGACGCGGAGCCGGCCCGCAGCGCCGAACGCCACCTCACGCTGCTCCGCCCGCACCTGGCGGACCCCGCGCTGCCCATCGTCGACCTGGGCTGCGGCAACGGCACCCAGACCCGCTTCCTCGCGGAGCGCTTCCCGCTCGCCCTCGGGGTCGACCTGTCCGCCGCCGCGCTGGACCTCGCCCGGCGCTGCGACCCGGCCGGGCGGGCCGAGTTCACCCGGTTGGACGCCACCGACCCCGAGGCCGTCCGGGCGCTCCACCAGCGCCTCGGCGACGCCAACGTGTACGTGCGCGGGGTGATCCACCAGAGCGAGCCGGCGGACCGCCCACGGGTGGTCGAGGCCATTCACATCCTGCTCGGGGACCGCGGCCGGGCCTTCGTGTTCGAGCTCGCCGAGGCGGCCAAGGGCGTGCTGGGCGAGCTCGTCCACGCCCCGGACGGTCCGCCGCCGAAGCTGCGCCCGGTGTTCTCGCACGGGCTCGCCCCCGCCGAGGTCGCCGACGCGGTCTTCCCGGAGCTGTTCCGCACGGCCGGCCTCGACGTCCTCGCCACCGGCGAACTGCCGCTGGCCACCACGGAGTCCGCCGCCGACGGCTCCCGGATCGAGCTGCCCGCGCACTGGCTGGTCGCCGGGCCGGGCGGTTCCGCGCCGGACTAGGCCCGGACCACCGACGCCGCCTGCCCCTACTCGTCCTCGGGTCGGATGTTCAGGTTGCCGCGCAGGACGTCGGCCGGGTCGTACGCCTTCTCCACGGCCGCGAGCCGGGCGTAGTCCGAGACCGAACGGCTCGTCCACCAGCACAAGTTGCTCGACGTCATCGCGGTCGACAACATCATCGGCATGGACTACTTCCGTGACTCCCCGCCACGGGCCGCCGAGAGCACGTGGGGCCTGCGCATCCGGGGACCGGACGTCCTCCAGGTCCGCGACCGCCGCGCCCCGGACCCCTCGGCCCGCCTCGCCCTGGACCACCCCGACCTGGTGGCCACCTTCCAGGCCTGCCTGACCCCCACCGCCCTGGACGACCTCGGCAGTACGGGCCGTGAGGCGGTGTCCGTGCCGGCGTCCGAGGGCCTCGTACTCGTCACCCGGGGCTGGGCGGTGACGCTCCCGCCCCGTATCCGCCACTGGACCGTGCCCGACACAGGAGTTTGATACATGGGATCCTCCACGGCCGAGGAGTCGTCCATACCCCCGAAGTCCGGCCCGGCCACGACCCCGGCCGCCACCCCGGCCCCGGCCAAGGCCCCGGAATCCGTACCGCTGCGCCGGCACCGGCCGCTGCTGCTGCTGGTCACGGAGCAGATGACCAGCTCGGTGGGGCGTCAGGTCACCGCGCTGGCGCTGCCGCTGCTGGCCATCGCCCACCTGCACGCCGGCCCGCTGGGCGCCTCGGCGCTGATGGCGATGACCTACCTGCCCGGCGTCCTGCTCAGCCCGCTGATCGGCGTGGCCGTCGACCGGGCCCGGCTGCGGCGGATGCTGGTAGCGGTGTCCTGGCTGCAGGTCCCCGCCATCGGCAGCGTGCCGCTCGCCGCCGCGCTGGACGGCCTGACCTGGCCGCACCTGTTCGCCGCGGCCGCCGCCTCCGGGGCGCTGAACTCCGCGCAGGGCGTCGCGCTGCAGTCCTGTCTGCCCCGCGTGGTGCCCCCGGACCGCCTGCTGCCGGCCAACTCCTCGCTCACCGGGGCCCGGACCATCGGCCTGATCGGCGGGCCGGCGCTCGGCGGCATCCTGATCGGCCTGATCGACCCGGCCCCGGCGCTGCTGGTCGAGTGCGCCGCCTACCTCGTCGGCGGGGCCCTGTTCCTCGCGCTGCCGGCCGCGCTGAACCGGTCCGCGCAGGAGGCGGGCAGCGGCGCGCGCTCCCGCCTCGACGCCCTGCGGGAGGGCCTCGCGGTCATCCGGCGCGAGACCCTGCTGCGCCGCCAGGCGCTGGCCGCGGCCGGGCTCAACCTCGGCGGCGGGGCCGGCGGCGGCCTGTTCGTCCTGTACGCCGACCGGGAACTGCAGCTGTCCCCGTGGCAGCTCGGCACGGTCTACGCCGCGTACGCCGTCGGCATGGGCACCGGCGTGCTGGTCGCGACCTCCGTGACCCGGGCGCTGGGCATGGCCCGGGCCATCCGGCTGTGCGCCGTGGGCGCGGGCGCCGCCCTCTTCCTCATCCCGGCGGCCTCCCTGGGGCTGTCCTTCGCCGTGCTGGTCCTGTACCAGCTGCTGTTCGGACTGATGGCCACCATCTGGTCGATCGCCATGACCACCGGGCGCCAACTCGTCACCCCCGCCCACCTGCTGGGCCGCGTCAACGCCTTCCTCCAGGCCGTGCTGACCGCCACCCTGCCCGTCGGCGCCTTCCTCGGCGGGTGGCTCGCCTCCCGGGTCGGCATCGTGCCGGTGCTGGTCGGCTCGGCGGCCGTCGCCCTCGCGGGCGCGAGCAGCCTCTGGTTCCCACGCGACATGCTCGCGGAGATCGAGCGGGCGGCGGAGCGGAAGACCGTCCCGGAGACGCCCTGAGGCCCGCCCCGGAGAAGCCCTGACGCCCGCCCCCCGGGGCGCCGGGGCCGTCCGGCTACGCCGTCCCGCCGTCCGTCCGCACCTCGGGGCGGCCGGGCTCGGCCCAGAGGGTGTGGAAGCTGCCCGGGCGGTCGGTGCGGCGGTAGGTGTGGGCGCCGAAGAAGTCGCGCTGCCCCTGGATCAGCGCGGCGGGCAGGTGCGGGCTGCGCAGGGTGTCGTAGGAGGCGAGCGCGGCGGAGAAGGCCGGCACCGGGATGCCGTGCTGGGCCGCGCCGGCCACCACCGTGCGCCAGGCCGCCTGGGCGTCGGAGACCTCGGCCGCGAACTCCTCCTCGGCGAGCAGGCTGACCAGGTCGGGGTTGGCCGCGTGGGCGGCGCGGATCCGGTCGAGGAACGCGGCGCGGATGATGCAGCCGCCGCGCCAGATCCTCGCCACCGCCCCCAGGTCGATGTCCCAGCCGTACTCGGCCGCGGCGTCGCGGATCATCGTCCAGCCCTGGTCGTAGGCGATGACCTTGGACGCGTAGAGGGCCTGCTCGACGTCCCGGGTGAAGCGCTCGGCCTCGTGCGGGCGCAACTCCTGCCGGCCGCCCCCGGGCAGCGGCCGGTAGGCCGCCCGCAGCTCGGCCCGGGCGGAGGCGACCCGGGCGAAGGTGGCCTGGGCGATGGCGGTGACCGGGGAGCCGAGGTCGAGAGCGGTCTGGACGGTCCAGCGCCCGGTGCCCTTCTGCTCCGCGGCATCCTGGACGACGTCGACGAAGGGCTCGCCGGTGGCGGCGTCGGTGTGGGCGAGCACCTCGGCGGTGATCTCGATCAGGTAGGAGTCGAGCCGCCCCTCGTTCCAGCGCCGGAAGGTCTCGGCGATCTCGGCGGGGGCGTACCCGCCGACCTCCCGCAGCAGGTGGTAGGCCTCGGCGATGAGCTGCATGTCGGCGTACTCGATGCCGTTGTGCACCATCTTCACGAAGTGCCCGGCCCCGTCGGTGCCGATGTGGGTGCAGCACGGGTCGCCGTCCACGTGGGCGCTGATCCGCTCCAGCATCGGGCCGAGGACGGCGTAGGACTCGGCGGAGCCGCCGGGCATCACCGAGGGGCCGTGCAGCGCGCCCTCCTCCCCGCCGGAGACGCCGGTCCCGACGAAGTGGATGCCGCGCTCGCGCAGCGCCCGCTCCCGGCGGCGGGTGTCGGCGAAGTGGGCGTTGCCACCGTCGATGAGCATGTCGCCCGCCTCCAGCAGCGGGGCGAACTCCTCGATGACCTCGTCGGCGGCCCGGCCGGCCTTCACCATGATCAGCAGCCGGCGGGGGCGCTCCAGTGCGGCCACCAGCTCCTGCGGCGACCACGCCGGGACGAACGCGCCCTCGTGGCCGAACTCCTCGACCAGGGACTTGGTCCGGCCCTCGCTCCGGTTGTGCACCGCGACCGTGTAGCCGTTGCGGGCGAAGTTCCGCGCCAGGTTGCGGCCCATCACCGCGAGCCCCGTCACGCCGATCTGTGCCGATGCCTCCATGGCGGGTGCTTCCTTCCTCGGGGAGTCCCCCGGCGGGGCTCGCGGGCCTGCGCCGCGGGTTCCCGGGGCGGCCGTGCCCGCCCGCCGACGCGCGCCGCGGACCCGGCCCGGCGCCACGGGCGGTCGGACTACATGCTCACCGGCCGCACCCGCCCGCCGCGCGGGGGACTCCCCCGTTCAGGTGCCCCGCCCCGGCGCCCGAACCTTCCGCGACAAGCTCTACCGCACCGCCTCGACCGCTTCCGGCTCGGCCTGCGGCCGGTGCCCGGGCAGCTGCCCGGTCGGCAGGTCCCGGTGGCGGCGGATCGGGGAGCAGTAGAGGAAGAGGGCCGCCGCCGGTACGCCCGCGGTCAGGATCCACAGGGCCGGGCGCAGGCCGAGCCAGGTGCCGAGCGCGCCCCCGAGCAGGGCGCCCAGCGGCATCGTGCCGTAGTTGAGGAACGCGGAGCTCGCCACGAGCCGGCCGAGCACGGCGCTCGGGACATAGCTCTGGACGAACCCGGACTTGATGACGTTGCCCGCCACGATGCCGATCGCCACCCCGCTGTAGGCGAGGACGATCATCAGCAGGCCCCACCCGGGGCCGGCCAGCGGGATGAGCAGGGCCAGCGCCGGCAGCACCAGCTCGAACACCAGCAGGGCGCGTCCGCTGCCCAGCCTGGCGCTGACCCGGCGCACGACGAACGCCCCCAGCACACCGCCGATTCCGCTGACCATCGCGAGGCTGCCGATCTCGCCGGAGGACAGGCCGACCTCACGGACCAGGAAGACGACCATGAGCGACTGGTACCCGGTCAGGGCGAGGTTGGACGCCGCTCCGAAGAGCGCCAGGCTCCGCAGGAAGGGGTCGCCGAAGAGCAGTCCCAGCCCCTCCCTGATCTCCTTAGCCATGGCGCCGCGCGGCCGTTGGACCCGCTCGGGCGCGGACTCCCGGTGCCGGATGGCGACCAGGCAGAGGGTCGCCAGCAGGAAGGTCGTCGTGTTGACCAGCATCCCGTTGGCGGCGCCCGCGAGTTGGATGAGCAGGCCGCCGCAGCCGAGCCCGGCGATCTGCGCCGCGGAGGCGCTGCCCTGGAGCTTGGCGTTGCCCTCGGCCTGGTCCTCCGGTTTCACCAGGTCCGGCAGGTAGGCGGTGTACGCGGTCTGGAAGAACACCGTGGCGGCGCCCGCGAGCAGGGCCACGAGCAGCAGTTGGGTCACCCCCAGCACTCCGGCCCACGCCGCGACCGGAACGCTGGCGAAGAGCGCGAAGCAGACGACGTTGGCCCAGAACATCACCTGCCTGCGCCGCAGCCGGTCCACCCAGACGCCCACCGGAAGGCCGATGACCAGCCACGGCACCCAGGGCGCCGCGCTCAGCAGGCTGACCTCGAAGGTGTCGGCGTGCAGGGTCGACACGGCGATCAGCGGAACGGCGAGGACCGTGACCGACTGGCCGAAGCGCCCCGCCGTCTCGCCTAACCAGAGGAGCCGGAAGTCCCGGTGGCGGCGGAGCAAGCCGCCACGTGTGCCGTTGCCCATTGAACGCTCCGATCTGTCGCGGTAGGAAATCCGAACTGCCCGGAGCCGCCCACTGGTTGCGTCCCCTCCGGCACCCCGCGGCCGACGCCGGCGCGGGGAGCAGGACCGCCGCGCGGCCCGTACGCCGGTCGGCGCACGGGCCGCCGGCCCCGCCGGCTAGGACCGGTCGCGCCCGCCGGCCAGCCAGGCGGCGAGAACGGGGCCGATCTGGGCGAGCTGATCGGGCCTCGTCATTTCACCATGCCGCCCGGTCACCCGGTGCACCTCGATCCGACCGGTGACGTGGGCCCGCCAGTCCTCCGGCCGCACCGGGGGGCGCGGCTCCTCCCGGGTCGCCTCGAAGAACAGCACATCGCCCCTGAACGTACGGGACTTGAAGGAGTCCAGCACCGCGATGTTCGCGAGGAAGACCCTGGCCATCGCCTCCAGCGCGGCGTCGCCGAGCAGGGCGAACGGACCGTCCGCGGCCCGCGCGGACTCCGGGTCGTGGCCGAGCGACTCCAGGAGCGCCCGGACGGCCTCCGCACCGGTCAACTCCCGGGCCGGTTCGGTCGATCCGCCGCCACCCTCGCTCGGGAAGCTGTCCATCAGGGTGAGCGCCTCGACCTCCTCACCCTCCTCCTGGAGCCGGACAGCGAGTTCGTGCGCCACGACCCCGCCGAACGACCACCCCAGCAGCGCGTACGGGCCCTGCGGCTGGACGGAGCGGATCAGCGCCAGGTAGTCGTCGACCATGGCGTCGAGGCCGGCCGGAACGGCCTCGGGGGCCAGCAGGCCGCGGGCCTGGAGACCGTACAGGGCACGGCCGCCGTCGAGGTGGCGGAGCAGGCCCGAGTAGACCCAGCTGACGCCGGCCGCGGGGTGTACGCAGAACAGCGGCCGGGCCGCCGGGCCGCTGCTCCTGCGCAACGGCAGCAGGGTGGCGAGCGCGCCGTCCCCGTCCCCCGCGTCGTCCAAGCGGCCGGCGAGCGCGGCGACGGTGGGGGCGTCGAAGACGTCCCGGATGCCGATCTCGGCGCCGAGGGCGGTGCGGATCCGGCCGATCAGCCGGGCCGCGAGCAGCGAGTGCCCGCCCAGGAGGAAGAAATCGTCGTCGATGCCCACCGACGGCACCCCGAGGACCTCGGCGAAGACCGCGCACAGGATCTCCTCCTGTGCCGAGCGCGCGGCCCGTCCGCCGCCTCCCGCACCGGCGACCGGCGCCGGCAGCGCCCGCTGGTCCAGCTTGCCGTGCGAGGTCATCGGCAGGTCCGCCAGCACCACGACCGCCGACGGCAGCATGTGCCGCGGCAGACGGCCCGCGGCGAAGCGCTGCAGCTCCTCCGGGTCGGCCGCCCGGTCGGCGACCGGCACCACGTAGCCCACCAGGCGCTTCTCCCCCGGCTGCTCCTCGCGCACCACCACGGCGGCCTGCGCCACCGCCTCGTGCGCCATCAGCACCGCGGCGACCTCGCCCGGCTCGATCCGGAAGCCCCGGATCTTCACCTGGTCGTCCGCGCGGCCCACGTACTCCAGGGCACCGTCGGCGCGCCACCGCACGAGGTCGCCGGTGCGGTACATCCGCTCGCCCGCCGCACCGAACGGATCCGCCACGAAGCGCTCGGCCGTCAGGCCCGGCTGGCCCAGGTAGCCGCGGGCGAGGCTCTCCCCGGCGATGTACAGCTCGCCGGGAACGCCCGGCGGGACCACCCGCAGTCGGTCGTCCAGGACGTAGAGCCGGGTGTTGCGGATCGGCCGGCCGATGACCGGCCGCTCGTACTCGCCGATCACGGCGTTCGTGCTGTACACGGTGCACTCGGTGGGACCGTACTGGTTGTTGGCGGTGACCCCGGCCCGCCGCAGAACATCCCAGAGCGCCTCGTCGACGGCCTCACCGCCGACGTCCACGATCCGGGGGCGGGAGGCGCGCTGCTCGGAGAGCATCCCCAGCTCGACCAGCTGCCGGCAGTACGTCGGGGTCGTCTCCAGGTAGTCGATCCGCTCGCCGTCGATGTAGTCGACCAGGAGCTCCGGCGTCCGGCGCGTCTCGTCGTCCACCAGGTGCAGCTCGTGGCCGTCCAGCAGCCAGAAGAGCAGCAGCCAGCTGGCGTCGAAGGTCGTCGCCCCGATCATGGCGGCCCGCAGGGGGCGGCCGGCCGAGGCGATGTCGGCCCGGTAGACGTCCTCCCGGTGGCTGTGGACGAGGTTGGCGAGGGAGCGGTGCTCGACGAGCACGCCCTTCGGCGTCCCCGTCGACCCGGAGGTGAAGATGGCGTACGCGGCGTGCTCGGGACGCAGGGGCGCGAGCCGGTCGGCGTCCGACACGTCGGCGTCGGACCGGTGGGCCAGCTCGGCGCCCAGCGACGGCTCCGCCAGGTCCAGCAGGTGCGGCACCCGCCCGGCCAGACCGGCGAACCGCTCGGCGGTGTCCCCGCCGGTGATCACCAGGCCGGGCCGGCAGTTGTCGAGCATGTACCCGACCCGCTCGACCGGGTACTCCGGGTCGACCGGGACGTAGCAGGCCCCGGCCTTCAGGATCGCCAGCAGCGAGACGACCAGGTCCGTGCCCCGCGGGAGCAGGACGGCCACGGACTGCTCCGGCCCCACCCCGCGGTCGATCAGCAGCCGCGCCAGGCGGTTCGCCCGAGCGTTGAGCTGATGGAACGTCAGAATATCGCCCTGGAAGACGAGCGCGGTCACGTCCGGCGTCCGCCGGACGTGCCCCTCGAAGACCTCCGGGACCAGCCCGGTGTCCGCCGGGACGCGCGTGGTGTCGTTCCACTCGACGAGGATCTGCCGGCGCTCGGCCGGGCTCAGGATGTCGACCGCCTCGATCGACTGGTCCGGGTCCGCGACCAGGGCGGTCAGCAGCCGGAGCAGGCGGTCCGCCAGCAGGGCCATGGTGTCGCGGTCGAAGAGCTCGGTGGCGTAGTGGAGAACGGCGAGGATGCCGGAGGGGGCGCCAGCGGCGTCGCGGCTCTCGACGCAGGTGAGGTTGAGGTCGAACTTGACGGGCGGCATCCCGAAGGACTCGGGCTGGGCGGTGAGGCCTGGGAGTCGGAGAGTGCCCTCGTCGTTGTTCTGCAGGACCAGCATCACCTGGAACAGCGGATGCACGGAGCTGGAGCGAACGGGGTTCAGCTCCTCGACCAGCCGCTCGAACGGCAGGTCCTGGTGGGTGAACGCCGCCAGGTCGGTGTCCCGGACCCGACCCAGCAGGTCGCCGAAGCTGGGGGCGTCCGAGAGGTCCGTCCGCAGGACCAGGGTGTTCACGAAGAACCCGACCAGGTCGTCCAGCGCCTGGTCCGAACGTCCGGCGACGACGGTGCCGATGGGGATGTCCGTGCCGGCTCCGAGGCGGGACAGCAGGGCCGCCAGGGCCGCATGCAGGACCATGAAGAGCGTCACGCCGTGCCGACGCGCCACCGCGTCCAGTTCGGCGTGCAGCTCGGGGCCGACGTGGAACTGCAGCAGGTCGCCCTCGTGCGAGGCGGTGGCGGGGCGGGGCCGGTCGAAGGGCAGAGCGACCTCCTGCGGCACATCCCTCAACGCCTCGGACCAGTAGGCGAGTTGCTGGTCCATGGTCGCGCCGAGCTGGTTGTGCTGCCAGAGGGTGTAGTCCGCGTACTGGACGGCCAGCGGCTCCCAGTCGGGGACGAGGCCGGCCAGGCGGGCCCGGTAGGCCGAGGCGATGCCCTGCCAGAGCGGACCGGAGGACCAGCCGTCGCTCGCGATGTGGTGCAGGGTCAGGACCAGGACGGACTCGGTCGCGCCGAGGGTGAACAGGGCCACCCGCAGAGGCAGTTCGGCGGAGAGGTCGAAGGTGGCGAAGGCCTCGGCCTCGATCCGCCCTGCGGCCTCGTCGGCCGTGCACGGCTCGACCCTGAAGGGCACCTGGACGTCCTCGGCGGGCAGGACCAGCTGGCGGGGCTGGCCGTCGACCGCCGGGTAGACCGTCCGCAGGGCCTCGTGGCGGCCGACCACGTCGCCGATCGCCCCGCGCAGGGCCTCCACGTCCACCGCGCCCTGCAGGCGGAACGCGAACGGGCTGTTGTAGGTGGCGGAAGCGCCTTCGAGCTGGTCGAGGAACCACAGCCGCTGCTGGGCGAACGACAGCGGCAGCACCTCCGGCCGCTCACCCGCCACCAGCGCCGGACGGGCCGGACGGCCCTCCTTCAGCTTCTCCATCACCCCGACGACGGTCGGGTTGCGGAAGAGGTCGCGGATGCCCAGCTCGGCGTTCAACGTGGTACGAATCCGGCTGATCAGGCGCGTCGCCAGGAGCGAATGGCCGCCCAGAGCGAAGAAGTTGTCGTCGATACCCACCGACGGTACGCCGAGGACCTCGGCGAAAAACGCGCACAGGATCTCCTCCTGCGCCGTCCTCGGACCACGATGCCCCTGCACCTCCACAGCCTCGACCGCGCCGGCCCGGGCCCGCTCCGCCCGGCTGAGGAAGTACCGCTCCTGCTCGGGAGAGTCGAACACCTCCCAGCCGGACACCGGAACCTCCGGATCCCCGACGGCCACCCCGAGCAGCCGGATCAGGCGGTCCGCCAGCAGGGTCATGGTGTCGCGGTCGAAGAGGTCGGTGGCGTAGTGGAGAACAGCGAGGATGCCGGAGGGCGCGTTGGCGGCGTCGCGGTTCTCGACGCAGGTGAGGTTGAGGTCGAACTTGGCGGGTGGCGTCCCGAAGGACTCGGGCTGGGCGGTGAGGCCCGGGAGTTGGAGGGTGCCCTCGTCGTTGTTCTGCAGGACCAGGAGCACCTGGAACAGCGGGTGCCGGCCCAGCGAACGCACCGGGTTCAGCTCCTCCACCAGGCGCTCGAACGGCAGGTCCTGGTGGGTGAACGCCGCCAGGTCGGCGTCCCGGACCCGGTCCAGCAGTTCGCCGAAGGTCGGCTCCGCCGAGACGTCGGTCCGCAGGACCAGGGTGTTCACGAAGAACCCGACCAGGTCGTCCAGGGCCTCGTCCGAACGCCCGGCCACCACCGTGCCGATGGGGATGTCCGTGCCGGCGCCGAGGCGCGACAGCAGAGCCGCCAGAGCCGCGTGCAGGACCATGAACAGCGTCACGCCGTGCCGACGCGCCAAGGCGTCCAGTTCGGCGTGCAGGCCGGGGTCGACGTGGAACTCCAGCAGCTCACCCTCATGCGAGGCGGTGGCGGGGCGGGGCCGATCGAAAGGCAGAGCGACCTCCTGCGGCGCATCCCTCAGCGCTTCGGACCAGTAGGCGAGTTGCTGGTCCATGGTCGCGCCGAGCTCGTTGTGCTGCCAGAGCGTGTAGTCCGCGTACTGGACGGCCAGCGGCTCCCACTGCGGGACGAGGCCGGCTAGGCGGGCCCGGTAGGCCGAGGCGATGCCCGACCAGAGCGGGCCCGAGGACCACCCGTCACTGGCGATGTGGTGGAGGGTCAGGACGAGGACGGATTCCCCTTCAGTGGCAGTGAACAGCACTACCCGCAAGGGAAGTTCGGTCGAGAGCTTGAAAGTGGCGAAGGCCTCGGCTTCGATCCGCTCGGCCAGCTCGTCGGCCGTGCACGGCTCGACCCTGAACGGCACCTGGACGTCCTGGGCGGGCAGGACCAGCTGGCGGGGCTGGCCGTCGACCGCCGGGTAGATCGTCCGCAGGGCCTCGTGGCGGCCGACCACGTCGCCGATCGCCCCGCGCAGGGCCTCGACGTCCACCAAGCCGTGCAGGCGGAACGCAAACGGGCTGTTGTAGGTCGCGGAAGCGCCCTCCAGCTGATCCAGGAACCACAGCCGCTGCTGCGCGAACGACAGCGGCAGCACCTCCGGACGCTCCCCCGCCACCAACGCCGGACGGGCCGGACGGCCCTCCTTCAGCTTCTCCATCACCCCGACCACCGTCGGGTTACGGAACAGGTCACGGATGCCCAGCTCTGCGTTCAACGTGGTACGGATACGGCTGATCAGGCGCGTCGCGAGAAGCGAATGCCCGCCCAGAGCGAAGAAGTTGTCGTCGATACCCACCGACGGCACACCGAGGACCTCGGCGAAGAACGCGCAGAGGATCTCCTCCTGCGCCGTCCTCGGACCACGATGCCCCTGCACCTCCACAGCCTCGACCGCGCCGGCCCGGGCCCGCTCCGCCCGGCTGAGGAAGTACCGCTCCTGCTCAGGCGAGTCGAACACCTCCCAGCCGGACACCGGAACCTCCGGATCCCCGACCGCCACCCCGAGCAAGCGCACCAACCGCTCCGCCACCAGACCCGCGGTCCCCTGGTCGAACAGATCGGTCGCGTACTGCAGAACGGCAGTGATACCGGCAGGCGCGTTGGCGGCGTCACGGTTCTCGACGCAGGTGAGGTTGAGGTCGAACTTCGCGGGCGGTGTCCCGAAGGACTCGGGCTGAGCGGTAA
The DNA here is from genome assembly GCF_053598475.1 of Kitasatospora sp. NPDC001119. Lineage (NCBI taxonomy): Bacteria > Bacillati > Actinomycetota > Actinomycetes > Kitasatosporales > Streptomycetaceae > Kitasatospora > Kitasatospora sp. NPDC001119. The sequence continues at coordinate 282,674 of NZ_JBSFKI010000008.1, forward strand.
GGCCCGGGAGTTGGAGCGTGCCCTCGTCGTTGTTCTGCAGAACGAGCATCACCTGGAACAGCGGGTGCCGGCCCAGCGAACGCACCGGGTTCAGCTCCTCCACCAGCCGCTCGAACGGCAGGTCCTGGTGCGTGAACGCCGCCAGGTCCGCATCCCGGACCCGGCCCAACAGCTCACCGAAGGTCGGCTCACCCGACACATCCGTCCGCAGGACCAGGGTGTTCACGAAGAACCCGACCAGGTCATCCAGGGCCTCGTCCGAACGCCCGGCCACCACCGTGCCGATCGGGAGGTCCGTCCCCGCACCGAGGCGCGACAGCAGAGCCGCCAGGCCCGCGTGCAGGACCATGAACAGCGTCACGCCGTGCCGACGCGCCAACGCATCCAACTCCGCGTGCAGCTCGGGGCCGACATGGAACTCCAACAGCTCGCCCTCATGCGACGCGGCGGCAGGACGGGATCGGTCGAAGGGCAGGGCCATCTCCTGCGGCAGCTCTCCCAGCGCGTTACGCCAGTACTTCAACTGCTCGTCTAGGATCTCGCCCAGCTGGTTGTGCTGCCAGAGCGTGTAGTCCGCGTACTGAACGGCCAGCGGCTCCCACTGCGGGACCAGGCCGGCCAGACGGGACCGGTAGGCCGAGGCAATACCCGACCAGAGCGGGCCCGAGGACCACCCGTCACTGGCGATGTGGTGCAGGGTCAGGACGAGGACGGACTCGGTCGTGCCGAGGGTGAACAGGGCCACCCGCAGCGGAAGTTCAGCGGAGAGGCTGAAGGTGGCGAAGGCCTCGGCCTCGATCCGCCCGGCCACCTCCTCGGCCGTGCACGGCTCGACCCTGAACGGCACCTCGACCTCACCGGCCGGCAGCACAAGCTGACGGGGCTGGCCGTCGACCGCCGGGTAGATCGTCCGCAGCGCCTCGTGCCGCCCGACCACGTCACCGATCGCCCCGCGCAGGGCCTCGACGTCCACCGCGCCGTGCAGGCGGAACGCAAACGGGCTGTTGTAGGTGGCGGAGGCGCCTTCGAGCTGATCCAGGAACCACAGCCGCTGCTGCGCGAACGACAGCGGCAGCACCTCCGGACGCTCACCCGCCACCAACGCCGGACGGGCCGGACGGCCCTCCTTCAGCTTCTCCATCACCCCGACGACGGTCGGGTTCCGGAACAGGTCGCGAATGCCGAGCTCAGCGTTGAGGGTCGTGCGGATCCGGCTGATCAGGCGCGTCGCCAGGAGCGAATGCCCGCCCAGGGCGAAGAAGTTGTCATCGATGCCCACCGACGGAACACCAAGAACCTCGGCGAAGAACGCGCACAGGATCTCCTCCTGGGCCGTCCTCGGACCGCGATGCCCCTGCACCTCCACAGCCTCGACCGCGCCGGCCCGGGCCCGCTCCGACCGGCTGAGGAAGTACCGCTCCTGCTCAGGCGAGTCGAACACCTCCCAGCCGGACACCGGAACCTCCGGATCCCCGACCGCCACCCCGAGCAACCGCACCAACCGCTCCGCCACCAGACCCGCGGTCCCCTGGTCGAACAGATCGGTCGCGTACTGCAGGACCACCGTGATACCGGCAGGCGCATTGGCGGCGTCACGGTTCTCGACGCACGTCAGGTTGAGGTCGAACTTCGCGGGCGGCGTCCCGAACGACTCCGTACTCACCACGACATCCGGGAGCTGGAGGCTGCCCTCCTCGTTGTTCTGCAGGACCAGCATCACCTGGAACAGCGGGTGCCGGCCCAGCGAACGCACCGGGTTCAACTCCTCCACCAGCCGCTCGAACGGCAGGTCCTGGTGCGTGAACGCCGCCAGGTCCGCATCCCGGACCCGGCCCAGCAACTCACCGAAGGTCGGCGCACCCGACACATCCGTCCGCAGGACCAGGGTGTTCACGAAGAACCCGACCAGCTCGTCCAAGGCCTCATCCGAACGCCCGGCGACGACCGTGCCGATCGGGAGGTCCGTCCCCGCACCCATCCGCGACAGCAGAGCCGCCAGGCCCGCGTGCAGGACCATGAACAGCGTCACACCGTGCCGACGCGCCAACGCATCCAACTCCGCGTGCAGCTCGGGGCCGACATGGAACTCCAACAGCTCACCCTCGTGCGACGCGGCGGCCGGTCGGGGCCGGTCGAAGGGCAGGGCCACCTCCTGCGGCGCGTCCATCAACGCCTCGGACCAGTAGGCGAGTTGCTGGTCGAGAGCCTCGCCGAGCTGGTTGTGCTGCCAGAGGGTGTAGTCCGCGTACTGGACGGCCAGCGGCTCCCACTCCGGGGCGGCTCCGGCCAGCCGGGCCCGGTAGGCCGACGTGACCCCCTGCCAGAGCGGACCGGAGGACCAGCCGTCGCTGGCGATGTGGTGCAGGGTCAGCACCAGGACCGACTCGTCCTCGCCAAGCGCGAACAGCACGACCCGCAAGGGAAGTTCGACGGAGAGGTCGAAGACGGCGAAGGCCTCGGCCTCGATCCGCCCCGCCACCTCCGAAGCCGCGCACGGCTCGACCCTGAACGGCACCTCGACCTCACCGGCCGGCAGCACCAGCTGGCGGGGCTGTCCGTCGACCGCCGGGTAGACCGTCCGCAGCGCCTCGTGCCGGCCGACCACGTCGCCGATCGCCGCACGGAGCGCCTCGACGTCCACCGCCCCGTGCAGCCGGAACGCGAACGGGCTGTTGTAGGTCGCGGAAGCGCCCTCCAGCTGGTCGAGGAACCACAGCCGCTGCTGCGCGAACGACAGCGGCAGCACCTCCGGACGCTCCCCCGCCACCAACGCCGGACGCGCCGGGCGGCCGTCCTTCAGCTTCTCGGCAACGCCGACGACCGTGGAGGCGTCGAACAGGTCGCGGATCCCGAGTTCCGCGCCGAAGGTACTGCGGATCCGGCTGATCAGCCGGGCCGCGAGGAGCGAGTGCCCGCCCAGCGCGAAGAAGTCGTCGTCGATCCCCACCGACGGCAGGCCCAGCACCTCCGCGAACACCACGCACAGGATCTCCTCCTGCGCGGAACGCGGCGCCCGACCGCCCGGCTCGACGGCGGTGGCGGCAGGCGCGGGAAGTGCGCGCTGGTCCAGCTTGCCGTTCGGCGTGATCGGCAGCGCCTCCAGCACCACCACCGCCGACGGCACCATGTGACGCGGCAGCCGCCCCACGGCGAAACGCCGCAGCTCGTCGGGATCGATCTCCCGGCCCGCGACCGGCACCACGTAGCCGACCAGGCGCTTGTCGCCCGGCCGGTCCTCGCGTGCCACGACCGCGGCCTGCGCCACCGCCTCGTGCGCCAGCAGCACCGCCGCGACCTCGCCCGGCTCGACCCGGAAACCCCGGATCTTCACCTGGTCATCCGCACGCCCCACATACTCCAGCACCCCGTCCGCACGCCAACGACCCAAGTCGCCCGTGCGATACATCCGTTCACCCGCCACACCCAGCGGATTCGCCACAAACCGCTCCGCCGTCAGCCCCGCCCGACCCACATACCCGTGCGCCAGACCGGCCCCCGCCGCATACACCTCACCCACCACACCCGCCGGCACCGGACGCAACCACTCGTCCAACACGAACACCCGCTTGTTGCCCACCGGACGCCCGATCGGCAACGACGACGACCCCAGATCCTCCTCGGTCACCGCGTGGCACGTCGTGAAGCCCATACTCTCCGCCGGACCGTACCCGTTGCCCACCCGCAACCCCGGAAACAGACCCAGCACCTTCGCCACATGCGCCACCGAACCGGCCTCACCACCCGTGAACGCCGTCCGAACCCCCGCAAACGCCCCCGGATGCTCATCCACCAG